>PCBO01000142.1 GCA_002730975.1 Opitutia bacterium
GACAAGAAACGCGCCACCAACGTCGCCTTTGTCGAGCACATGGACCACGAAATCGGCAAGTTCCTCGACGTCGTCAAGGAACTGGGCATCGCCGAGGACACCCTCATCGTCTTTTCCTCCGACAACGGAGGCTCCTTGCCACACGGCGCCCTCAACGGAGAGCTTCGCGGGGGCAAGCAGGACCATTGGGAAGGCGGTATTCGCGTCCCCACCTGCGCCGTCTGGCCTGGAACCATCAAGCCCGGCCGCAGCAATGAGCTCGGCATGACCATGGACCTTCTCCCCACCTTCTGCGAAATTGCCGGCGTGAAGGTGGAGCACGAGATCGACGGCGCAAGCCTCGCTCCGATCTGGCTCAAGGGCGCCAAGGGCGATCCGAACCGTACCCTCATCTGGGTCCGCCGGGAAGGTAACCGCCGATACCAGGGCCGGGCCTACTACGCCATTCGGCGGGGTCCATGGAAGCTTTTGCAAAACACAGGCTTAGAGCCCATGCAGCTCGTCAACTTATCGAGCGACCCTGCGGAGGCTAATCCCAAGCCACCCAACGGCAAAGTCGCCAACGAGCTTTCACGAGCCCTCATGAATCACCTCCAAAAAGCCGGCAAGATCCCTTGGCGGAAGCCCTGAACTAAGTTAGAGTTCTCCGCAAATAGCCTAGAAATTGCGTCAGAGTCCGATACGTATATGCAGTTCGGCTCAAAACATTAGTTTTCCCGTTAAGCCCTAGTGGATCGAAAGCGCTCTTGTACATTTTCCCTGCCAAGTTGCCTGTGGGACTCAGCCCAAGGTGAATTCGGGTAAGTTCACCCGTTGACCGCCTTGCTCGGCCGACTCGTGGGCGCAGATGCCCACGCAGGTCCAGTTGGCCGAGGTCACCGCGTTGGGCCATGGATCGCGGTCCTCCACGAGGGCGGAGGCAAACTCGTGGACCATGTGGGGGTGAGAGCCGCCGTGTCCGCCGCCTTGGACGAAGGAGAGGTGGTCGGCGTCCTCGATGGTTTGGGTGAATTTTTGAATGGGCTCGGGGAGAAGGTGGGCGTAATCGGGGATTGCGACCTGCTCGGGGATTTCGGCCTCGGGGCGCTTGGCCACGTGCACGATGCTGGGCTCGTTCTCCACGAGGGTCCACTCGAAGCTCTTCTTGGTGCCGTATACGTCGATACTCTCGCGATATTGTCGTGCGACGTCGTAGAGGAAGCGCCAGACGTGGGCGGAGAGGTCGCTGTCCTTGAGCTTGATGTGGCAGGTCTCGACGGCGAACTTGTTGCCGCTTTTCTCGGCGATGTCGTCGCGCACGGTTCCGGAGCCGAAGCAGCTGACGTATTCGGCGAGCCCGTCGACCATCCCTAGACAGGGGCTGACGACGTGGGTGGCGTAGTGCATGGGGATCATGCGTTCCCAGTATTCGGGCCAGCCGTCCATGTCCTGCGGGTGACTGGCGGCGAGGTACTGGATCTTGCCCAGTTCGCCATTGTCGTAGAGTTCCTTGATGTAGAGAAATTCGCGACTGTAGACGACGGTCTCGGCCATCATGTACTTGAGGCCGGTTTCCTCGACGACCTTGCAGAGTTCCTCGCATTCCTCGATGGTGGTGGCCATGGGCACGGTGCACATGACGTGCTTGCCCGCCCGGAGAGCCTTGATGGACTGCGGGGCGTGGTCGGGGATGGGGGAGTTGATGTGGACGGCATCTATCTCGGGATCCTTGAGGAGCTCGTCGTAGTCCACATAGCGTTTCTCGATGTCGAACTGGTCGGCGACCTTGATCATCTCCTCCTCGTTGCGACGGCAAACGGCCATGAGGTTTACGTTCGGGTGGGCTTGGTGGATGGGAATGAACTCGGCTCCGAAGCCAAGCCCGACGATGGCTATGTTGTGAATGTCCTTACTCATGATATTTGGTTGAATGGATTTGCTATTTAAGGGTCATCAAGAACGCCATGACGTCGGCGATTTCCTGATCGTTAAGAAGAATGTTCATCGGCGGCATGGGGCTGCCGCCTAGTTTGTCGAAGCCTTCCGCCAGTTCCGCGGAGGGGTTGACCAAACTCCGGTAGACGTAGTCGCGATCCTTGCGAGAGGCAAGACCATCTAGAGCCGGGCCTACGTTTCCTCCCTTGCCGCCTAGCGCATGGCATCGGACGCATCCTGCGAGGAGGTGGGTCTTGAAGATTTTTTCGCCGGCCAATGAAGTTCCTTTAACGGACTCCTTGGTCTTCTCCTTGTAAATCGGGACAATCTCAGTGAGGGAAACATCATCCCACCAAGCGCTGCCATTGGATTGTCCCCAGCCACCGAAGAGGCAATTTACCGTAACAGCGCGATCCTGTTGGTTGAGGAACTCCGTTTCCACCTTTTGCCACTTGGTCGTTTTCTTAATGCCCTTGGTTTTCGCCGCGTGCTGTAACTCATGTATCCCCATGAGTGCGCCATTACCGGTTCCTTCAAGGTCTTCCGTGCGGATCCATGCACTCAGCAAATACTTGCGACCTCCCTTCAGTTTAACCGGCGCATACAGGCTGGAATCATGTCGAGTTTCGGCACTTATAAGCAATGAAGCCTTGCCACTGTGTACATATTCCTTGCGCCTCTCAATGGCGTGCTTGAGATCGGGATGACGCTTGCTGTAAGTGCGATCCTTCCATCCGACGGGCAGTTTGTCTTTATCAACTTCCTCAAAGGACGGGTTGGGCAGCAGGTTGGGTCCGCGTTCGTAGCCCACGATGTTCATTTCCCGGGCACCAATAGCCTGCAGTGCAATGCGAAGCCACTCATCCTTTGCGTTATCCGGCTGCTTCATTAGCAAAGAGGCCGTTTTCTTGTGGTCATCGCTTTCGGGCAGGGCAGCCAGCTTGGTAAAGGCAACGAGGCGTACTTGGAGGTCCTTGTCGGCAAGGGTAGCGCTGTCATAAAGCAACTGCGTCGACGCGTTGTCGATGCCGAGGGCACGCACTGCATTTCGACGCACTGCGGGATTCGTGTTGATAAGGGAGGCGCGGTGGGAATCATTATCGAGTTCACCTAGTCCATGCAAAGCCCACAGGGCATGAATGGCCTCGACTCCTTTACCTTTTACTCGTTTTCGCAAGGCAGGAACAGCATCTTTCTTTCCTTTGTCGACTAGCAAGCGTTGTGCAGTGAGTCGCCAAAACAAGTTGTCGTCGCTTAAGGCAGCAACCAGCGCCGCGGTCTTGGCGTCGGCAAGGGATTTGATCTTTCCGCCCGAATTCCCCTCGTATGCCACGCGGTATATGCGCCCGTGTTGACGGTCGCGGTTGGGGTTGACGTGGGCGTTGCCTGTCCCGCGTTTGGCATCGTATCCGCCACGCCCTCGGTTAGGGGTGGGATTGTGCTGGATGATGAAGTTGTACCAGTCGGCGATCCACATATTTCCGTCCGGGCCGACCTCGGCCACTATGGGCGAGAACCATTCGTCTGCGCTGGCCACGAAACTAAAGGCGTTTACGGACTCGTAGCCCGATTCCTTTGGTCGCACGTCGTACATGCCCAGCAGGTTGCCGGTCGGTCCGCAGACGAATGCCCGCCGGTCTCGCCACGATTTCGGGAAACCGGAGGAAGTGGCGAAGGCGTGTCCACAACCTGCGGTGTAGGCATTGAACGCGTCGACTTGACGAATGTTCGGGGTAATCGGATGGAACTTGGGCGAACTTGCGATCATCTTGGCGCTCATGCGACGTTGACTGCCAAAGACAGTGTTGGGGATGCCCCCGAAGAAGCTGGGATTGTTGTTGGCGGTGGAACCGAATACGTCGCCGGCTTCGTTGAATCCAATGCCCCATGTGTTGTTGTTGAACTGGTGAAGGAATTCCATGTCCGAGCCATCGGGACGAAAGCGAAAGGTTCCCGATCCAAAATTGTGCTTTTCGCCGTTTACCTCGCCGTTGAAACGAGAGTAACCGACGGTACCGTAAATCCAGTTATCAAAACCGTAACGCAGGTTGCTTGGGCCTGCGTGCGTGTCCCCCACGCCGAATCCGGTGAAGAGAACTTCGCGGTGATCGGCTTTGTCGTCGCCGTCAGTATCCTTAAGGAAGAGAAATTCCGGAGCATGGGCGAGAATGACGCCGCCACGGGCAAAAACCATCGAGGTGGGTATGTTGAATCCGTCGGCAAATACTGTGAATTTGTCTGCTTTGCCATCGCCATTGGTATCTTCGCAAATCTTTATTCGGTCATTACCTTTGCGCTCCGGTTTCAACTCGTTGGGATAGTCGACCGACTCGACAACCCAGAGGCGCCCACGTTCGTCCCACTGGAAGTAAATGGGATTGATTATCTCGGGTTCGGAAGCAAACAATTCGAGTCGAAAACCAACAGGTGCTTGCGTGTATTTCATGCTTTCCTCGGGTGAGAGGGGCAATTGGTAGGGAAGGGGCTCCGGTCGGCGCTCGTAGTTGGGTACGTTGTCTCGTTTTTCGTACTTCAAGGGGGTACGGGAGGCTAGGAAATTTTCATAACGAGTTTTTGCTTTGTCGCCAACCGCCCAAAGGATTCCGCTCTTGATGAGTTGATGAAAACCGGGGTGATTCCAGACCCGTTCGTCATGCCCCGAGGCTGTGTAGAAGACGCGTCCCTTCCCCTCGGTGCGAACCCAAGTCCACGGCTCGGGCTTGTTGTGCGGGTCCCCGGGCATGGCCTCCCGCACCATGAGGACGGTACGACCCTTCTCGTTGTGCCTGTGGTGAAAGTAGGTCTCGTCCCAAGCCTCGAATTCTTTGACTCCCGTAAGGGCGGGATGCTCTTTTTTCACAACACGAGCCTTGAAACTGGTTCCTTGATGGCTCTTGAATCGCCCTCCCACAAGTTGGTCGAATTCGGGAATGTTCGAAAAGCACCAACTGGCGCAATGCACAGGCACAAAACCGCCGCCGTTGCGGACATAGGACTGCAGGTTCTTCCACTGTTTAGCCGTAAGTCGAGGATGGTTTGCGTAAATCAACAGAGCGTCAAACTTGCCAAGGTAAGCGTCGTCATCCAGAGCCGCTCCGACGTTGGTCACGTAATCGAAATATATGGCATCTCGACCGAGCGCCTTGGACAGCATCGGGTAATACTCGTTCGAGTTATGGTGCTTACTTTCGTGACCGAGAAAAAGGACTCGAATAGGGTCGGCGAAGGCTCCGTTGAATGAGATATTCATCAGAAGGAAGGCAAGGAAGGGAATATGTATTTTCATTTTATGTGGCTGGGGTCTGGTCGCTGGATTATTTGGCTAGGGTGTAGGGTTGTTGCGGGCGGAAGCAGCTTGCACTCCGATAAAAGGTAGATGACGCCAAAGCTGAGGCGACTGGGAGAAGTAATGCTTGCCCGGCCATTGCACTCTATTGATCCTCTTGAAATTGCCAGGGCCATGGTTTTACCTTGGCCCGTACGGCCCACGCTTCCCACTTTGCAATGAGTTCCTCTACCTTTTTCGAATTCTCCTTGGCTAGATTGTTCAGCTCGGAACGGTCTTTACTCATATTGTAGAGCTCCCATGGTCTGAAACTTGAAGGTTTGCCGGTCTGTCCGTATCGAACCAGTTTCCAGTCTCCATCGCGGATTGCGCAGTTGAGATGGTGCTCGAAGTAGAGCGCATCCTTGCGTTCCAAGGATTTTCCATTGAACGCCGGTCTCAGGCTTACGCCTTCAACAGGATCGAGTTGGTGTCCATCGTATTTCTTTGGATACTTTACGCCGGCGACGTCTATGCAAGTAGCCATAATGTCTATGACATGACCCGGCTGATGTTCCAGTTTGCCCGATAGTTTTTTGTCTATGCCTTTGGGCCAGTGGGCGATAAGGGGTGTCGAAATTCCGCCTTCGTGAGCATAGTGTTTGAATTCTCTAAAGGGAGTATCGGAGACATTGGCCCAACCGCGACCATACCCGATGAAAGTGTCTTCGGGTCCGGCCATTACTCCCGGACCCACCCGCAAAGGCCGACCGTCGCGAGCTTGCATGGGGGGCCAAATTTTTCTCTGCAGGTCATCGGGTCCCATGGGTTTGTATTCGCGATAAGGATTTCTTGGCGCGTAGCGACCAAACCCTTCGGCGCAACCACCGTTGTCCTGAAGAAAAAGAATGAGCGTGTTCTCAAATTCTCTCTGTCGCTTCACTTCCTCAATAATGCGTCCGATACCTTGATCCATGTTGTCAATCATGGCGGCGTAGACTTCCATGTTCCGGCTTTCCCAGTCTTTGTGCTTAGTCCTTTCCCAATCATCGGTCGCGGGCGACATTTTAATGTCTTTTGCCACAAGACCGATTTCCTTGAGGCGTTTTAGCCGTTGTTTCCTAATCGGTTCGAACCCTTCATCGTACTTTCCCTTGTACTTGGCCATATCCTCGGGGAGAGCATGCATCGGCCAATGTGCTGCAGTGTAGGAGGCATAGAGAAAGAAAGGTTTGTCCGCAGTCTTTTTAGAATGCTCCTGGAGAAAGTTCACCGCATTGTCGCTGATGGCATCGGTGTAGTAATAGGTTTTTGGTTTGTACTCAGGATCGTTGACCGGGGTGATGTAAGTATTGCCACGACATAGAGTTGCGGGATCGAAGAAACTCCCTGCTCCAATGATCGTTCCATAAAAACGATCAAACCCGCGTTGCAATGGCCAGTTGTCTTTTGGCCCATTTGGCCCGACATGGCGAGTGACGTGCCATTTCCCACTCATGTAATTGCGATATCCGGAGGTACTCATAGCTTCGGCGATCGTTATTACGTTACGCCCAAATTCTCCTCGATAACCCGGTAGTTTCTTATCGCCGGTCATCAATCCAATCCCCGCTTGATGTTGGTATAGTCCGGAGAGCAATGCGGCACGGGTCGGGCAGCAGCGGGCAGCGTTGTAGAATTGAGAGAAGCGAATACCTTTTGCTGCAAGGGCGTCAAGATGGGGAGTCTGGATTTCTCCACCATAGCATCCGATGTCGGAGAAGCCCATGTCGTCGGACATTATTAGTATGATATTCGGCCTGGAATATTTATTTTCGGCACATAGGCCATTAGCCAACAAGAAGATTAGAAGCTTTGTTAGTTTACTTATTGTTGCTTTAGTTTTCATACTTAGGTGGTGTTTTATGACAGCAGTCCTGGTGTTCACTTTTAATACTACTATGAAAATCCATTTGATTCTTGGATAAAAAAGCCTAATTTTATGCGATTTTCGCCATGTCTGCAAATCTTGAGATAGCCTCCTTCCTGCGAAATTGCTCATCTCCATCTCAATTCATTTCCTTGTTCGATCATATGTCGGACATTTCTTTTTTCGTTAAAGATCGGCAGTTTCGTCTAGTTACCGCAAATCGTTCTTTCTGGAATAGATTTGGTTTTGCTTCGGCAGCGGAATTGGTTGGCAAAAATGACTTTGAACTTTTCCCGCCTCGTCTAGCTCAGCATTTTCGTAGAGATGACGAGGAAATTTTATGTACGGGAAAACCAAAGTTACAAATTGTTGAACTTTTCTTCAATCAGAGGGGATTGCCCGATTGGTTTTGCACGAACAAATTGCCACTCTTCAATTTTGATAAGGAAGTTATAGGAATAATCGGAACAGTTCGAAGATATATGGAAGCGAATGTCTTGGAAGAAGGAGCGGGAGGGCTTGGAGCGATGTTATCCTATTTGCGAAAAAACTTTAGAAAACGAATAACCATTGCCGAACTGATCAAGGTTTCCGGAATGTCCCCTCGACAACTAAATAGAAAATTTCGACAAGTTTTCCATACGACTCCTCATAGATTCTTGATCAACACCCGGGTTGAAGCCGCTTGCGACTCTCTTCTAGTTAGCAATAAATCGATAGTAGAGGTGGCTTTGGAATGTGGTTTTTTCGATCAAAGTTCTTTTACTCAGCACTTCCGTGCTCATACGGGCATGACTCCTTTGCGATATCGGAAATCGCATGTAAAGGAATCTTAGAAATCAAAAGGACAATCTATGTTTAAATGCCTGTGGAAAGAATCCGAACTCGACGAATATACACCTGAGAGTTTTCTTCTGCTAACTGCCACCAGTATTCTTCTTTTGAAACTCCATCCGGAGCGGAAATCAAGCCATCTTCAAAACTTGAAATAGCACTTGCCCCCTGTGTGGTTAGTACTCGCACCATAAGATCGATCACCTCAGGGAAGGCGTGGGCTAGAGGATGAGACGCGCTAGTTCGGTATGCGGGGCTGGAGGTGGCAATATATTCGTATTTTCCTGTGCCTGAAGTGGCGTTTACGTCAGGGAATATTTGTCGGAGATATTTTCTGCCCGATGAAGATGGTTCTATGAGATAGGCTCGGATGCCAAAATCGATGATATTTGCGGCAAGGGAGAAATCCGTAGCCGCCTTGCCGGCTTCGTCCATAAAAATAGGATTCACTATATTTCCCGGTTGTCTCCTGTCGTTGGCTGAGCGCGTGGTATAGTTGCCGTCAACCGGGTGCAAGTCGTAGCCGGAATAAAAGGTATCTTTTGCGGAAACATCTGTTCTGAACAATTGGTAGCGCGGTGTTGATTTTGGAGCACCCGTGAGTCCATGACGAACAATTTGGTAAGAGACCGCCCGTACGGACGAACTCACCGATGCGTCAGGGTCGAGCTCTGGAGACTGAGTGAAAAAGCGGAACCAGGTGCCAGCTACGCCGAAGCGACAATCTGGCAAATGTAGCTGTTTCTTGGCATCCGTGTAAGCATCAGTAGGGCCATCAGTCCAATCATTAGGAGTGAGCCTAATGGATTCCTCAGTGGGTTTTGGGTTGGAAGCTGTTTTCCAAGAACCGCTCGTACTTGTGTCTTCCGGAATCGTGGCGGCCATCCACGCACCGCCATCGTTACGATAAAGTGCGCAGTGCAAGTCCTCTTGGATCTGGTCGAGCACAAAGTTGGCGATTTGATTAGTTTCCAAGTTGCCCGAGGTTTGCCCGTGGGTAACGACTACCTGTCTCGTAATGGTAAGTAGCATTGTTGCCAGAATCGCCGTAACTGCAACTGCAACCAACAATTCCAGCATGGTGAAACCACGGTTTCGGATTTTTAAGGCTCCTAGGGAATTTTTCATCAAATGCGACTTAATAATCTCATGGAGAACCGACTTATTGCAAGATGCAATCCTTGTCATTTCTTTGGGCAATTCCCCATGGTTTCACCCATTCTTGCATACAGTTCACGATTATTTGCTGAATGCTCCAGCAAATCCGCCGCCAATAGAATTCTATTGGGCTCAAAAAGAGTGATTACTGAAGATCCGCCGAAAGAGAAGAACCCTTTTTCTTCACCTTTCTGTACAATCCTCGGTAGTGATTGCTCATAGGTCATAGAACCCACGCAAGTTGCACCAACTTCGAAACTTGCTATCCGGCCAAATCCATCGGTTTCGATATAGGAAAGGTTACGCTTGTTTTGCCAAAAAATGGACAGGTCTCTTCTTAAGGCAATTGGGTTCACGGAACTCAGACCTCCATTGATGAGTACGGGTGCAGATGCTTTCCCCGTCGAAGGGTAGTGAAAACGGTGATAATCTACCGGGCACAGTCGTGATATTATTAAAGTCCCGTGTTCGAAGGGAGCAGCGGTTTCCACTGAACCAAAAAGGCTTTTGAGGTCAAAATTTTGTCCCTTAACGAAAACACCCTCCAAGTCTGACAAGTCTTGGAAGCCCATGTGACGACCGTCTGCTGGAAAAATGGCGACTTCCTCAGCTTGAGATATTGGGCGAGCCGATGCTTTTAACCGTCTAACAAAAAAATCATTGAACGAGTGAAAGGAGTCTTCACCCTCCGCAAACTCGCTAACATCCAAGCCATACTTAGAGATGAACCCTTGTATCAGCTGTCTGCTTTTAGGCTTACTCATACGATAACCGTACCAGCGGGAGAACCAAGACCTCTTTACGGCGAGCCAAAGGATCAAGCGTCCAAGTGGATTACCGTAAATCCTGTTCAACCACTTTTCGCCATAAACTTGCTCTATCAGTTTTTGCTTCGAGTGACGGTCAAAGTATTCGATTGAATCTTCTTTCATTATGGGGCAGCCAGACGTATTTGTTCTTTTTTCGCGTTCATCTTTTCTCGAAAGAGTATTTCCTATCTTGAAGCTAACAAAAAGCCCATCACCAATGTTTAGTTCAATGTTTTCAAGCGGAGCGATGTGCTGATTATTGTTGAACAAAGAGGGAAACTCTTGACTCGCTCTTTGGGTAATTCATCCAAAGAGTAGTTTTATGACGAACCGATCGCAGTTTTCTCTCCCAGCTTTACTACATCCGCCACCGCTCGATTCGTCTTTTCAACCTGCCGCTGTATGGAATCGCTCCTATGCTCAACTGGTTCGAGCTTCAGAATCCCCTTCGTCCGTTCATTTCGGATTGGAGCAGGGGAACGGTACTATTTTGAGGCATTCCACGGAGGTGCTTTCAGAACAGCACCCACAAGCATTTTTGAACTTTCGTTACATGGAACGTCTTTTGAAATTCCTGCTCTGGTCAAAAGGTGGAGCTCGAGTTTACTTCAACGGTCCTGCGGGAGTTGGGGAAGCTCTGAAGAAGTATTTTTCTAATACGTCAACGGGTCGTTTCGATGCTGCTTTTATGTCTCGGGTGTATGAACATCCCTTTGAGGTAGTATTGACTTCTGATATACCTCCTGAACAAAGCTCGTCCCAAAAGCTCGGTCGCAATCTAGATGGTTGCCGAATTGGTTTTGACCTAGGAGGAAGTGACCGAAAGGTAGCTGCTTTAGTCGATGGGAAAGTTATATACAGTGAAGAATCGAAATGGGACCCCTACCATAAGAAAGACCCCCAATATCATCGCGATGGCATAATGGACTCTTTGAGCAAGGCTTCCAATCATTTGCCAAGAGTTGGTGCCATCGGCGGAAGCTCCGCTGGAGTGTACGTAAACAATCAGCCGAGGGTCGCATCGCTTTTTCGTGGCGTGCCCGATCCTCTCTTCGATTCAAAAGTGAAACCGCTTTTTCGAGATCTTGCCTACGAATGGGGTGTTCCGTTCGAAGTCATCAACGACGGGGACGTAACCGCTCTTGCAGGTTCCATGACACTTGGGGAAAATGCCGTTCTCGGACTTGCCATGGGCACCAGTGAGGCGACGGGGTATGTTAATGCTGAGGGGAACGTGACCACTTGGTTAAACGAATTGGCCTTTGCCCCCGTCGACTTCGCCGAAACTGCTCCTGCCGACGAATGGAGTGGGGATCGCGGTTGCGGTGTACAATATTTTTCTCAGCAGGCAGTGGATCGACTATTGCATCCTGCGGGTATTGACTTGCCATCTGATTTACCTCCTCCCGAAAAGCTTGTTGAGGTTCAAAACCTTATGAAAATGGATGATCCAAGGGCACGCAGGATTTACGAGACCATAGGCTCATACTTAGGCTATGGGGTGGCTCACTATGCAGACTATTACAATCTTCGACACTTATTGATTCTTGGTCGAGTAACCAGCGGCGAGGGCGGTGCAATCATTCTATCGAAAGCTCGGAAAACTCTCTCGGCGGAATTCCCCGAAGTGGCAGAAAAGATTGCTTTTCACATGCCGGGAGAGAAAGACAAACGTCACGGGCAAGCCATTGCCGCCGCTAGTCTGCCAAGTCTTTAATCCAACCCAAGATGTCCAAGAACCCTTACCTTTCATTCGCCTCTTCCTTTCGGGAACTTGTAGAACAAGGTGTTGATCTACCGCTTGGCGGGATAAAGAAGCAGCCTCGCCCGAAGTTAGAGGAAAATGCCCAAGTCGTACTTGTTTTCTCTCCACATCCCGACGATGAATGCATCATTGGGGGACTGCCTCTTCGCTTAATGCGAGAAGCCGGCACTCGGGTCGTTAACGTAGCCGTCACTCTTGGTAGTAATAAGAAACGGCAACGACCCCGTCTTGCCGAACTGAGGAATGCCTGCGATTATCTCGGCTTTGACCTTCAGGAAATATCTCCAAATGGACTTGAACGCATCACTCCTATCGCTCGCAAGAACGAACCGGAAAATTGGGCTACCGCTGTCGAGAGCATCGAAGCCATCTTATTGAATTGGTCTCCCAAAGCCATTTTCTTTCCTCACCTTCTCGATTGGAATGGGACTCATGTTGGAGTTCACCATCTCGTTATGGATGCCCTTGCCACTTTGCCTGCCCATTCCCTTCCGCTACTTGTTGAAACCGAGTATTGGGGGCAGATGCATTCTCCCAATCTTATGGTGGAATCCTCTGAAGCTGATCTTGCAGAATTATTAGCCGCACTATCTCATCACGTCGGAGAGGTTCGCCGAAACCCTTTCCATCTTCGCATGCCTGCATGGATGCAAGACAACGTCCGGCTGGGAGCCGAAGTCGTGGGCGGGCAAGGTGGTGAAGCTCCATCTTTTGATTTTGCTACACTATACAGGGTCGGACGGTTTCTCGACGGTATATTTGAACCCGCTTGGAGTGATGGCAAAATGCTTGCCAAGGATGCCCCCCCCGCCTCAATCTTCGACTTTATCGAGGTATTATGATTTGTGACGTCCCTCTTTTTGACGAGAATTTCAGCTAAATGCAAAAGGCTTCGCCATGAATGCTCGAGTTGTCTCTTCCATACTATTTTACAGAGCTGAAGAGACGCAAAAGTCTTCTTTTAGTATGAGATGAGGAAAAAAAGCATTTCTTTGATCGGTTGCGCTTGAATTCCTGAATTGTCTGTCTACGATTGCTCAAATTTCTAATGAGCGAAATAGAGACAATTCAAACCAAAGTAGATTACACTGAACGCATCTTGGCTGAAGTCGAGAACTGCCTTACCGCAACCGATTTAGGAAAGGGTGAGAAATACCAAGGCAAGGTCCGAGATCGATACGACTTAGGAGACGAGCTTCTTCTTGTCACTACCGATCGTCAAAGTGCTTTTGATCGCGTTCTTGCTTCCATCCCATTTAAGGGTCAAGTGCTGAACCTTACTGGTGCTTGGTGGTTTGAACATACGAAGGACATAGTGGCTAACCATGTATTGGGCATTCCCGACCCCAATGTAACTCTTGCAAAGAAATGTGAGGTTTTTCCGATTGAGTTTGTCGTTCGTGGGTTCATCACCGGAAGTTCGGCCACTTCGCTCTGGACCGTATACAATTCCGGGGATCGAGAATATTGTGGATTATCTTTTCCCGATGGCTTGAAGAAGAACCAACGACTGGATTTCCCTGTCCTTACTCCAACGACCAAGGAAGAGGCCCATGACAGACCGATTTCTCCCACGGCCATTGTAGAGGAAGGTTGGATGACTCAAGAGGATTGGGATACTGCGTCACAGGTTGCCCTTGAATTGTTTAAGCGCGGGCAGGAAACCGCAGATAAACATGGCCTCATATTGGTCGACACCAAATATGAAATGGGCAAGGACTCCAATGGCACGCTCACCTTAGTGGATGAGATTCACACACCCGATTCCAGCCGATACTGGATAAGCGATACTTTCGAAGAACGTTTTGCAGCAAGTCAAGAACCGCAAAACGTGGACAAAGAGTTTCTCCGCTTATGGTTCAAGGACAACTGCGACCCCTACGCTGATGACGTTCTTCCAGTAGCCCCGAGTGAACTAGTGGTCGAGCTCTCTCGACGCTATCTCTACCTTTACGAAAAAATTACAGGCGAGCCATTTCCTTTTCCTGCTGCAGAAGAACCAGTGCAAAAACGCATGGAGAAGAACCTTTCCGCATATCTCTAATAATTGTAAAATATCATAATATTCTCATGAAAGTCGTACTCATTCTTGGTTCCATTTCAGACGAAGGACACGCTCTAAAGATAACTTCTTCCCTTGATGAATTCGGGATTACTTGGGACCAACACGTTGCTTCTGCTCATAAGCAACCTCGAAAAGTGCTCGAAATCTTAGAGTCCAACGCCAACTCGGCATCTATCGTTTACGTTACGATCGCAGGTCGTTCTAACGCTTTGTCCGGCTTTGTCGCCGCCAACTCGGAATTTCCGACGATCGGTTGCCCTCCTTTCAGCGATAAAGTGGATATGCTGGTAAATATTCACTCTACCTTGCAAATGCCCAGTAACACCCCTGTATTGACCGTCCTGGACCCAGGAAACTGCGCCCTTGCCATTAAGAGGATTTTCGGGAAATAATTTCTCCTTATCAATCTCGCAGCTTGCCTATTGCCTCCATGATGGCATCGGCAACTATTTGAGACCTTTTTGCCGTGTTGGGTCCTGGATCGAGAGTTTCGATTGACAGCAAAGGTCCATAAACGATTGTCAAACGATGACCTATCTTGGGCCATTTTCGTCCTTTACCAAGTATTTCGAAACCGCCGATAACGCACGCCGGCAATATTGGAACCCCAGCCTTTATTGCTAGTAAGCCGATTCCGGCTTTAGCTGTTTGCAAAGAACCGTCCAGGCTTCTTGTTCCTTCGGGGAAGACAAGCAATGGAAATCCTGTATCAAGAACCTTCAACGCTTTTTTGAAGGAAGAGACGTCAGAGCCTTTTCGATCAACGGGGATGGAGTTCAAAGCCGTTATCAATTTCCCCAACAAACCTTTGAAAAGAGATTTTCTGGCAAAATAGTGAAGATCTCGAGGTACTCGGCAACCTAATGCGGGCGGATCGAAAAAGCTGACGTGATTAGAAGCCAGCAAAAAGGCACCATCGCTCGGCACATGTTCCAATCCCGAAACACGAAAGCGGTGGAAGATTTTGAAATAGAGAAAGGAGACCGTCTGGGCACAACGATATAGAAAAGTCATGATCTGGCCTTCTCCGCCAAGTCCAGCACCATCCCGACGACTTGATCGATGGAATGCCTACCAGTATCGATGACGAGTGCCCCATCAGGGCAGGCTAGGGGAGCGTTCTTGCGAGTGGTGTCCATTTTGTCACGGAGTGATATGGCATCGGTTTGCCCCTCGGCTTCCCTGCGTTTCTTACGTTCCCTTTCGTCTGCTTGAAGAAAAATCTTTACTTGTGCTTCAGGATATATGACCGAACCAATGTCGCGTCCCTCCATGACCAAACCGGAGAAACCTGACGATTCGGCAATTCCCGCAAGTGATTGTTGGTATCCGAGAAGTTTTTCACGAACATTCGGTTGGGCAGCGAAGAAGGATACGTTTTCGTTGATTAGATCGGAGCGCAGTTCGTTCGGGTCGGGCACCTTTCCATCCAAGCGAATTCGACCTTGGTTGCCTGTTATCTTGGTATCCAGAGTCAATGCCCCAAGAACTTCGCCCAACTTTTCGTCATCGGCGGACACCTTCTTCTCCAGCAATTTCAGGCAAAGGGCTCGATAGTGTGAACCTGTATCGATATGCATAAGGCTCATTGCTTGAGCCAGTGTCTTGGCGGTTGTGGATTTGCCGGATGCGGCTCCGCCATCGATTGCTAAAATAATGAATTTTTCGTTCATTGCGGGGCAAGGGAGAGTAGGCGAATTCGTTCCAACTCCTCGAAAAAGTTGGGAAAGGTTTTGGCACAACACATTGGGTCTCGTACCGTTAACCATGGTCGTCCATTTCCTAGAACATCGGTCGAACCTAGAATGCCAAAGCTCATGGCGACTCGGTGATCATGGTAAGTGTCTATACAAACTCCTTCCAACGCTTTATGTCGAAGGTTTTCAAGATTCGGGGTAATGGTTATTGAATCATCGTCTTCCAAGACTTCTTGACCGAGCTTTCGTATTTCATTAGCCATCGCAGAAACGCGGTCCGTTTCTTGTTTTCGCGTATGTGCAATTCCTGAAATTGTGGTATTCCCCTTAAGAAGTGGAGCAAGTGCAGCGAGGGTTAAAAAGGTGTCTGATATATCGTTGAAATCGAAGTGCTTCCCTTCCAGTTCCTTCTGTGCCTCGGTGTACGCTCCTTCACTAGTTAAATCGGCGTGAATACCTGTTTCCTTTAGGACCTCGATAAATCCGACGTCACCTTGAATGGAGTCTTTTTTGAACCCTTTTAAACTACAGTTCCCTCCCGTCGCTATGGGAAGAGCTAGAAAATAGCTTGCGGCAGTTGCATCAGGTTCTACTTGGTAATTCTCACTGCTTGGAGAGTAGCCCTTGTTGGAAATCGTTTTGTAATTGTCGCCATCTATAGTAAATGCTGCATTCCCACCCGAAAAATGATCGCACATATTTAAGGTCATCTCAACGAAAGGTTTGGAGACGGTGTTGTTTTTAAGCACTACCTCGACTGTTTCCTCAGCTAAAGGTGCAACCATAAGCATAGCAGAAAGAATCTGACTGCTTGCAGTTGCATCAACTACCCATGTCCCTTCCTTGATTCCTTGAGTTTCGATTACGAAAGGAAAATGTCCGTCTTTTTTTTCAAATGTGAAGCGTGCTTCTAGCTGTTTAAGGCTATCGATTAATCCTTGCATTGGTCGCTCTCTCATCGCCTCTGTTCCGTCTAAACGATATTTCCCACCCCAACGAAGGCAAAGGGCTGCAGTTAAGAAGCGAGCAACCGTGCCTGCGTTTCCGACGAAGAGATCACCCGACTGGTTGGGAATCCTTCCCGATTCTCCTTTCACAGTGATTCTGGCAGTTTGTTTATCGGTATCTACAATGAAACCTAGAAAGGTTAGAGCCTCAACCATGATCTCTACGTCATCGCTGAAAAGTGCTCCATTTAAAGTAACTTTCCGATTGCTTAGGGCGGCAAGAAGCAGGGCTCGGTTTGTAATGCTTTTTGAACCCGGTACTTTTGCCTCACCTCTGCAAGGGGAGGTGAAGGGCGTGATGGAAATGGATTCGCTCATCAAGTATCTTTGGGTCTTTTCAGTTCGTCCCGGTATTCCTTGCCAGCATTAAGCCAAGACCGAATCTCGCTGTCGTTTTTTGTATGAAGAGCTTCACGCAGCAAACCGCAAGTTTCCTCGAAGGACTGGAGGGCTAAGAGTAGGGATTCACGATTCAGGAGAAAGATTTCTTCCCACAATTGAGGGTTGCCCGATGCTATACGCGTGGTGTCGCGTAACCCTTGACCCGCAAGCTTCCCCCATGTCGGGGATTTCTTTCCGAGGAGGTGACAGAGTCCGGAGGCTAGGGCGTGCGGAAGGTGGCTCAAATGGGCTACGATTTCGTCGTGTTCATTTGGAGTAGTAATTGTAACCGACATACCGATTGCCTGCCAAAAGTTTGAAACGAGTTCCAAGCTTTCTACCGAAATGTCTTTCCCCGAGGTAACGAAGCATGGGCGTTCATCAAAAAGGCCTGGACTGGCATTCTCCATTCCTGCTTTCTCCGACCCTGCCATGGGATGGGACCCTACAAAAGTTGCTTTGGAGGCAGTAAACACCTTGTCGGCGGCTTGGCAAATGGCACCTTTCACACTTCCTACGTCAGTTACCACGCAACCCGAGGAGGCAACCTTAGCTATCTTTGCGAGAACGGCCTTGATATGTCGAACGGGGGTGCATACGACAACGAAGTCGCTTCCCTTTACCGCCTCAGGAATTTCCGAATGGTCGGCATCGCACCAATCCGTACGTCGACACGCCTCCCTAACCTCGGGGCGCCTCGCCCAGACATTAATCTTTTTGGCCAGATCTTTTGCTTTTATGGCCATGCCGAGAGAAGTTCCGAGCAAGCCCGGGCCTATGATGGTAATTTGATTAAACACTTTGTACTATCTTCTCCCAAAGGGCGAACCCACCTCGCAAGAAAATAAGTTCGCTCGTTCTTGTTTACGGGTACATTTTTGAAAGTTTGTTATGGAGTACGATGATCCCGATGAGGATAAAGAAGACGACTGGGGGCAACCTCCAGCCCCAAAAACGCCTGAAAATTTGGCAAAGGCCCAAAAGGCTCAGTTAATATTGGCTATTGTTGCGGGAATAGGAATTATTTTACCGTTTCTGTTATTGTTTCTCATTTACGGTCCTACTTCTTGCGGGCTTTCCGTTTGACGAGTTGTCCAGTCCCTAAGAAAGTGAACCCTATGTCAAAAAATAGAGATTTTAATGCTCGCCGTGGTGGTTCTCGATTTGAGGCGATCCTCATCCTGTCCTGCATCGGCTTGGCAATCTTTCTGGTAATTCCCATTTACAATTCGTTTAATTCCCCTTCTTTGCCTGAAAAAGTTCAGGATGAGGAAAACTCCACGGAAACTAACACGAGTAAAGAGATTTTGGATGAGGTCGAGCCTGTGATCCTCAAAGTTCCCGAGGAGTAAACCACCGTTAATTGCTTTCCTGATTCAGGCCTTTGGGCATGAAAAAGAATCTTTTGGTTGTCGCCGGGTTAGTGCTTTCTGCATTTGCAATCTTGGGTCTGGCCTATTGGTCGGTGGTCTCCATCGGCGGTCCTGAAACGGAACAATGGCTTTTCGAGCGCTGGAAGTCATTCGAAACCTTTCTTTTGGCAAATGGTTTTTGGCTTTTTGCCGCTATCGCAGTTTTGCCTGCTCTAATCTTGCCGGTGGCTCCTCTGTTAACTTTGGCTGGCATTTGGGGTGGAGGGAAAGGAGCTTGGCTCGCCTGCGTCTATGCATCTCTCGCCGTTATCGTGAACTTGTCTTGGACTTACTGGCTCGCGGCGGGTCCGGGTCGTGGTCTCATTGAACGCTTACTAAGCCGCACAAAGCATAAGATTCCTGTGCCCGATAAGGAGAATGAGTTCGTATGGACTCTTATCCTGCGTTTGACGCCGGGAGTTCCTTTTATCTTTACGAATTATGCCTTGGGGTTGATTCGGATGCCATTTTGGCGTTATTTCATTATTTCGGCACCTGTTTTGTCGATTACTGCCGGCGGTTACGTTTTGACTTTTGCGGGAATTTTCGGAGGCGATTGGCAATATGTTTGGATGGGAGCCTCGGGTGTCGTAGTAATTCCATTGATCGGCAGGTTGTTGGTGAAAAAAGGAAAAAAAGCTGAGGACAACCATGCTTGAACCAAGCATAGATTCGGAAACAGTTTGGTCGGTTAGTGACCTGAACCGTGAAGTTAAGGCGTGCTTGGAAGCGAATTTCGGTGCGATCTGGGTACGCGGAGAAGTCTCCAACTTAAGAGTCCAGCCAAGCGGACATAGTTATTTCACGCTAAAAGACGACAGGAGCCAAATCAGGGCCGTTCTTTTTCGAGGAGATGCGATTCGGATGGAAACTCTCCCTAAAGAAGGCGAGCAGTTTGCAGTCTATGGAGATCTTTCCGTCTACGAACCTCGAGGTGAATATCAGATTCGCGTTCGACACTTATTAGCTATCGGAGAAGGTCGACTGAATCGCGAGTTCGAGCGCCTCAAGAAAAAGTTAAACGAGGAGGGATTGTTCGACCCCGATAGGAAACAGCCCATACCTGAACTACCTCGCCGCGTGGCGATCGTTACCTCTCCGACAGGCGCTGCTTTCCAAGACTTCATTAGCATTCTTCGCCGACGGGATTGGCGTGGCGAAGTTCTGCTTTTTGGTGCCAAGGTGCAAGGAACTGCAGCTCCTGCGGAAATCCTGAGTGCTCTGCGCTCTGCCGAGAACTTTCAAAAAGTAGACTTAATTGTCATTGGTCGTGGCGGTGGGTCTGCAGAAGACTTGTGGGCTTTCAATGATGAAACCCTTGTACGGGCTGTGTCCACCTGCTCGATTCCCGTGATTTCGGCAGTTGGTCATCAAATAGATTTCGTACTAACCGATTTCACTGCTGATTTTCGGGCTGAAACCCCTTCCGCCGCTGCTGAAAGGATTAGTTCCGACTTTCTTCGGCAACTGGAACGCCTATCTACCCTTGGCCAATCTCTTCAAGGAGTCGCAACTGAAAGACTGGAGGGATTGCGGGCTAAGCTTGATTTGGTCGAAGCTCGAATCAAAAGCGTATCTCCCAAGTCAAGGATCGAAAGTGCTTACCAGCGCTTGGATGATCTAGAAGACCGTTTCGGATACTTAACCAAGGAGCGGTTGGAACGGCTGTCCATGCAGTTGGAATCACTCGGTCAACGCTTGGAGGGAAGCAGCCTGAAAAAGACTTTGAGACGAGGGTTTACATTTCTTCGAGACCAAGAAGGTAAATCCATTTCCAGCAAGTCCGATTTGATACATGACCAATCCGTTACGGCCACTTTTGCCGACGGTGATGCTTCTCTACGAGTCGAGAGCTGACGTTTTTTTGACATTCCTTTTACCTGAGTCTGACGACTTTTCCCACGATTTGTGGTTAACTGTGGTTTCTCTGAAATCATTCACCATCAAAAAAGAAACGTCATGAAAAAACATTCTCTCTTCCTACTCACCGCGTTACTTGCCATTGCGTGCGGGCAACCAGGTTTCGCCAAAAAGAAAAAGGCCCCCGTTCTTCCCGAGGTCAAACTGAAGGTCGAGCTCGACCGTACGGTCTTGCCTGCCGGTAAAGCCGAACGCGCGGTCCTTAAAATCAGCTTGAATCCCGAACAAATGGTTCGCGAGGAGGCCAACCGTCCACCCGTTAACCTAGCTATCGTACTTGATCGCTCGGGTTCCATGGGGGGCGAGAAAATCGTCCAGGCCAAGGAGGCGGCCATTCAAGCCATCCGTCGCATGGGAGCCAAGGACAGGATTTCGATCGTCGCCTATTCCAATCATGCCGAAACCATTGCTTCCGCCCAGTCTGCCAAGAATGCGGAAAAGCTGATTGACCTCGTCCGTCAACTTCAGGCAAGTGGGGGCACTGCCCTCTATGCCGGAGTGAACCAAGGAGCTGCCGAGATCCGCAAGAACCTCGACGGAGACTATTTTAACCGGATCATCCTTCTTTCCGACGGCCTTGCCAACCAAGGCCCGTCCTCTCCAGCAGATTTGATCCGTCTCGGAGGAGCCCTCGTGAAGGAAGATATTTCAGTGAGTACGGTCGGGCTCGGTGCGGGCTACAACGAGGACCTGATGGCCGGCTTGGCTAAGGAGGGGCAGGGAAACCTCTACTTTGCCGAGACGAGCAAGGAATTGCCTGGAATTTTCGATGCCGAGATCGGGGATGCCCTGAATGTCGTCGCGAGGCATGCTACTTTGCGCATCGAATTGGAAAACGGGGTTCGTCCGATCCGGTTGATCGGCCGTGAAGGAGCCATTCTCAAGGACCGGGTGGAAATCGAAATCAATCAGCTCTATGGCGGGCAGGAAAAATTCGCCCTGCTTGAAGTCGAAGTGCCTGCGGGCAAAGCCAAGGAGAAAAAGAACTTGGCCCGAATCGTCGCCAAGTTCAAGGCCTCAGGAAATGGAGCGGTCGTATCCCGCAAAGCGAGCGTAAGTTGCGCCTTCAGCGAAAGGGAAAAGGATGTGACTGCCTCCATTAACGAGAAGGTGGTCTTGGCTTACGTGGACAACGAAGTTGCCCAAGCCAAGGACGAGGCCATTGCTCTGGCTGACGAGGGCCGGCATGAGGATGCCGTAAAGAAACTCAAGAAGCTTTGCCTGACCATTGATTCTCAAAATGCGACTTGGGGAAGTTCTTCCGTGAATATTAAAAATCAGCAGTTTCTCAGCGAACTCGAAGAGCTGCAGAAAGACAACGGGCTGACGAACAAGAACCGCAAGGCTTGGCGTTCTTCCAACTACCAGATCCAGTCTCAACAAAAAGCGCTTCCTTACTACCCGTCGAAGTAA
>PCBO01000143.1 GCA_002730975.1 Opitutia bacterium
CAGTTTTTTTCCAAGCACGGGATCATTGGTCGAGGCAAGCGAGCGAATAGCCGCTTCCCGGATCTCGTCGGGCTCGGATGGACGGAGCAAAACGAGGAGTTTTGACCGAGTGGACAGTACGAGCAGGCGGATGGCGGACAGACGATCGGATACGGGCAATTTTACATCGAGGGAAACCGCCAGGGCCTTGGGTTGAATCTCTTGCTGATAGGGCTTGCGCAGATTCTCCGGCAACCCGAGAAGAAAAGCCACCCGCTGGGCAAAGCCCCATCCCTTCTTTTTGTCCCACAGCTCGTGAATCACGGAAGGCATTTTTCCCGCCGGTTGTTCCTTGGTCAGGATCTTGGCGGATTGCTCTAAAAGGGCGGGCGATGCGCTGTCGGGAAATTGCTCAACCAATTCCCTTGCCCTGCCCGGAAAGGAACTGAACAGGGCGGCCCGAAACCATTGATTGGAACCCGATTCCCCTGCCAAAACTGCTAGTTCGGAGAGTCCTCCGCCTTTCAAAGCCTTGTCGATGGCTAGCGCTACTCCCTTCGATTTATGCCAGGGAGCAGGCTTCGCCTCTCTCCTCGAGGAAACCCTCCAAATGCGGCCCCTTTTCTTGCCGGCCTCAAAATCGAGGGAAGCAGCAGCCTCGGGCGGGAGGTAGTTGGGATGGTCGATATACTTGCGATACATGTCGCACAGGTAAAGGGCACCGTCGGGCCCGTTGGCTGCGAAAACCGGACGGAACCATTGGTCCGGCGAGGCGAGAAACTCGCGACCCTCGGAGGAAGCCTTGGAGGAGAACTTGTCCTTTGTCTCCACAATTGACCGGCAATGGACGAGATTCTGAGCAGGTTCGCAAATGAAAAAACTCCCCCGGTGACGGGGCAAGGCGTCCCCGGTAAAAAAACACAAACCGCAGGAGGAGGTGAAGCTCCCGGCATGCGGTTTTTGCATAAGCTTGGGGATGTAGCTAGCCGCCGTGGTGTCAGGAGCAAGGGGAAAAAGAGGAGTCGCTAAGCCCGCTTCGGCCAAGTCCATCATGGGAGGCACGCCTGACAAATTGGGGTTCTTCTCCAAGGCTCCCGGGCCAAAGACCGCCCAACGCAAAGGTTTTCGGTTGTCGCAGACAAAGCGTCTGCCCTCCCGGTCGAAAGCCTGCCCCACCTGTCCCGTGCTTGGGAGCGACTCCACAACCAGGGTTTCGGGATGAAAGCGCCAGTCGTTCTTGCGGGCCTCCACCGGGGGACGCTCCGGGTGTTTAGGCGAGATCACCTTCCCTCCCGCCAACCCGCTCGTCAGGTAGATCCATCCGTCCGGTCCCAGGGTTGGGGATGCGACCCGCAACTGCTCGCTACTGCTATTGGTAAAAAAACCGGTCAGGACCACTTCCCGCTTGTCCGCCACCCCGTCTCCATCGACATCCTCGAGGTAGAGGAGGTCCGGGGCATCGGTCACGAAGAAACCCTTCTTCCATGGCATAATTCCATTCGGAAAAGTCAGCCCGCGGGCGAATTCCGTACGCTTCTCGAAGCGCCCGTCCCCGTCCGCATCCTCCAGTCGGGCAATTCTTCCGAGCTTCGCCTTAGGCAATTCCCCTCTCACGGGATGCGGGTAGCCCCGGCTCTCCACCACATAAAGCCTGCCCTTCCGGTCAAAGCACAGGGCCACGGGATCGACGATATCGGGTTCCGCGGCAACCAACTCGACCCGCAGGTCCTCGCTTTCCAAGCTGAAGGAAGCCAGTGCGTCATCGGTGGAAAGGGGGTTTCCAAACGAGAACTTGGCCAAAATAGCCAAGGACAAAAGAACCAGACGTTGCATGGCAATCACTCTGCTAATCATCTTGTTGACCCGCAAAGAAAAAAACTGCTGAAGGGAAAAGTATAGATGCTTGACCCAAGCGGATCGAATACCAAGGTAAGATAATGGAGCATTTCATACTTTCCACTCTTTCGTTCTTCTTCGATCCAGTGGCATGTCCGCCTGAGCCTTATTGCCCGACGATCATTTCCCTAGTCAGCCAAAATGAAAAAGCCTCTTATTGAATGGGTATGGCCTGATCCCCAATACTGGGATAAAAAAATCTATGTATGCATCCTACTGGTGCTCATGCTCTTGTCTGCGGCAGTCATCAAGTTGATAGTGGGGACAGGCCCAGTTATCTACGTCATACCCAGTTTATTTCTCATCCCAATTATCAGGTACTGGCAGAGCGAGGAGGGGGGCAAACGACCGAAATTCACCCTCAACTCGGAAGGCTTTTGCATCGGGAATCATTGGTCGCTTTTTTCATTGAACAACGAAGGTAAGCGAAAATGGGGAAAGCCTCACCTTTTCCTCTGGGAAGACATTCAATTTATCGAATTGGACGACAGGGATCCCTATGCGAACGTCTTTAGTTGGACACTGAAGCCTGGGGTGACCACGCCTGACGCTCCCAATCACTTTTTCTTTGGCGACTATAGAGAGCAGACTTATTTTGAATATGAAGAAGAGAAAGAAGGTTCTTTATATGAGGAAGAAGACTCTACCCTTGCCATGGGGGTATGCCATGCGGAAGCGGTGCTGGAGTTAATGATTCTGCTTAAGGTCGCCAAAGAAGAGGACGATAGACGCGAAGTGTTGGAGAAGTGGAAAACCATGACCACGCCAAGTCGCTCCATCGAAGACCTGGAGCCGGAGGAAAGGCAGGCTGCAGAGGCCTTGATAAAGGAACGCGACCAGTTAATCGTAGATGCTGGTGATCTAGAGCTTCACCATGACATGGAGACGGAGACCGTGGACACGGAGGAATTGGGCGACCTGTTTACTAGAGGCATGGAAGCCAATCGGATTCTCCGGAAGCAGAACATCATCCCGCCACGCCCGAAATGTAGTTTAGGCTTACGAATACAAATTATTTTGGGAGCCATCATAACGATACCCATAGTCATTGCCTTGATCTTCGGATTTATTACATTGATGTGGGAGGCTTTTTTCGTCAATTAGCCGAGGAGGATAGCTCGAGAAAATTCTGGCGGTCAGCTTCGCATTCTCAAGAAAATGGCAGCTGGAATGGCATGACTTTCTAGCCTCCGGGGTTCGGCAATCTCGGATAGTCCAAAACCCACTCTAACTCCCCTTCTTCTTGCCAAGTGCCAAGTGAAAGGCGCAGACTCGGTTCATGAGAATCGTTCACCTTTTAGCCCTGTCTCTTGCTTTGGGACTCACTTGTCATGCCGAATTCCGAGCGGGAGCCGTCGCCCTTGACGTAAGCCCCAAACAATTCCCCGTGCTGGTCAACGGCGGCATGACCAGTCGAAGCGCCTCCGGAGTGACCGACCCCATCTACGCCAAGGCCCTCTTACTGGCGGACGGCAAGACGGAAATTGCCATCGTGGTGGTTGACAGTTGCATGATGCCACAGCCGATGCTTGACGAAGCCAAGGCCTTGGCGACCAAGCGGACCGGAATCCCAAGTGACCGGATTCTGATCTCCGCCACTCATACCCACACGGCACCCTCCACCCTTGGTTGTTTAGGAACCAAGGCTGATCCAAGGTACACACCCTACCTGAAAGGCAAAATTGCCGAGGCCATCGCCGCTGCCAAAAAGAAATTACAACCTGCCCAAGCTGGATGGAATAAAGTGAACGCCGCGGAATTCACTGCCTTGCGCCGCTGGGTACGCCGACCGGACCGTATCGCAAACGATCCATTCGGCAACCCCACCGTACGGGCCAATATGCACGCCGGGCGTAATTGGGACGACGTGACGGGCGAATCTGGCCCTGAGGACCCGGACCTCACACTCATCTCGATTCAAGACCTCAAGGGCAAACCCCTTGCCATCCTGGCAAATTTCTCGATGCACTACTTTGGTGGTGTAAAAGCAGTAAGTGCCGATTACTTCGGAAAATTCGCCACGAATATGCGAAAAATGCTGGGAGCGGACGAAAGCTTCGTGGGTATCATGTCACACGGTTGCAGCGGAGATATTTGGCGTCGCGACTACACGCTCCGCAACTGGATCGTTGATCCGCCCCCTAAGGAGGAGCAAATGCAAATCGACTCCTACTCCAAGGACTTGGCGGAGCGGGCCCTGCAAGGCTACAGCAAGATCCAGCACCGGACTGACCCGGACCTCGCCATGGCCGAGACCCGAATGACCCTCAAGTACCGGACGCCCGACGTCGGACTCCTCCAATGGGCCGAAGGCATAGTCGAGGAGATGGGAGGCCGCAACCCAAAGAACAAAACCGAGGTATACGCCTTCGAGCAAATCGTCCTCAACGAGCGCCAAGAGACCGTAATCGTCCTGCAGGCTCTTCGTATCGGGGACATCGCGATCACCACTACACCCAATGAGACTTACGCCCTTACAGGTCTCAAGCTGAAGACGAAAAGCCCGTTGCTCAACACCATGGTCATCGAATTGGCCAATGGCGGCGACGGCTACATCCCACCACCCGAACAGCATTTCCTCGGGGGGTACAATACTTGGGCCGCTCGTTCAGCCGGTCTCGAGGTTCTGGCGGAACCCAAAATCGTTGAGTCTTGCCTTCGTCTCCTTGAGAAGGTTGCCGCGAAACCACGTCGCGTCCCACTGGTTTCGCAAGGCTCCTACGCACAGGCCATCATCGACCTCAAACCCGTTCAATGGTGGCGCATGGATGAGTTGCAAGGCCCCCTCGCAATCGACGAGCAAGGCAACCGCGACGGAACCTACGAGGACGGCGTGGTCTTTTACCTCGAGGGCCCGAGTTCGAAAAGCTTTACGCCCGGCCAAGTGAACCGCTGCGCCCACTTCGCCGGCGGTCGCCTTCGGGCACGCCTCCCAAAACTGGGCAAGGCTTACACCGTTTCCATATGGTTCTGGAACGGTATGCCCAACAGTTCCCGACCCGTGCTCGGCTGGATGTTCAGTCGTGGTCGCGAGCATTCGGTCGACTCCGCCGGCGAGCACCTTGGCTTAAACGATAAAGGTAAACTCCTTTTCAACGGCGGTGGCAAAACCCACCATGGGAAAACAACGGTGAGGCGCTGGACATGGAGACAGGCAACCCTGGCTCGCAAGAGCGATGACGTCCGAGTCTATCTCGACGGCAAGATCGAGATCGAGACCAAGGCAAAAGCCGATATGCTTATGGAAGACGTCTTCATCGGCGGACGCAACGACAACCGATCCAACTGGGAAGGACGCATAGACGAGGTCGCCCTATTCGACCGCGACCTCACCCAGAAAGAAGTTGAGAGCCTGTCACTTGATTGATGGAATGGAAACTATCTCCATGACGCGAAGTCTCATTCATAACGGCAAACCCCGCGCATTCTTGTCATTGCAAATCACGAGTTACCGTAGCAATCAAGTCTGAGACGCAATGCGAATGCCCTACGCGTCCACTGGGTCGGTGCGTTAAGACTTAGTCCCTCCTCGCAATGACAAATGAAAATATATATCCTTCTTCTCTTTTATGAAAACCTTTCAAGTAAAGTAACCAAATGAGCGATTGGGAGCAACGATACCAAGATGGAGACGTCCAATGGGACAAGGGAGAGCCCTCCCCCGGCCTAGTCGATTGGCTGGCCGAAAAGGCAGAATACCCGACAAGCAAGGTCATCGTCCCCGGATGTGGTTTCGGTCACGACGCCCGGGCATGGGCTCAGGTAGGTTTCGACGTCGTTGGCTACGATCTAGCCCCAGCCGCCGTCAAAGGCGCCGAGGAGCAAACCCCCGAATCCCTAGCCAACGCCAGCTTCCTTCTGGGCGACTTCCTCGCAGACGAACCCTGCGACGCCTTCGACTACGTCTTCGAGCACACCTTCTTCTGCGCGATCGATCGGGCTCGGCGCCCAGATCACGTCGAGGCCTGCCGAAATTGGCTCAAGTCAAAGGGCAAGCTCCTAGCAGTCCACTACATGCTGCCCAAGGACGAAGAAGGCCCGCCCTTCGGCACCGACAGGGAGGAAATCATTGATCGTTTCTCAACGAATTTCGAACTCCTCTCCGACTGGACGCCACGCTCCTACCCCCACCGAACGGGTCTCGAGCGCATGTTCCTTTGGGAAAAAAGAGACTGAGACTTTCCCGAGTCGGTGTCCTTTAGAGCAACTACATGGCGTGTTAATCCAGTCTCCTCACTTTTTTGTCATTGCGAGGAGAGCAGTGACAAAGGTGTGAAGTGGCGGTCGGAGTGTGAAGAAAATGTTTCTAAGGAAAAAACCCTTGTCTAGAATTTCACGCAACTCGATCACTTCTGCTTGGGCTAAAACCTTTGATTTGGTATATTGTAAAATGTGAATTCATACCGGTTGGCATGCATGGCAAGCTTAGCTGTCATTTTCGGATTTGTCTGTTGGGCGAAACCGAATGAATCTGAATTGCTCAAGGGCAAGGCGATCTTTGAAAAACAATGCGCCGAGTGTCATGGCAGCAAAGGACAGGGAGTGGTGGGAGAATATGAAAAACCACTAACCGGCGACTGGCCACTAGAAAAGCTGATCCGGGTGGTGGAAAAGACCATGCCCGAACTCGAACCGAAGCTCTGCCGAGGAGAAGACGCAAGGCTTGTATCCAACTACGTATTCGAAACTTTTTGGCAAAAGCCGGAAAGATTTTCCAAATCCGGTGAAATAACCTTGGCTCGCCTCACTAACCGGCAATTCCGCCAATCCGTTGCCGATTTGTTCGCACAGTCCCCCGGCACCCGAATACCAGTCGGCGTCGACCGCGAAAAGCAAGGTTTGAGAGCCGCCTACTACGACGTGAAGAAAATGAACAGGAGGCACCAAAAAAAGAAAGACCGCGTAGATACCGTGGTTGATTTCGACTTTGGATCAGGTGTTCCGCTGGAAGGCATGAACCAGGACGGTTTCTCCGTCTTATGGCAGGGATCGATCCTTCCTCCCGAGACGGGTTGGTATGAATTCTTCATTCATTCTTACAACGGCTTCTCCTTTTGGATCAATGCCGATGGGAAAAAAGCTTCCATTGACGAAACCGTCGTCGGAGGCGAGGAACGAGAAAAGAGCATCCGCCTTTTCCTCCTCGGTGGAAGGCCCTACCCGATAATGCTCGATTTCTTCAAATTCAAGGATCCCATTGCCAAGATTCGACTGAGTTGGAAGCCTCCCCATGGGAATAAAGAGATCATTCCAAAGGAATTTCTTTTTCAGCAGAGTGTGCCCCCCAGCTTGATCATTCAGCAAAAGCTTCCTCCCGACGACTCCTCCTACGGGTTTGCCAGAGGAACAATGATCGAGCAGGCCTGGGATGAGGCCATCACTTTCGCGGCACTTGAGGCAGGCAGGTTCGCCAACGACAAGATAGACCAATTGGCTCAGACCAACAACGAAGACGCTAAGAGGAGAGAAAAGATCGAGACTTTTTTTCTCGAATTCGTAAAATACGCCTTCCGTGAACCTCTTACCGAAAAGCAAAAGGAATTCTTTGTCCTCTCGCGTTTTGAAAAATCAAAAAGTCTCTCCAGATCGGTCGAGGAGATCGTCCTTCTTACCCTGAAGTCACCTCGTTTTCTTTATCCTGAGTGGCAGGCTCTCGCCAAAAAGGAAAAGGATCCTTACGTCGTGGCCACACGACTCTCCCTATATTTATGGGACTCTCTTCCCGGACGTACTTTTCACCAATTGATGGAGAAGGGAAACTTCTGCAAAAAAAGCCAAGTAGAAGGTCAGTCAAAGAGAATGCTGGAAGACGACAGATCCCAAGCAAAGTTTCAGGATTTCCTGCTCCATTGGCTGGAGATTGATCAAAACGATCCTCCGCAAAAAGATAGGAAACTGTTTCCCAGGTTCGACGATCAAGTTATTTCCGACCTCAGGAGATCACTTATCACTTACTTGGGTTCCGTGGTATGGGAGGACCGGGGGACTCTCGAGGATTTGCTCCGAGCTCGGGAAATACCCATCAGTAAGAAAATGGCGGGTTACTACGGAGTCAAAAACCTTCGTGATTTCAACGCATCGGCTTTTCCTCTTTATCCTGCAGAAGATCTTGGCCGAAAGGGTCTTTTCACTCACCCCTACCTTTTGGCCAACTACTCCTACGTAGACCAGACCTCCCCGATCCACAGGGGCGTTTTCGTTTCTCGCAAGATTCTGGGTCGAAGCCTTCGCCCACCACAAGAGGCAATATCCTTCAAGAGTTCCGATTTCGACCCGAAGTGGACGATGAGGCAAAAAGTGACCGCTCTTACCAAACCGGCCAATTGCATGGCCTGCCACGACCTAATCAACTCAACGGGCTTTCTTCTCGAGGGTTATGATGCCACAGGACGAGTCCGCACTGAGGATGGAGGAAAAACGCCCGACACCAAGGTTGCCTACTTTGACCGCGAAGGGAACGAGCTGTCCATGAGTGGACCCGCCGACCTGCTGAAGCACTCCTTGGCCAGCGAAAGCTCTAAAATGTTTTTTATCGAGGAGCTCTTCAAGTACGTTGCCAAACAGGATCCTTCATGCTACAAAAACATGTTAAATAAAACTCTGCTCAAAGACATGAGAACCAATAAGTTGACCGACCTATACCTGCAGCTTTGCTTAGAAGCCGCAACGGATGGGTTCGCTTACGACCGCTGAAAATCAAATGAACTTAGATCTTCATAGCCTGAACCGCCGTAATGCCCTGAAGGGCTTGGGCTTGTCGGCCCTTTCTCTTCCCTTGGTCTCTCAAGTTCCGCACTTACAAGCCAAGAATGACAGTTCCTCCACCAAGCCCAAGCAGCGGGTTATCTTCATGTTCAGCCCCAATGGGACGATCCCCAAGCACTTTTGGCCGGAAAAGGACGGCGAGGACTTCGAGCTAAAGACCATAACCCGACCCCTTGAACCTTTCCGCGACCGCCTGCTTTTCCTCAAGAGATTGCATAACAAAGTTCGCGGCGACGGAGACAATCACATGCGTGGCATGAGTTGCCTGCTTACCGGCGTCGAGCTGTTCCCCGGCAATATTCAAGGGGGTTCGGATACGCCCGCAGGTTGGCCCAAAGGAATCTCCATCGACCACGAGATATCCAATTTCCTGCAAGCCAAGGAAGAAACCCGGACTCGGTTCGGCGTACTTCATTTCGGGGTCGGTGTTCTCGACAAGGCCGACCCGTGGACCCGCATGTCCTACGCCGGACCCAACCAACCGGTAGCGCCTTTGGGAGATCCATACGAAGCCTATCGTAAACTCTACGGAAACGTGAGGGAGAAGAAACAAATCAACTCGATTCTTGACGATCTCAAGACCGACCTTTCCCAAGTAGCCGACAAACTCTCACCCAATGACCGCAAGCTCCTAGTCGAGCATTCCCTCCTCGTCGACAGAATGGGCAAGGAGTTTTCGCGTTCGGATAACCTCAAGAACCTGGCCGGAAAACCTCCGCGCCTCGAGGAAGGCGTCGAAAATCTCAACGACAATCTTCCTACACTGAGCCGGATGCAGGTCGACCTCTTGGTCAATTCCTTCGTCAACGACTTCACCCGCGTAGCCACACTGCAATTCACCAAGTCGGTTGGGCAAGCAAAGATGAGCTGGCTGGACATCAATGAAAGACATCATACCCTTTCACACGAGCCCGACAAAAACAAGGATGCCTACGAGAAGCTCATTCGAATCAACACTTGGTTCGCCGAAGAACTTGCCTACCTTTTGAAAAAGCTCGAATCCACCCCGGAACCCGGCCATTCAGGCTCGATGCTCGACCACACCCTCGTGGTCTGGACGAATGAGCTGGGCAAAGGCAACAGCCATACCCTCAACGACATCCCCTTTCTGCTCGCGGGAGGTGGTTTCGGCTTCAAAATGGGACGATCCCTTTCTTGTGAAAACAACCCGCACAACAGGTTGCTTCTGAGCCTAGCGCATGCAGTGGGGCATCCCTTGAAGAGCTTCGGCAATCCAAAGCTAAGCGCAGGCGGCCCGTTGGACTTGGGCTAACCGCTCTACGGAATCAGCGGCGGGTCACTCCTGCAGGAAGAGAAAAACGCCCTTGCGATTGGATACCACGACGTCGATCTTCTCATCGCCGTTGAGATCCTCAGTCAGGAACTGCGCCCCGACGCCCGATTGGTCGTCTATCTTGTGGGGAACGAACTCTGGCGCCTTGCCCTTGGTCATCTTGAGGTCGAACCAGTAGAGCTCGCTGGCCTGCCCGGCCAAGGAGGGCCGATAACCGTGGGCGAAGAAACGTCGCCCCGTGACCAAGTCCTTGCGACCGTCGCCGTTGACGTCGACGTAGTTGGCAGAGTGGGTCTCGCGTATCAGGCCCTTGTGAAAAGGATTGGTCTCAAAACTACCGTCTTCCTTTTGCTTGCACCAGTAAATACCCGTGCCGTGGGCAGACGTACAAAGAACGTCGTTAAGCCCGTCGCCATCGGCATCGAGGTGATACATGTCGGCCACGCCATCCTTCACGATCTGCTTGGCATGATAGGTCCACTTGCCACTCTTCTCGGATTTATTTTTCGGCTGAGCCCACCAGCCCCCACCCCAAGTAACGTCGAGCAAGCCATCGCCGTTGACGTCCGAGGCACCTAGACCGTGAGCAAACTTGTGGGCGGGCTTGGGTTCGTCACCGATAAGATTGTGCGGCCATAGCTCGTTGATCTTGGAAACCTCGGGAACGGGCACCCATGCAATTTTGCCTTCCACGCCCATGAGGAAAACTTTTTTACCATCACCAAATAAATCCAAGTATAGGCGCGTCTCGTTACCCGTGCCCTTGAATGCCTCGTGTTCCTTCCAATGGCGTTCTCCCTCGTTTTTCGGATTTTCATACCACTTGGCGGATTTCCCGTGAAAAGGAATGACCATGACGTCGAGCCAACCGTCACGATTGTAATCATCGGGATATACAGCAAAGGCTTCGGTGTACCCTCCTCTAGTCTCCTTGCGCGGCTTGCGAATCTCACGAAGCTTCCAATCGGGGGCGGCATACCAGTAGTCTCCGACGACAACGTCGTTTTTGCCATCCTTGTTGAAATCGCCTATGCCAACTCCCTCGGAACGGAACATATCGTCCAGAGTGATTTTCTTGAACTTCGGTTCGGCAGAGACAGCAATCAGGCCAGTGCATATAACGAGTAAAAACAGAAATGATTTTTTCATGGGAGAGATGAGGTCGAAGAATTTTCGGTAAAACGAAAACAAAGTGCCGGAGTGTCGAATCCGTCCAGCCAAATCAGTAATGCAAAGAAATTCAGTTCTCGAAAGAACCGAATATTCTTCAATTGAAAACCGTTTTGGTTGAAAGGAAAGAACACAAAATCTTCACTGATTAAATGAAAAGTGCGGGCGGTTTCTCGAAAAACAAGAGATTCACGCCGTCCTCGTTCCGCTTGACGTCCTCCACCTAAAAAAACGATATCAAAAGCCTAAGTCCAAAACCTCCACCATAATTTCAATGAAACCTGCCCATTCGCCACTAATTATAGCTTTAGCTCTTGCAATACTTCCTGCCACACCGTCCGAGGCCAAGCAAAGCGAGAAAAGCTTCAAGCCTGAAAACGGCTCCCAAGGTTACCGCTACTTGCTTCACCTACCGAAGGGATCTGAAAAGAAGGGGACAAAGGAGAAGTGGCCACTCCTTGTGTTCCTTCATGGCCGCGGTGAGCGTGGAAACAATCTGCGATTAGTCAAAAAGCATGGTCCCTCCAAACTGGCTGAGGTTCGCGAAATGAAATTCATCGTGGTTTCCCCCCAGTGCCCGATTACCGACTTGTGGTGGAAACCGAAAATAGTTGCCGGATTAGTCGACTCCGTAGTCAAGAAGTACTCCGTGGACAAGGACCGCGTTTACCTTACGGGACTGAGCCAAGGTGGCTTTGGCACCTGGGCGACGGCCGCAGAATATCCAAAGAAATTTGCCGCTGTGGCTCCGATCTGCGGAGGTGGCAAAGTGAGTTGGGCACACAACTACGGTAAGCTGCCGATCTGGAACTTTCATGGAACGAGAGACAAGGTCGTCCCCGTCGCGCTTAGTCACAAGATGGTGAAAGCGGTACAGGAAGCAGGAGGGGACGTAACCTTTACGGAATACCCCGAAAAAGGCCACGACTGCTGGACTGTGACGTACGACAACCCGAAACTTTACGAATGGTTCCTCAGCTACACCAGAAAACCTTGACGGACAATTCAGACCTACAAGCCTTATCCTTATGAATAATCACTTGGCCCACATTCTCTCTTCAATCATTCTCATCTCCTCTACGCTACTTGCAGAAGAGACCCACGTCGTCGACCATCCTGCCATGGTCAAGCAATTGGACACGGCTAACCGGGAAGGCTTCGATCGAGGAAAAGCTCTCTACCAAATTGTTTGCATAAATTGTCATGGAACCCCGACGAAGGCGGGAACCTTGCCAACAGCCCTCCGTTTCTGGGAGGCGCCGATGAAGAACGGTTCCGATCCCCGTGCCATGTACCGTACGCTGACCAAAGGATTCAACCAAATGGTGCCCCAAAACTGGATGACGCCTGAGCAAAAGTACCAAGTCATTCATTACATAAGAGAGGAGTTTCTCAAGGATGCAAACCCGACCCAGTACAAAAAAGTGGATGAGACCTATTTAGCGGGAATCGATAAGGAAACCGTAGCGGGCCCGGCTCCACAATCGCGGGCACTCAACAAGCCATATCTCAAGATGGATTTCGGCCAGAACATGAACTACACCTTCGAGGTCGGGCCCGACAATATTGCCTACAAGGCCATCGCAGTCCGCCTGGACAAAGGAGGAGATGGAATAACCAAGGGTAAGGCGTGGCTAGCCTATGACCACGACCTGATGCGCGTCGCAGCAATCTGGACAGGCAATAAGTTTTGCGACTGGCGAAGCATCGGTATGGACGGCAGTCACGGCTCACACCCGAAAATCGTCGGAGACAAATTCCTAGTTAACGCAAAAAGTCCGGGTTGGGCAAAGCCCGGAACCGATGATTTCACCGACCCACGTTTTCTGGGCCGCGACAACAAACCCTATGGTCCCCTGCCCCGCGATTGGACGCACTACAAGGGACTTTACCATCATGGCGAGAAGGTCATTGTAAAATACACGGTTGGCCAACGCGAGGTCTTGGAAATGGCTGACCTTGCCTCCGAAGCGCCCTTCGTCGTGGCCAGAAACCTTAGGATCAGACCGGGCAAGCAATCCATGCTGCTGAGTCTTGGGAAAGGTGCGGATGAAGGCGAAGTCATAAAGGGAAAGGCAAAGCAACCCATTGCCTTAGTCCCCTTAGCCAGTGGCCTCTCAAGCGTACCTCCGCCCGATCCGAATGGTCAAATGACTTTGGGCGGTACGGACTTTTCGGTGGCAGCTTGGATACGCACGAAGAAAGGGGGAGCCATCTTTTGCAAGTCCGCCCCTACGGGCCCTTGGAGCAAGAACGCCAAAGTGCTGTTCGTGCGAAGCGGTCGACTCACATACGACGTGGGCTGGGTCGGAGACATAGCCTCACGAAAATCAGTCGCAGATGGGAAGTGGCGCCATGTAGCGATGACTCACAAGAGCGATGGGAGAACCCGCCTTTACATCGACGGCAAGGAAGATCGTTCCGGTTCCCTACCGGCTCCAGACGAATCCGGGCACGTTTTACGCTTGGGTTATTGCGCGACAGATTTCTGCCCACCCTACCAAGGGGACTTGGATGAAACTCTCGTCTTTGCACGGGTGCTCGACGCCAAGGAGATTGGACACCTCGCCAACGGCAAGCAAGTGCCCGGAAGCACGGCTCGATGGAGTTTCGATAAGCAAGGAAAAGAAATCGCGAATGAGGAAGGCCCCGATTATCACGGCGCTCTTCGCGGAAACCCAAAACAAGTCGCTGGCAAAATGGGGAAGGCGCTGAGTTTCAAAGGTTCTTCCCGAATCGAAATCGCCGGGAAGGCCAAAAAGGATGAAACCAAGCCCAAGGCACCCAAGCCCGCCACTCAGGGACTCGATGGACCGGTGTTGGCCGCATCCGTGGTCGGCGACGTCGAAGGAATCACTTGGATCACCGATAAAGGACACCTGCGACTGCGCATACCAACCTCAAAGGAGGCAAGGGACATAAAAGTTCTCCTCTGGCGGGGAGAGGCCTCGGAACTAGCTACTTTCGGTAAAATCATTGATTCGATAAAAAAGGATGATCTCACTTCCCTGACTAAGGGCGCAACTCCCCGGTGGGCACATGACGTGGAGGTTGAAGCAAAAGTCTCCGAATCCGAAAAACCTTACGTAGTCGATGAAATCGCCATTCCTCCCGTTACCCCGTGGAACTCTTGGATGCGGCTATCCGGGTTCGACTTCTTCAAGGACGGCAAGCGAGCCGCAGTATCCACTTGGCACGGGGACGTATGGATTGTATCGGGCATCGGCGACGACCTCGGCAATGGAAAATTAAAGTGGCGACGGATCGCTTCCGGACTTTTTCAACCCCTCGGGGTACGAGTCATCGACGAGGTCGTGCACCTCTCCTGCCGGGACCAGCTCGTAGTTCTACGCGACTTGAACGGCGACGGGGAAACCGACTACTACGAATCCCTCAATAGTGACCACCAAGTCACCGAACACTTTCACGAATTCGCCATGGGCTTGCAGACGGACGAAGACGGCAACTTTTACTACGCCAAGTCCGCTCGCCACGCCAAGACTGCCTTGGTTCCTCATCACGGAACTCTTATCAAGGTGAGCAAGGACGGCGACAAAACCGAAATCATCGCCAATGGGTTTCGGGCAGCCAACGGCGTCTGCATCAACCCCGACGGTTCTTTTTTCGTTACGGACCAAGAGGGCCATTGGACGCCGAAGAATCGGGTAAACTGGGTGACCAAAGGAGGTTTTTACGGAAACATGATGGGGTACACCGACCAAAAGGACACTAGCGATTCCGCAATGAACCAACCCTTGGCATGGCTTACCAACTCCTTCAATCGCTCACCCGGGGAACTAGTCTGGACCAAGAGCAAAAAGTGGGGACCGCTCGAAGGTTCGTTACTGGACGTATCCTACGGTATGGGCCGCGTTTTCGTGGTTCTTAACGAAAAGGTAAACGGACAGCTTCAAGGTGGCGAATACGCCCTTCCCATTCCCGACTTCCCCACCGGGGTGATGCGCGGACGCTTCCATCCCGACGACGGGCAACTTTATGTTTGCGGCATGTTCGCTTGGGCAGGCAACAAACGCGGAAACGGAGGCTTTTATAGGATTCGCCATACGGGGGCTTCAGCGTGCCTCCCCACCACTTTGGAGGCGTCCAAGGGAACCCTTAGAATGAAGTTCAGCGACAAGCTCGACAAAGTAACCGCCACAAGTCCATCCAGTTACAAGCTGAAAACTTGGAGTATTAAACGAACCGGAGGATACGGTTCGCGCCATTACGACGAAAAGCCGCTCAAAGTGGACAGCGCGAAACTTCTTGCGGATGGCCAAACATTGGAACTAAAAGTACCCGACATCAAGCCCACTTGGTGTATGGAAATCACTTACAACCTCAAGACAGGCAAAGGCGAGGAAATCTCAAACCGCATCCACAACACCATCCACAATCTTTCAAAAACTGAGTAAGCTCACGAGTAGGGAATCAGAATAATACTGTCGCGAAAAAAGCTAAAAAACAAATATTCTTATATTCATTCAGCGGTTTGACATTTTGGAGAAAAGGCACAAGATTAAAAAAATGAAATTACTTCAGAAAAGTATAATTTTTGGCATTCTAATCGTGTCTTTTAGTCAAATCATTGCAAAGGACGACAAGGACAAGAAGGAAGCTACACCCGAATCAAGATTGCAGGCGGCCAAAGTTGAATTAACCGAACATTCACAAATAGCTCTTATCTACGTTAAAGGTCTCGTTTGCCCATCGTGCGCAATAGGAGTGAGTAAAAATTTGAGTCGCATGCCAGGGGTGGACAAAGAGAGATTCAAAAGGGGCATAGAAATGGACACTAATACTCAATTGGTTAAAATAGCATTATCCGATCAATCCAAATTGGACAAAAAAGAGATTCTTGAAAGGGTCGATGATGCCGGTTTCAATGCTATCGAAGAATATAAGTTGCACGACGACCACATAGACGCTCACAAGTTCGAGCCCGGTGCATCCCCAGTAG
>PCBO01000058.1 GCA_002730975.1 Opitutia bacterium
CCGGGAAGTTTTTTAAGGCACCCCTATTAATCTATTTTTAGAAAAAGGCCCTTAAGAACCTGCAAATCGGTCACTAGTGACAGGGATACGGCCAAAGGTCTATTTTTAGAACACATCCAACGGCAAGAATTTCCATCTCTGGGTGTGTGTACCCGCGCGCAAAAGTGCAGCCGAGACCGATGTTGCAGCTATCCACACATGGCCGTTGGCCAAGCCGTTGGAGTCGCTCGTCAGGCCGTTGGAGTCGCTACTTGTTGGTTTCTGGAACCATCTGGTACGTTCGAGATTACAATTTCCGTTACAAATCTCCTTATTTCACCACGTTGCGATCGTTTTGTGTGACTTAAATTGCCTTAAAAGGCAACTATAACGGGCAAAATTACCATATTTGTAAACTTGTAAAACAAAAAGTTGCCGTTGGACTACTCCCCTTGCCTTGGTGCACATTTTTAAACTATATAAAGAGCGCCACATTTTTGTTTTGTGGACAGCCCACAAAGGCATAAAATCCGTCAACTACTGCTGCTACCCATCACCAATGGCCGCCGTCAAACAACCTTCTATTTTTGAAGCACATTCAAAATCGAGCGAGGCAAGCGGAAAAGAAAACGCGTCCCTCCCTGCATTGCGGGATGCTTCTGTTGATGTTCTGTGCATTGTACTGCGACATATGGACATTTGCTCACCATCAAACATTCCAACATGGACGTTGCTGCACGCGACGTCACGCTATTGGCGGGCTTTGCAAAAAACGTTACGAAAACAAATGGGCCTTGGTCAAGTGCCTATCCGCCTTGAACAAATTTTAATAGCGGGTAAGGCCTATTGTAGACGCATGTTATTGGGCAATGCGTCAGACTGCGTTAGGGCCAACGCGCTTCTGTCGATCCTTTTTCGTGACGCAGGGTGGTTCACGGAACAATTGGCATACTCCCTTCCCGGCACCATAGTCCACGACATGTCACCTGAGTACCCCCACCACCCGGACACTCCCTATGCGCCGTTCTCGGTCAAGCTCTTACTGGAATTGCTCGATAGCGAGGACCCGGATGTACGGAAAGTGCCCCATCTTAGGTTTAATGAGCTATGGGGCTGCATGCAGCAGTTGGACAGAGAGAGGTTCACAAAATCATTCTGGCGATGGATAGGGAATTTTGAAAGGGACGCATTGCGTAGGCAGCACAACCTATATTCAATGGCAAAGCTAGCGATGCAGGTCATCTTGTCTGCCTTTGGATCGCTGGAAGATTCGGCCGCCGCCATCATCATTCTAAAGCTGTGCGTGGCAAACACGCGGCGGTGCTGGAAGCCCGACTGCCACCGCAAGTACTTCCGCCTGAGGGACATGAACGCTGCTTTCTTTCGCAACGTTGGTTGCTTCGAGGAGTGTCGTGACCTACTCAAGGCAGTCGGCTGGGTGGAGGGCAACAATTGCCTCAAGTTTAATGGCACAAAAGACAAAAGCGGTGCGATTAAAGACAACGTATCGGCGGTCTTAAGGTCAATACGCCAGGTCTTAAACGACTTGTAAGGCATAATTTTTCTCTGGATCTGGACGGACTCAACGGCCCAGACACGCAATAAACCCCAGCCTGCCGTTGAAAACGTACCTCTGTCCTTTATCTGTTGCTCTTTCATAGAAAAGGGAATTCGTCCTCTATACACCTTGTATTGTCTTGGTCCGCATAGCATGAAAAAACATTCTGAGTTTGACATGCGCGTGGAGAGTTTGTGCTCAGAGCTTGGAGAAGATGGAATGGTGAACATGGGTGGCGTCTACAATACGTTTAACGAGGTTAGCAAAGAAATGTGTCCATTGTTTCGGTGGGAAAGGATGTGTTTCAAAATGAGAGCAAGGAACTGCTTGAAGGCAGCGATGGAGAAGTGGAGCCAGCATAAGTCATTGTACTACACGTACCGCAACCACTAGCACTTGAATGCTCGCCGTCCTTGGCCTATTGCCGTTAAATAAGGAGGGGGGGGCATTGCCGCTTAATAGAAGCGATTGGTGTGCCGCGGGCTTGTATAAAGGCAGTTTTCGTCTATGCAATTATAGATCCCATTCTCCCCCTTGCAGGCAGTGCCCCTTTGCACAGGCGCCTAAATTTTTTATCACCGACACTTCAGCTTCATTGCTCCCGTATAACCCTAACTTAACTGCTAGTGCGAACGTGAAAGGCGAAATAATACTAATCATGATAATAATAATAATTACTGTAGAATGGTGAAACTGAGCAACAACTGCGATTGATCCGATAAAGACCAAAGCTAAAATGACCGCATAAAAGTTCTCTTTGTGCAATGGCTTTTTCGTTTTGCAACAATTGACTTTTTCGTAGACATAAACCAATGCGCGTTCCAAAACCTTCGAATTTAAAATGTATGCAGAGTCTAAGCAAGCGGCTACAACAATTAACCAATACAGCGTTCCTACGTAGGAGTCAAGGCTCGTGTATTCGATTCCATCCAACGAAAACGTCATCCCTCCATCCTCCTTGCATGTGTCATCAAGCTCATAGAGTGCGCCGATGCTGATTGCGACGAAGAGAATGTCAAGACACCAACTTACGAAATCGTCGACGTAATCCGTTTTATTTCCCTCTTCATTTCCCTCTTCATTTCCCTCTTGCTTCTTCTTAGACTTGCACGTCTTTAAGACCTCTGACACTTTGCTCGCAAATTGTGCACCACAACCTTTCAAAAGAATCGTCCATATGGCAATTCCAGTCAGTAACATCTTGGAAGCGCATTGCTTCACCTGTTTGTCTCTTGCAACATCTTGCGCAAAAAAGGTCATAGAAAATACTTCCGTCCAAGTATTGTGCTTATGGTGGTACGCTTTTTGGGTGGTGTTGCTGAGCCCTGTGAAGTACAAGCCGTATAGATCCGAGTACGCTTCTATTGTATTGTAGTCCCCAGCTTTGTACGTGTATTTCATCAAATAGAACTTGAGAAAGCTTGTACTGAGCTGCCACGAGTGCAATATTGTGAAGTCTTTGGAAGTTAGAACGGCCAAAACACTGAGTACAAAAACGACAAAACACGAGGAGTAGTAAAGCGAACCAAGTGTTAGCTCCGGGATTTGTTTAAGTTCCATAATATCAACCAGAAAAGGAACAAGAAAGCCTTCACCATTGCGCTTATTATACGCCACTGCTACTACTACTATTACCACTACTACTACTAGTAACGTTCAAATCATCATTCTCACGCTCTTCTTATTTCTCTTCGGCCCTTGGTTCATTGTCCATGGTTAATCTGCGCAGGCGCTCCTCAAGGTCCACATGACTAGTCTGTGCAGCTGCTACTTCTTCGTGCTGCTGACATGAAACTGGTATCGATTGAGGCACTGAATTATTATCGTGGTGATGTGGTTGCTCTGGTGCTTGCGAAGATGTCAGAGGCGGTGCCAAGGGCAACGCGGGTGCCGCCACTGCCTGTGAATGCAACACCTCGTTTAGAATCAGTGTCGCTTCGCTGTCTTCGTCATCGTCGTTGTCTTCCCCTCCTCCTACACCAGCTGACGTCGTCATCATGTCTTCCACCACCTCGTCAACAAGCTCCAGCTTGTCCATCTCCGTTGCAAAAGAGGCTCCCATCTTGCGAATGCGCGCCGGGTCCATGCCTGCTCCTGAGCTGACGCGCTTCATGGCCTCGAGGCCTCCCTGCATACTCTCGGTCACAACGGCCCCGTTTATGGTGTTGCCCAAGGTGGCCTGTAGAGACATCTGTGCTGACCTCGCTCCTGCCACTCGCTGTTTGGTTTTCCTCACCCGGACAAGATCGAGGGACGTCGCCTTAGCCATCTTGCTGTCCCCTTTGCGGCAAAAGGCCTTGACCTGGTTCAGAAGCTCGGCTTCCCTCTTTTCGACATCTGCCATTTGTCGTCCAATGTCTCGCTCGGCCCGCCGCGCTGCCCGGCGGTTCTCTCGCTTCATCTCCCTAACCGTGGGTGGAGGCTTTCCAAACACGTACTCCTTCATTGACTTGAAGAACATGGAAAAGTCACACGACGTGTTCCTGTGTTAGGACGACGTGGCCTGCCTTCACTTATATAAACGATAAGCGGTCTCGCGCACGTGGTTCCGAAATGAAGCGCTGCAGCACCGAAAATATTTGTTGGGGCTTTGCGATCGTTTTCTTTTTATATATGATCCTTATAGTGTTTCTGGGTGTTTTATTTGGCATTTCGTGTAGAGACTGCAACCAAGCAATCCGTGACTTCAGGCACGAGTGCAAGAAGAATGTACTCGAGCATCCACTCGGTCAGCAAGAAAGTTGCAGCAATGCAATCGTTAAGATTTACGATGATTGTGGTGGTTCGAATTCCCACTGCGGTGGGAATGACAATCGAAACGACGGGAATTCAGCAGCGGCTTGGTTGATAGGGGCTGTGGTTTTTTCATTTCTACTTGCCATCATAGTTTTTGTAGTTGTTTCAACAACTACTTGTTGTGTCCGTGACGAAAGCCTAAGAACGCCTGAAAGCAGCACTGAAGGTGTCCAAAAAGGCGATAAAACTGGCATGAATGATTCCAGGGCGTGGCGCGCTGCCACAGCTTTTAACCTTTAGTTAACCCACCGGCCTCTAATCGCACCGCCCCTCCCCCCGCAGCCGTTATTAACGCGTAAGGTAATAAGAGCGAATGTCGCCCTTCTTTTTCCCCCCCATGCCATGTCCTTGTGATGATGGAGGCTTTGGTCGCTGACCAGCTTTGGTCTTGCCAGTATCCGTTGTCATCACCGAATGCTTCGCCTTGGCCTTCTGCGCCCATGATGCGTTCATGCCAGTTTTCTGTTGGTGACGGTCTCCTTGTGCAGTTGTTGCACCTGTCCAGCCAAGTGCCTTCACCCCGCTGTTGAACCATGGCTTTGGTTTCCAAAGATGCTTGGCATTACTGGCTTTGTGGAACGCTTCCTTCTTGAACCGCTTCTTCTCTCTGTCGTAAGCGCTGTAGTCCTCGACTTCACGATCCTCTTCTAAGGACATGTGCATCGCAATCGCCAAAACCTCCGGCCTTTTCGACCGTCGCTTTCCAAGGTCACTCCTTGCGGTTGCAAAAGCCTCCCCTGCCTCACCAGAAGAGAGCCCGAGGTTACGAAGCTCCTTCTTGACTGCCTTTCGTTCCTCTTTCTGCTTCTTCCTTTCCAGAAGCTCTTCCTTGTCAACACCTTCATCCTCCTCCTCCTCCTCTTCCTCTTCCATCAGCACATCGGCTTCTGCCGCTGCATCCTTCTCCTCTCGATCAGAATCAACGTGGTCGTCTTCCACCAAGAACTCCTCCATTTCCGAATCCGTTGATTCGTCCTCGCTCCTCGTCTCAGCGTCTGTACCATCTTCGGTGTCCTCGCTTTCGCTTAGCGATTCGGAATCGCTTTCACTACTGTCGCTGTCATCATCTCCTCCCTTCGTCTTCTCCTTCTTCCTCTTCTTCTTCTTCTTCTTCTTCCCCTTTTTCCCATCTTCACCGCCAACCTTGCTCCCTCTCCATCCTCTCCACCTTTTGTTCCAAGCTTCCTCCTCTGAACTCTTCGGAATGTAGGGAAGGATCTGCCAGTCCACATGAAATCCAAAAGGCGAAGTGCTCTTCGTCGTGGTTTGCTGCTTTCTCTGATTTGACGGTTGTTGTTGATGCATTCTCATAGCGGATCGAATGTTTATGATATTCTTCGAAATCGGAATAAACTTCATAGTATTCGCGACCGTGGTCAAGATGTTTGATTGACGGCACACACTCCCACTTTCCGTGTGCTTTTACCCGACCTTCCTTTAATCGTTTAAATACCCTTTTAAGACACTTTGTGCACACTGGTGTAATATATATGTAAACCGTTGGAGGGGGGAGGAGAAACGGCCATACGTGACCGTTTTAATGATTTTTACCAAAAAATTACAACGGCCAACTAGCCCGCTACGCCCGCGCCATCGTGGCCACTCTTATTATTCTTGCGCCACCTGCTCGAGCTCTCCCTCCTTTCGAAACCGAAACTCGCGCATGGCCTCCATTGCACACGCCCAGAGCCAACGGTAAATGCAGTGCATTTCCATGGCGTGACGATTCCTCTCCTCGTCGTCTTTTTCTTCGTCTTTTCCTCCTCCGGTGTGGACGAGTTGCGCGCCGCTTTCAACGGCCTGCTTCACCAGCAGCTCCCTGAACTCCGGCGTCACCCTGTTGAAGCACGCCTTGGTCATGATCATGTAGTTGGACTCAGCGACGAAGACGCCGTCCATGACAAGCTTCTGGCGACAGCACACGTCCTTCCAGACATCCCTCTTGCTCTCGAGGTACTGTTCGATTGCACGGTACGGCATCCTGCCGCACTGCTGCAGCGCCTCGTCGTCGATCGCGTGCTCGCGGTGGATCTCCGCTTTGCTCATCGGTGAGATGAAGGGATGTCCAGGTTTGGCGCCCAGCGCGTAGGACACAGTGAGCTCTTCTCCTGCCATCACGACACGCTTGCACACCATGCAGACGAACACCAAAGGGATCTGCTTCATGGGCGTCTCGGTCAGCCGGATGATCTTCATGGTGCAGTTGGCTTCTGGCGACGCGTGGTTCACGGCGCTGAACCCAAGGCCCAAACTGACCACTCGCTGCTCCGCGCCAATCGGCGACAAATCGCCGTTACGCGTGTCGCCAAAGAGGTCGATCGTGTTGCTATCGAGCTTGCTCCACACCAATCGATCCACTTCCTTCGACCCTCTGTTCTCCACACCGTCCCAGCTGCTGCTGCCGCCGCTCGTCGTCGTGTCTTCACGAGGCCACAGCGTGTCGTAGGCACACTTGTCGTGCTTGATGGCGGCGTGCATCGACCTGGCTGGAAACGTGGCACAGTGCTCAAGGAGCACCAAGGCTCCTGGCTGCAGTTTGGACTTGGCCATCAACGACCGCGCTCCCTTGGTCATCCGCTCCTCGCACAAGGGAGAGCGGAAGACCACAAAAGACAAAGGAGGCACTTCAGCCATGATGGTGGTGGTGGTGGTGGTGGTGGTGTTGTGAGTGTGTAGGTGTAGGTGTGTCGCGCAACAGCCTTTTATTAAGACGTGCTAAATACTGCCCGCCTGTCGCACCAACGGCCGAATTTATTTATTATTTTATTAATATTATTAATATCACCACGGCCCGTGCAGCGAAGGGGGTGGCGCCTGGCCAACGGGCCCGCGGAAGAACATGTCCTCCTTACCCTTTTCGCCTTTGTACCACTCCACCATGCCGCGAAGCTCTGGGAGCATGTGGTCTTCGTGGTAGACCTTCATGATCGCCCTCTCCTTCCCTTGCGGGCCGCTGTAGAACGTCGTGAACCAGCACGACCCGTCGCGGCCGCTGAAGGAGTCGCTCTCCTTCCTTCCGTCTGTCTTGTACAGCGTCGTCCAACCGTCCTTGGTCACGGACCCGGCGAGGTCGCTGCCACTGCTCTTCTCACAAGGGTGGCGGAGGTGGTTGTAGAGGTGAAATGGGGTAGAAGGATGGAGAGGAGGCGGAGCGCTGGCCACTTTGACCCAATGGGTTGGCCGCGTCAGGATGGCGGTGACGACAAACGGTGTTGAAGAAGAAGAAGAAGGAGGAGGAGGAGGAAGAGGAGGGAGAGGAGGCGGAGAATGGGGTCGAATGTGAAGTAGCGGTGAGTGACAAGAAGAAGGAGGACTCCTTGGCCTTTTGCCGTGTTGTTGTTGTTGCTGCTGCTGCTGCTGTCGCCTCCTCTGGTTCTTCTTCTTTTTCGGTTTGACCTCCTCGAATTCTTCATCTTCCTGCATCGTCCTCCAAGGCGTCCTCTCCTGTGGATTCCAGGGAATCCACCCGTCGCGGCTAAAACGCCTGTTTCGACGATGATGATGATAGTAACCGCTACCACCATCTCCTCCTCCCCATGCAGCTTGTGCCCACCTGTCTCCCTTTCCGCGATGATTGTGATGATGATGTTGTTGATGATCGGAGGAGGCTCGGCAGATGGAGGGCATGCTTGCTTGCTTTTGCAGTGTGGGTTTGTTTTTGCGTTGAGCACTCGGTGCTGGTTTATATGCTTTCATGTCTCCCAACGGCCACCGCCGTTGACGGTTTTAAAAATTCATCCAATGACCGTTTAGCAAAAAATACCAAACGGCCAAAAAACGGTTGAAGAGACGTATATAAGCAGGTTAGGTGTAGGATTGAACACCATCGGATCGTGTCAGAAAGATGGTGCGCACCCGTTCTCGTTCTTACGATACGCCTCAAAGTCCGTCCGCAAAGCGCATCGGCATCATCAGATGTACAACTGAGCCGGAGATTACAACATACGGCGATTGTGCGCTTGTCAAAAAGCCTAATGGTGAAATCTTTATTGTGCCAACAAGAGAAGTTGAACTCGACGATGTGACTACAAGTTGCGCTTTGATGATGAGATACGGTCAAGTATCTGTCGCGGCAAGAGACAAAGCTCAGTGTGACAAGTTCATGAAGAATTGCTTTGACGGAATTGAAGATTTCAACTTTGCTCTTTACATGAAACTCAGCAATTTCGAAAACGTCGAGGAGATCTTGAAGATTGTGCAAAATCAAAAGTCGAAAGTTTTCGACAACGCGAGGGCCATGGCGCCCAAGTACAGCAAGGAGCAATAGGTAGATAGTAATGCCTTACGCGGTAGCGTGAGTAAAACTCAGCCATATGGCACTAAACCCCCGGCCTGCCGCCGGCGCAACGGCCCGCTGCGAGGCCGCGTTGCACGCCGCGTGCAGCTCGCAGTGGCCCACCGTGCTCACGGTGAACCCAACGCAGCCGCTGTTCTCCAGCGTGGCCTCGCTGGCGCCGTTGTCTTTTGGCATGGCCGTGCCGAGCGACCTGGCGTTGCACTGCGAGGCGCAGTACTCCAACAGGCCGTCGCCGCGCCAAGTGTCTGCGGTGGGCGAAGAGAGCATCGGCGTCGACGAACACGCCACGTTGAGCTTCGGCACGCGCGAGTACACCGAAACGGAGTTGGGCAGCTGGTAGTGCCGCTTGATGGAGCTGGTGCCGTCAAAGCAGACAGGGTAGTTTTGACTAGGTGTGTACATCGCATTGTTGGCCTTGCCCCACCCGGCGCCATCGGCGGTGCACACATTTGGATGTGACCGTGTGCACCAGCCCCACTCGGCTCCCCAGCGCCTGTCCTCCGCACCACCGAATTGTCGATAAATCTCGGCGTCCTTCCTTGTCGCGGCCCTGTACCCTTCTCCGTGTGTCGCCGCGCAGAAGGCGTCCGCCGCCTTGGCCCATGCAGCGTAGCTCTGTCGCTCGCTCTCTATCGGCGGTGGGTCAATCACCTTGTTCAAGGGAGCTTCTGTGGCATGTTTACTGTGGAACTGAAACAACGGCCTTGGCGTCAGCACGACGCTGGACGTGGTCTTGCACGGTCCAAGCAGTCGACAGGCTCCGTTGTCCGCGACGCTGAACCCTCCGCAGCCGCGAGCAGGGTCATGGGCGTTGTGGGCCGTGCAGTGGTCCATGCAGTCCTGCACCGCATTGCTCGAAGCGCTCTTCTGCACCACAGCGGACTTGTCAACGCCACCACCAATTGCAGACCACGTTAGAGAGAGCTCGTACTCCGGCTCACAGTGCTGGCCAGGCTGGCCGGCGTACAGGAAGGGCCCGAAGTTCGTCCTCACACGGTAACTGGCCGCAGGCGATGACCCCGCTGCCTTGCCGCTGCCTTTTCCCTTTTCGCAGCTGGTGTACATGCTGCATCGGTTCGGCGACTGGACGGTGAAGCCGCTGCACACTTTCGCGAGTCCGTTACTGCTGTACGCGCGCGCGCAGTGGTTGGCACACTCCACCAGTGCGTTCCAAGCATTCACCTCCACGCTCTGAATGAACTCCGCGTCGCCGCCGCAGGTGTCGAAGTCTCCAAGGTCGTTGGCGTGCGCGTAGATGCCGATGTCCACCTTTGCGTGCTTGACAGGGTGCAGCACGCGGTAGGAAGGGGTCTTTGCAAAGTCGGTCGGCTCGTCTGGCGCAGTGCACAGCGCGATCATGGTGTCCGCCAGCGCCTGACCCCACAGTTTGCGTCCGTTGGGTCCATCCACTGTAACCTCACTGTACGAGTTGGCACTGTTCGCGATCATTTCGCTGATCCGCGTCATGCGGTTGGCCTTGACAATGGCAGACGGTCCGGACAAGGAAAAGTACTGCACCAAAGCCGCGTCGCACCACGCGGTGTGAGCAGCCGCCGCTTCGCCTCGGTCTGGAAACAGGTGACATCCGACATCGCCGCTGCAGCTTCCTGGCTTCAGCTCGTAAAACGTCGAGCCGGTGTAAGGATGTTTAGCACAAGCCGTCTGGCTGTTTGCAGGAAAACGGCACAAGCCCTTTGCGTCCTTTGCGGCGGTCGTGCTCGTGTCAAAAGAGAAGCCTCTCGCTCTGCACTCTGGCTTCTTGATGCAGTACTCTTTGCACGACTGCAGCGACACTTTGGTGTGAACAGGATAAACGCTCCACTTGCTGTGGTAACCCGCTTCGTTGCTGTCGTACCCACTGTGGCAGATGGTGTCCTTGGTCAGTGTCCAGTCGCAGTGGCGCACCACGGGAGACTGCTCCTTCACCAAGGTGACGGCACGACAGCCCATTGCGTATTGCGAAAGGCACTGTAAGGCACATGCCTTGACCGTGTTGCTTGTCAGCGCCACCCTCCACGGATTGACGCCCCCGCTGTAGAGCTGCGACTTCACCACTCCGGCGTCGTCGCGTATGGCGTGCGAGTGCTCCACTGGCACAAGCAGATCGGCGATGGTGGCGTCGTTGACCTCCTCGGCGTTGGAGAGCAGTTCGTAGTCGCTGTTCGGCATCAAGGCGTTGACGAGCGCCGCCGCCGTGGCCACCGAGTGCGCTTCGTAGGCTCGCACCATGGAGTAAGACAGACCGAATCCAGCGCTCGCCGAGTCGCCGTGCGCCACTCCGCCAGTGGCGATTGTAAGCGAACTCGCCGCGAAGAGCGCACAGGACCCATGGACCGTGGACAAGTCCACCTTGAAGGAATTGCAGCCCATGAGCTGAGCGCACTGGTGTCGACAGAATGTGGCGATCTCGTCCTTGCGCCTGTCGTTGTCTGTGTGGCTCTCGCTCGACGACGCAACGGCGGAGAGGTCCATGCTTGGACGCACCACCAGCGGACCAATCTGCTGACCCGAGGGCACATGAGCCAGCGGCACGCGGAGCGGCGCCTCGGCCGCGTAGTCCATCTGGCCGTTGAATGCCGCTTCGGCGTGGTACACCGTGTTTCGTATACCCCAGGTCGGGTGCATCCTGCTCAGGAGTTGGAACGCGTCAGTCTTCACTCCGTCGTCCTGCTCCGTGGACACCACCGACCAGAAGCCTCCGCGGCCCGAAGGCTCGTACGTGCGTCTGCAAGGCGAAGCGGCGTCGAACTTTGGCAAAGCACAGGTTGAAAAACGGTAAACTGCCGCGTAGTAATATCTGTAAAAGATTGTGTCGGTCTCCTGGCCCATATCGGCTGGCGAGTCTGTCACCGAAGCTTGACCAGTCTGCATGTTCGGTATGAAACAGTGACGTTTTGTAATTGTTTCTCCCCTGTAACTCGATGGTTCTTTTGTAGTTATCGATTTGTAGTAACTGAATCCAACGGAAGGACACCATGGCAGCGTCAGACACTTCTGGTAGCATTGCCACAGTGTGAGGGCGTACGCTTGAAAATCACCAGCGAGCACTTTCCCGGTTTCTTTGAAGCTTGTGCCATCAACGGCAGTGGGCATGTACGAAAAGCCGTGGTTGCCTACACACCTGGGAGTCCCGAGACAGTGCGCTTTGCACTCGTCTTCGGTGACTGCTTTGGTCCTGTGAAGGTAACCGTCAGAAGCCTCTTTGACACCGTCGATTACCCTGGCGTCGTCGCCGCACAACATGGAAGTGGAGACCTTTTCAAAGTGGTATTTGGTCGCGTCGAATTTACCATCGGTTCCCAACAAAACGCTGGCACTCGACGCCGGAGCCGAGTACGTTTGTGGATAGTAAAGCGTGTGGTCCTTCATCGGTGTAGGTTTGCACGGTGGAGCGATCACGAATTGGTTTGCTGCAATCGTCGCAGCCCGCCTCGACGACGAGCCGGCCAAGGGAATGTAGCAGGTTCCGGCGCCAAGTGCAGATCGTGAAGCACTGGCTGCTCCCGTGGAAGAAAAGGAGAAGCCAAACCTTCTGCAGAGAAAACCTTGGCCGCCCTGTGCGTTTTCGCATTTACTTTGGCACCAAGGCAAAGTCTTGTCACTGTACGAAGCCATAGATCCGGTGTACGACGCGTCACATCCCACGTTCTTGAGAGAGTTCCAAACAATGCGCGATTGTCGGTACAGAGCAGCCGTCAGATCAGGTCTGTGTTCAAATTCAGACGCTACCTTTGCAAACCGACAGATCCCTTTGTCTTGTTGTGCACCGGATTGGTACCAGGAAACGCCAAAGGTCTTGCACTCACTGTTTGGTCCTCTCTTGACGCATTCCATCAAGCAGGCTTCCAGTGTGGTCGGGGTGCTCCAATCCGGCCACGAATCGTAGTTGCTGGTGAGAATGTACTTCTCGGTGATTTGCCAGGAGCTACGAAGCCGTTTATCCGATCCCAGTGTGGAGTTTCGCAGCATGTCCACATCGTAGAGGGGATCGTACCTGGCCGCGTTGAGTGGAATGTTCAGCGTGATGCACTTGTAGCTTTCGGATACCTCGTCGATCACAAACGCCGTGCACTGGGGTCCTGCCGCCTTGCAGTGTTCGCGGCAGATGTCGACCCAGTTGGTGATCACCGGCAGATGGCCGTCTGCTTCTGTGAAGAGATTTGCTGGCGCAGATGCGCTGTTTTTGAAGTCATCTCTCGTGTAAACCCCCGCAGGCAAGCAGTTGGCTCTCTTTCCTTGCAGAGATCCTTTGGCTTGACAAGGTCTGCATTGCCATGGGTGGTACTCTCGATACACAGCAGCGGGCTTGCGCGTCATGAGGCACGATTTGGTCGTCAAAAAGACAACGGCTTCTTCTGCGTTAAACATGGGCTGTTTAACTACGGACAAGCCCGGTGTGTCAGTCATTTTGCATCCATTGGCACTCTGTACAGCGAGGTTGCCTCTGTAGTTGAAATTGAATCCCGAGTACCCACCACCAGGCACGTTGGCTCCTGACGCGGCTTCGTTCCTTTCCTTCAAAAGCTGCAGCGTCGATTGCGTCGTTCCACCATTCTTGGCAAACGAAGGGTAAGAGGAGCTCGATGCCGCGCAGAACCGACTGTCAATGAACACTGGGTCGCATCGATACCCGGTGTGGGTTGTCCACGCACAGGGCAGCCGTGCAAAGTCATTGGCCGGGACGATTCCTTTTGGGCTGTAAATGTCTTCGAGGTGCGA
>PCBO01000144.1 GCA_002730975.1 Opitutia bacterium
CCCAAGGTCAATGCCGAGCTATTGGCCGCGGTGAAGAAGTTCAACGACGAAGTGGCTTCCGAACTAGGAACCGATGAACGCCCCTTTGTGATCGCTCACCCCGGTGCCAAGAGAACCCAGATTCCCGCTCGCGACGCCACCGCCCACGGCGGTCTCAAGCGTTCAAATAAATTCCCCAATTGTTCTCATTTTACCAACTGGACCAAAACCGAGGACAAGCTGACTTGGGAAGTCGAAGTTGGTGCTTCCGGCAAGTATCTCGCCGAAATGTGGTACGCCTGCCCGAAGAAGGATCTCGGTTCCGTGCTTCAACTATCCTTCACCAATAAGGGTTCTTTCGTATCAGTGGGCAACTTGGTGCAACAAGCCAACGATCCGCCGCTGCGAGGCATGGAAAACGATCGTTCGCCTCGAACGGAATCCTACGTCAAGGACTTCAAGCCCATGAAGCTCGGTGTCATCGAGCTCAAGAAAGGGAAGGGCACGCTTACCTTGCAGGCCTTGAGAATACCTGGCTCCCAGGCTCTCGAATTCAGACTGCTCATGCTTACTAGAGTAGACAATTAATCCAATACTTTTTTCCTTTTGACTTAAACTGTATTTGCGGACCTGTGACATCAGCCTTAAGATACAAAATACTAACTCATTATATGGGCCTTTCGACTCATCAAAAAAAACCTTCATGAAGCTTCTTGCTATAGTCTTTCTATTCATGCTCGCTCATGCGGGTTGGGCCAAAAAAATCGATTTTAACAAGCAAATCAAACCGTTGCTGTCCAACCGTTGCTTTGCTTGCCATGGGCCTGATGAAGATTCGCGCGAAGCAAAACTCCGATTAGACAATGTAAAAGGAGCTACCCGTGACTTGAATGGTTATTCTGCGATTGTTCCCGGGAACCCCAAAGAGAGTGAAATGCTCTTTCGAATTACCCTGCCGGCAGACGACGATGAGATCATGCCCCCGGAAGGTAAGGGTGAGCCTTTTTCCGAGGAGGAAGTGAATCTCTTTCGCCAGTGGATCGAGCAAGGGGCGAAATATGAAGATCATTGGTCCTACAAACAGACGGTTCGTTCGGAGATTCCCTCAGGCGTCCATCCTGTGGATTTTTTTATTCGGCAACGTTTAAAGAGTGAAGGTTTGCAAATTTCCCCTTTGGCTGATCGTCGTACCTTGGCTCGTCGGTTATCTTTGGACTTGATCGGTTTGCCTCCGAAGCCCGAGGAGGTAAAAGCCTTCATCGCTGATAAGGGCCCGAACGCTTATGAGAACTTCGTAGACCGCTTGCTTGCCCGACTCGAGTTCGGAGAACATTGGGCGAGGATGTGGCTGGATTTGGCCCGCTATGCCGATTCCGCAGGCTATGCGGATGATCCGCCGCGCACGATTTGGGCCTATCGAGATTACGTCATAAGAGCCTTTAACCGGAACTTGCCTTTTGATCAGTTCACTATCGAGCAATTAGCGGGGGACTTGCTTCCCGAACCGACCGAGGATCAATTGGTTGCGACCGCATTTCACCGCAACACCCAGACCAACAATGAAGGCGGAACCAACGACGAGGAGTTCCGCAACGTCGCAGTGGTCGACAGGGTGAACACCACCTTCGCCACTTGGATGGGCACGACCATGGCCTGCGCCAATTGCCATACCCATAAGTACGACCCAATTACCCATGAGGAATACTTCAAGGTCTTCGATATCCTCAACCAGACCGAAGACTCCGACAAGCGGGACGAACGACCCTTCCTGCAAGTTAAGGATGAATCATCCGAACAGAGAAGGACCCCTTTGCGCAAGCAGATCGAGGAACTGAAAGCCAAGATCAAAGAGAGAAAGCCAGTTGTTGCGAAAACTCCTCTGCCTGACCGCAAGGGACCTCTCAAGGCGCGCTTCGTCAGGATTATCAATCCGGATAAGCAAAGCTATCTGCACTTGGCCGAGGTTGAGATTTACCAGGGAGAGAAGAACCTGGCTCGGTCTGGCAAGGCATCACAGATAAGCACGGATTTCAATGGCCCTGCCAAGCTTGCCATCGATGGGAATACCAATGGGGACTATCACGTCAGTAAATCAGTTACTCATACGGCCAAGGCAGACGGGGCTTGGCTGGAGATTGATCTTGGTTCCGAGCAGGGGATCGACCGGATCCTTGTCTTTAATCGTACGGACGCCGGAACCGGTGACCGCCTCCAACGGTTTTGGTCCGTTGTCTACGATGCCCAACGCCAGCCCGTATGGGCTCTCTTGAGTAATAAATCCCCCAACCCAAAGTGGGAAGGAAAGCTGCCTGAAACCCACGGGGCGTTTTCAAAAAGTGACAGGGAATCACTCGTATCCTATCTCAAGATCGATCAACCTTCTCCCGGAGATGAACTTGCTAAAAAACTGAAGGACTTGGAAAAGAAGCTTGCCGGAATCAAGGGCCCGACCGTTCCGATCTTTCGCCAGCTTGCCAAGGAGAAGCGGCGCAAGACTTTCATTCATCTCCGAGGATCCTACCTGAGTAAGGGAGATCAAGTCGAAGCCGGTTTCCCGGTTTCCCTTTTTCCCGCACCCGAAGGCATTGAAAAGCCCAACCGCCTTGATTTGGCTCGTTGGCTGGTGGATGAGAAAAATCCCTTGACCAGCCGCGTATCCGTTAACCGGTTTTGGGAAAAAATCTTTGGTGTCGGGCTAGTTGCCACGAGCGAGGAATTCGGGGCCCAAGGAGAACTTCCCTCCCATCCCGAGTTACTTGATTGGTTGGCAACTGAGTTCATTCGAACGGGATGGGACGTCAAGGCCTTCATCAAGTTGTTGGTTACCTCGGAAACTTACCTCCAGAATTCTCACGTTACCGATGAAATGGCTGCCCGCGATCCGGCCAACCGTCTTCTGGCACGTGGTCCGCGCGTCCGTCTATCCGCGGAAATGGTCCGCGACCAAGCGCTTGCCGTATCCGGGTTGCTCAGTTCCAAAATGTATGGCCCGCCCGTTCGACCACCTCAACCGAACATGGGACTGAGAGCCGCATTCGGGGGAGGAATCGACTGGAAGACAAGCACGGGCGAGGACCGCTACCGGCGAGGTCTCTACACAACTTGGAGAAGATCCAATCCCTATCCTTCCATGGCGACTTTCGACGCCCCGAATCGGGAAGTTTGCACCGTTCGCAGGGATCGTACGAATACCCCCTTGCAAGCGCTCGTTACCTTGAACGATCCGGTTTACGTAGAAGCCGCTCAATCCTTGTCCCGCAAAATGTTCAGTAGCGGTGAAGCCACGATCGACCGGTTGAAGTCAGGCTTCGAACTTTGTCTTTCCAGACCACCAACCCAAGATGAACTTGATCGTCTGGTAAATCTATTCGATAAAGTTCGGGCTCGTTATGCCGAAGATGCCGAATTGGCTCGGAAGATGGCCACCGACCCGATTGGTCCCGCCCCCAAGGATTCTGACTTAGTCGACTTGGCTGCCCTGACTGTTGCCGGAAACGTCCTACTCAACCTCGACGAGATGCTGATGAAGCGATAATCTCTCCATAACGGAAAACCGATATGAATCCACTCCTCGAACAAATTCAACTCAAGACCCGTCGCCACTTTCTTCGCAACTGTGGAATGGGGCTGGGAGCAGGAGCCTTGGCTCAGATGCTCTCGCCCGATGCCTTTGCTCTCGATGCTCCGAAGAATCCGCTGCTGCCCCGCAAGCCCCATTTCAATTCCAAGGCCAAGCGCGTGATTTACATTCACCTGACCGGTTCTCCTCCCCACTTGGACATGTGGGACTACAAGCCTGAGTTGGTCAAGAGGACCGATCAGGAGTGTCCGGACGAATTTGTGAAGGGGAAAACATTCGCTTTCACTTCCGGCACTCCCAAGCTCATGGGAACCCCCCGTACTTTCAAACAGTATGGAAAATCAGGGATGTGGATGTCGGATGCGATTCCAAATTTTCATGAACATGCCGATGATCTTTGCGTGATCAAGTCGATGCATACCGACCAGTTTAACCATGCACCTGCCGAACTTTTCGTGCATACGGGTTTTTCCCAACCCGGCCGCCCTTCTTTCGGAGCCTGGACGACCTACGGTCTCGGTTCCGAAAACCAGGACCTTCCCGGTTACGTCGTGCTCATCTCAAGTGGTACCCAGCCGAATGGGGGAAAAAACTCTTTCAGCGCAGGGTTCATCCCGTCCGTTTATCAAGGCGTGCAATGCCGGTCCAAGGGTGACCCCGTGCTCTACGTCTCCAACCCTCCGGGAATGGATCGTGGTTTGAGAAGAGCCAGCTTGGACGCTCTGCGCGATCTCAACCAAAAGGCATCCGAAAAAATCGCACATCCTGAGACTCTTACCCGGATCGCTCAATACGAATTGGCCTACCGGATGCAGACCTCCGTTCCCGAGGTGATGGATATTTCAAAGGAATCGAAGAAGACCCTTGAAGCCTATGGTGCTCAAGTGGGCGGGGCCAGCCTTGGAAAAAATTGCCTATTGGCCCGTCGGCTCGTCGAAAAAGACGTTCGGTTCGTACAGCTTTTCGATTGGGGATGGGATTTTCACGGGACCAACCCCAAGGAGGATATTCGCGATGGATTGACCAAGAAGTGCGCCACCATGGACAAGCCGATCTCCGCCTTGATCAATGACCTCAAGGAACGTGGACTGTTCGACGAAACCCTCATCATTATCGGAGGTGAATTCGGAAGGACTCCTTTCCGGGAAGGAAGAACCGCTCGGGGCAAGGTCCTTGGACGCGACCATTTCCCCGACTGTTACACCATGGTCATGGCGGGGGGCGGAGTGAAGGGTGGTCACGTTCACGGGGAATCCGACGAGCTTGGGTTTAGTGTAGCCAAAGACCCCGTACACGTTCACGACCTGCAGGCAACTTGGATGCACCTGCTTGGTTTCGATCACGAGCAATTGACTTACCGTTTTCAAGGACGCGACTACCGGTTGACCGACGTCCACGGACACGTGGTCAAGGACTTGATCGCCTGATCATTTTTCCTTGGCGAAGGTTTGTTGGTACTTCGCCTGATCATGAATAGTGAACCGGAAAGCATGGATGCACTCTTGGGAGAACCTCCGTCCGATCCATCTTCAAGCTCAGTGGAGAGAGGAAAGTTTTCTCTTCTTCGAGTGTTCGGATTGTTTTCTGCCTTTTTCTTCCTTGTCTTCTTCCTCTTTCTGTTGGGGATCTCCCTAAATGAAATAACGGTAGGAACAATGATTTGGGTTATCGCAGTGAGTCTTGTTCCCTCTCTTTTCCTACTTATTAGGTTTGGCAAGGTTTTTTTGTCATATGTTCCTGCATCGATTGCCAACTGTTTTGCTACTCGTTCAAGCAACCTCAAGCATGCAGAGATTTCTGCATGCCTTGCTCATTTGACCTTAGGAATCGGTCTGTTGGCTTTGGTTGCAGGGACGGTCTTCGCGATTTTTTCCTTCCCCGATCCGGTGAAAATGAAAACTTTGGCGATTCCGGCATTTTGGGGCGCGCTCCTTGCCATGATACTTTGTCTTTTTTCGCTTTTTCAAAAACACGCGGTCAAACTTCCGCAATTCCCGAACTTAAATCAGAAGGTAGACATGGAACTGCAAGGACTTGGCATACGGTGCTTCACTTTTACAAAGCTTTCCCTTGGTTTGATTCTTATTACAATTATCTGGTTTTTTGGAATTCATGGAATTTTTGAAATCTTTGGAGAATTATTCGGCATAAACCCGTTTCTATTTTTTCACGTGGATGCCTTGTGCATTCTTTTCTTTGTCCCATCCCTTCTCCTTGCGACTTTTCCTGATGATTTTTTCAGATACTCGTCGAAGGCAATCGGGGCTTTTTTTAGAAAGCAAAAACCAAACCCAGATTTTGTTGAAATCTCCAGAGTTGGCGGAAAATTTGCACTCTATGGAGCAATTCTAGTTCTTAGTTTCTATCCTATTTGCCAGTGGCCTCGAATTGTAACCAATAAAGATTGGTATACCGATATAGTTCTCTGGTTTCCCGAAGGAGCGATCTGTCACAGCCTCGGTACGTTCTCATTAGGTCTGCTGATTTGGACCTTATTCAAGTATCTCCAGTATGCCTTTTCCGAGAGGAAATAAATTCATGTGTTTACCCGTCAATCGAACTGCCAATTAATGATTTCATTCCTTTGCAGGTCATTGTTTTTATCTCTCCCTACTCCACATGGGAAAAGGCTTGGAAGAGGAACCTGAGAGCATAGCTTCCCTGCTGGGAATGGAAGCCTCTCCTTCTTCAGAGGATTCACCTCGTGAAGGCAGGTTCTCAGTGCTTCGGTTAACAGGGCTTTGCTTGGCTCTTATGGTGCTGTCACTTTTCCTTGAGATGAATGGCTTCTCTCTCGATTCCATCACTTTTGGCTCAGTGATTGCGATCCTCCTCGCGGTAATTGCAATCCCTCTTGTATTGCTCGTGCGATTCAAAAAGACCTTTCCAGGCTTTCTTACGCAGGCGTTTGCCGCTTGTTTTGCGAGACGCGCCCCAAATCTTGGCTGTGCAAACGTGTCCCAGTGGTTAGGCCGTTTATCTTTGGGAATAGGTACTACCGCGATGGTTGCAGGAATAGGCTTCATGTTCTTCTTCTATCCCGATGTTGAAAAATTGAACTCTTTCGGACTTCCGGCATTCTGGACCGCGTTACTTGCGTTGATCCTGTGCAACCTTTCCCTATTTCTCAAAGATTCCTTCAGTCCCGTTGAATTTCCATCCATTGAGGAGGGTTCCGGCAAAGTGAGCGTTGGACTCATCAGGAGATTCCTTGGTTTCATAAAACTTTCGTTGGGTTTCATCCTCATCACCCTGATCTGGTTTTATGGTCTCGGTTTCTTGGGGGGCCATGTCTTTGGTTCAATCTCAGGTTCCCATTGGATCTCCTTTATACATATTGGTTCCTACTTCGCGTATCTTTGGGTACCTTCTCTTCTACTCGCAACTTACCAAAAGGATTTTATTCTCTACGTGCCGGAAGCAATAGCCGCTTTCTTCAGCAGGAGGAAACCACAACTCAGGTTCGTAGAAATCTCTCGCATGGGAGGAAAACTTGCGGTTTTCGGAGCAATGCTTTCCATACCTTTCTCGCCTATTTGCCAGTTGCTTGGGCTTGGGGGTGACAAGGATTGGCAATCAAATCCTAATGGATCGAACATCGCTAAGGTCTTGCCCAAGGAAATTTGGGTCGAACGCAAGTACGACCCGCTAACGGACAGCTGGAAAAAGCCGCAAGATGCCGAATTTAGGCAGATCTTTGAGATGTACGAAAGCGTAGTGTCGGCTCGCTTGCGATTCCTTGCCGACTCCGCTATCGTCATTGTCTGGATCAACGATCAACTGGTGAGTGAGGCACTCTCTGACGGCCAAATCATTGATATCAATGTTACCTCGTTCCTCCAAAAAGGAGAGAACCTGATTTCGTTAAATGCCGTTGCGGAGGACAGATTTCCCTGGATCGCACTCAAGTTAGACTGGACAGATAACAAAGGCAACGGCGGGGCCTTGGTCACGGACAAGGACTGGAAGGCGACCACTGGGAACGAGGAAACTGCAACCACATTTTCATTCGGCTACTTGACCGATTATGAAAGATTAATCATGATTGCGAAACAGGCTTGTTGGGCAATTTACCTTAGCTTTTTGCTTTGGGCCGTATTCAGGTACCTCCAGTACGCCTTTTCCGAGAAGAATTAAATGCGAGGTCTTCTTGCAGCGAGTCACACCTCTTTCCCTTTGCAGTTACAATTTCTAGGCCCATATTCGAGAAAGATGAAACTCCCTCGCATCCTATACCTGCTTTCTCTTTTGATCGTGTCCACTACTACTCAGGCCGCTCCCGAGTGGATTTGGATCAAGGATGGGCGAAAGGCTAATGTAAGAGCAGAGTTCAACCGAAGCGTGCCGATCGTAGACCACCTCAGGTCAGCCCGACTCCAGGCCATCGCAGATGGCGCCTCGCTCACCATCCGGATCAACGGGCAGGTACTGGACCAAGTGCCGGCTCAGGGACCACTGATTGATCGGGAAGTTACTTCGCTGCTGCAAAAGGGCGAGAACATGCTCTCGCTTACTGCAGTCTCAGTAAACGACGCTCCCGCAGTCGCCCTGCAGTTGGACTGGACGGATGCCAAGGGCAAAAACGGCTCCCTCTTCACGAACAGCAAATGGAAGACAAATGGAGCCACTGCCCCCTATGGGTCCCTCGCCAACGCGCCATGGTGGAACCTGCCGTCCCTGACCTTGGATTCGCTTGACGACTACACCCAATGGAAACGTGCCTCCAATGCGGCAAAAGGGACCGATCCTTCCACCTTCTCCACTTTACCCGGATACGAAGTCGAATTGTTGCGCTCGGCGGGCAAGGAAGAAAACTCTTGGGTGAGCATGGCCTTTGATCCTCAGGGCAGAATAACGATAGGGCGGGAGGACAAGGGCTTGTTGCGCTTTACTCTTTCCTCGGATGGACAAATCATACGGACCGAGAATATCGAGGATACCCTCAAGGAATGCAGAGGATTGCTCTATGCGCACGGAGCCCTCTATGCCAACGCCAACAATTCGAGAGCCCTTTACCGTTTGCGCGATCTGGATGGAGACGATCAATTCGAGGAGAAGAAAATTCTTTACCAGTCCCAGGGGGGGGTGGGGCACGGGCGCAACGATCTGGCTCTCGGTCCCGACGGGATGATCTACGCCATTCACGGTGACTCCGTTCACATTCCCGATTCCCTTCCCAACCGGACTTCCCCTCTCCGTCGCAAGCGCTTGCCCTATCGCCCGAACGAGGGACATGTTTTGCGAATAGGCAAAGATGGCAAAAAAATCGAGGTATTCTGCGGTGGGTTGCGCAACCCCTATGGCATTGCGTTCAACCGAGATGGGGAAGCGTTTACTTACGATGCCGA
>PCBO01000145.1 GCA_002730975.1 Opitutia bacterium
AAAACTCCATGTCATTGAAACAGCTAAGCTCTTGGTGCAAAGGGCGATTTGGCTCCAATAAAGTCATTGCCTCGAAGGAAGAGCGTCCCGTGGATGCCCCATGGATCGTAATGGACTCCTCAATGGCAAGGGATGATTGGAATTGGACGCCAACGACCACACTGCATACAATTCTTGAAGAGATAGCCAAACATGCTGAAGCCAACCCACAGTGGCTGAAGACCACAAATTGAACTCATAAAAGAAAAAACGATAAAATTCTGTGACCTTTCGCTCTCTGAAGAGATAGAAAGCAACATTTGGAAAAAGGCACGCGAATTAATCCACCGCAACGGATTCATTCTTGATCAGGAAGTCGAAAAATTCGAAAAGGAATTCGCCATGTTCTGTGAAGCCTCCGATTGTGCAGGAGTCGCTACGGGATGCGATGCTTTGCTTTGGGCGATGGAGGGACTTGGTATAAGCAAAGGAGACGAGGTCATAACGGTAGCCAACACCTTCATTGGTTCCGTCCTCCCGATTCTTAGGGCAGGAGCCACTCCCGTACTGGTTGATTGCGATCCATTGACTCAACAAATTGACGCCGAACAAGTTGAGTCCGTCATTACACCTCGAACATCAGCCATTCTTGCCGTTCATCTATACGGAAGACTGGCACCGATGGATCAACTCCTCGAGATTGCCGAAAATAACGGTCTTGCTCTTTTGGAAGACGCGGCACAAGCACATGGCGCTAGGTACCGAGGGAAAAGGGCCGGAAGTATAGGCCATGCAAGTGGCTTCAGTTTTTACCCCGCTAAAAACTTGGGAGCATGGGGAGATGGGGGAGCTTTAGTCACCTCTGACCATGAACTTTCTACCAGAATAAAACGCATCCGCAATTACGGCCAGAAAGAGAAATACATACATTTTGAAAAGGGATGGAATAGTCGACTCGACTCGATTCAGGCAATTGTTTTACGCGAAAAACTAAAATTGCTCGATGAATGGAATGAGCGAAGACGACATGCATCCAAATGGTATTACGAACAGTTGGAAGATGCTCCGGTTATAACTTTTTGCGATGATGATGGAAACGAACCCGTTCACCACTTGTTTGTGATTCAAGTATCCGAGCGCGATAAAGTGCAGAAAAAACTGCAGAGACAAAAAATACAGACAGGAATTCATTATCCGGTTCCGATTCATAGGCATAAGTGCTTCGAGAATGAGCATTTTGCCGCAGGTAAAACATTCCCTGAAGCGGAAAAGCAATCTGCAGAACTACTTTCCTTACCCATGCACCCAAATCTCTCGGAGGAGCAAGTAGACTTTATATCCCAAAAGCTGAAGGACACCTGCTCGGAATCATCAAATGACAAATCGACCTGACTTTCTGGAAAGCAAGATAATCGACGTCGAGTGGGGGATCGAAGTTCGAGTCGTTAAACCCTGCAACTTGTATGGATGCAAGATCGGAGACCACAGTTTCATCGGTCCTTTCGTGGAAATCCAGGAGGGGGCAGTTGTTGGCAGAAATTGTAGGGTTCAGTCCCATTCCTTCATTTGCTCTCAGGTAACCGTGGAAGACGATTGCTTCATTGGTCATGGCGTCCTTTTTACGAACGATAAATTTACTCAAGGCAAACCCTCCTACGATGAAGATACTTGGCAAAAAACATATGTGGGATCCGGTACCAGCATCGGTTCAGGGGCAACCATCCTGCCAGTTAGAATTACTTCAAATTGCTTGATTGGAGCCGGAGCTGTCGTTACCAAAGACCTTACGGAACCTGGAGTCTATGTAGGTAACCCTGCCCGAATCTTGAGAAAAGCTTGAAAGTTCCACAACAATTCAAGAGCAAAAAGTTCATCATCGGCTTAATTGAATCAACCCCTTACAATGAACTTGGGAAAAGAGTTCTTTATAGAGGCAAAAGCATCTTGGTAACAATGCCCTGCTGGAATGAAGAGGGGAAGGCAGGTGAAGGCGTCAAGGCCGTACCCGGAGACTTGGTCGACACCACTTGCGTGGTAGACAACGGTTCTAAAGATAATACTGCAGTAGAAGCAAGAGAGCAGGGTGCAATCGTCATAAGGCATCCCTATAATCTGGGTGCAGGTGGAGGGATTCGAACGGGGTTGGAGTACGGAAGGCTTAACGGATTTGACCTACTTGCCGTACTCGCAGGTGACAACCAAGACGACCCCAACGATTTGTTCGGTGCTGTAGATAAGTTGCTGGACGATGAATTGGACTATGTTCAGGGATCTCGTTGGTTAAAAGAGGGAAAGCGGGAAAATATGACTGTTTCCAGGACTATTCTCACTTGGGTTTATTCACTATTGTTTCGAATTCTCTTTAGAACACGGATCACTGATGCAACGAACGGATTTAGGGTTTTCAAGAAGGAAGTCTTGGGAAACCCAAAGCTTAACCTTTGGCAGGACTGGTTGCTGCAATATGAATTGGAGCCTTACCTCTTGATCCAGACTTGTCGATCGGGTTTCAAAGTGGGCGAGGTTCCCGTAACCAAGCGTTATCATGATGATATGAACGACAACACAAAGATGGTTCCCTTTAAAAGCTGGTGGTCCATACTCCGACCGCTCTTTTTGCTAAGCCTGAGAATCAAATCATGAATAAGGGAATAGATATTGGAATAATAGGAGCAGGTCGGTGGGGACCGAATGTAATAGGAGCCCTGCGAAGGCTTCCCGAGGTTAACGCAAATTGCATTGCTGATATCAACCAATCTTCCCTCGATCAACTGGAGAATAGATTCAACGGACTGAGAACCTTCACTGTCGCGGATGACTTGATTAAATCTCCGGAATTCGACGCGATAATGGTTTGCACTCCCGTGACATCTCACTTGGACTTAGTCGAACAAGCTCTTCTTCACGGTAAACATGTTTTTGTAGAAAAGCCCTTCGGGCAAGATCCTGAAAAATGCACCGAGTTATGTGAGATAGCCGAAACTAAAAAACTGGCCATAATGGTTGGTCATGTCTTTCTGTTTAATTCATCTATTCTTGAATTAAAGAAAATCATTGATTCGGGAGAACTTGGAGAAATCCAACATCTCGAGGCCCATCGAACTAATCTAGGACCTGTGAGAAAAGACGTTAACGCCGTATGGGACCTGACCTCTCATGACGTTTCCGTCTTCGATTTCCTCCTCGATTCTCTTCCTGAATCCGTCAGTTGCTTGGGAAGTCGAAGGCTGGACCCAAATATCGAGGATACAAGTTACACCACCTTTCGATATCCTGGATCGATTATAGCTCATGCCCACGCAAGTTGGCTGAATCCAAGAAAAGTCAGGCAGATAACTGTGATTGGATCAAAAAAAATGGCGCTTTGGGATGACCTGAACTTGGAACATCCCATCACCATTTTCGACTCTTCAATCGGACTTGAGCAGGCCTATTACTCGGATTCCTTTGCATCCCACCGACTTTCCTACAATCGTGGTGATGTCACTCTCCCATCCTTCCCCACCAACGAACCTTTGTTCGAAGAACTCAAGCATTTCATCGAAGTAATCGAAGGAAATGAAATAAATCGTTCCTCCGGGCGTTATGGCGTAGAAGTTGTGCGCACATTGCAAGTTGCTGATAAATCACTAGAGGCTGAAGGGGCTTTTATCAATACCGGCAGATGATAGAATAGTTCGTTCAGGCGCTGAAGCTAAAATCAATCTTTTTATAAGCACGGAAAAACAAACAAACAAACCTGACTCGAATTCTACCGAAAGGTCGATAAGGTTTTTATTTACTCTGCCCGGCTGGTGGCTCGCGTTCAAAGCAATCGAAGCAGGACTGTTGAGAAGTCAGCAACCAAATTGGCTAGGGCTCTACTCCGACAAGAAACTGCTGTTGCTTATTCTTTGCCTGTTAGCCAGCTTCGTTTGGTTCTGGTTCTCCCGACGGATCAAAGTTCCCAAAGAGGCATTTTGGCTTTGGAACTGCCTGTCCGAGTCTCCAAAAACTACCTTCATTGCGCTAGCGCTACTTTCCAGCTTTCTCTATTTAGACAAAGGTATGAGCGTCGGGGAGGATATAGGCGGTCAAGTAAAGTCATCTCTACAGTGGCATCATGGCATTGTGGAGCATCCAAACTTTCTCGCTCAGCCCAAATGGACTAACTTAACTGAGGACACCACAGTTTGGAGCATTCGTCCACCGGGAGCAAGCTGGCTGCCCTTGCCGGGACTTTTAGTAGGACTATCTCTCGGCAGCTCCTTGAAAGTAGGACTACTCCTGTGTGTTCTAAGTGGTGGTTTCGGTTGGATCAAGTTCTGTAAGAAATTGAAACTACCCCCCTGCGGACTTCTTTTTCTAGCGATCATAATCGGCCTTTCGGTTGGCCCCGCAAGTTCCTCTTACTCAACTGCAAATGTCATCCTCTTTGCCTTGGTCCCCTGGTTTATATTATGGGCCGTAAACATCGGATATTTGTTCGACTGCCAGAACGATCATTTATCATGGCGAAAATTCATCTTTCATTCCACTGTATTTTTGTTTACTTTGGGGTGTTTCGCCTGGATTAAGCTTTCGGGAATGATTGTTGCCGGAACAATAGCATCCATTCCTTTAATTAGTATTTTGCTTAGCAAACGCAAGCCCTCTAAAAACTTCCGCTTAGTCGCACTTTATTTGTTGGTTGGCGGATTGTTCTGGGTTCCATTCCTGACCCTTGAATACACCAATCAAACTCTCTCGGGTTTAACTGCAAATGAGCTTTACAGTGCAAATGACAGTGATATCCAAGCCCCTCTCTTCGGCAAGCATTTTGAGAAAAGCACCCGAGGTATTTGGCTAGCATGGAGTACATTGGGTGGGCCAGGATATGCATTGCCTGCTAAGCAAATATCTCATGGGTTTCGTGATTTGATGATTCAATTCGTGCAGGTCAAGAGTTGGCTCGATCAAAATGAGATTAACGAACATGTAATATTTGCAGGTTTTCTGGCCATAGCATGCACAATTATTCTTCTTTGTGTGTTCAAATCAATTTGTAGATTTACTCCTCCAAAACTAAAGCTTGCCTATGCATGTTTTTTTTTCCTGCCCTTCACCGGGTTGGGAATCTTATCCTACAAGTACGGATTCAATTATTTGCTCTACCATGCTCACACAAGTGAATACGATATTATGTTCACTATCCCTGCTCTGTTCATTGTTTCCTTGCCAAATGTTTTTTCTAGAATCTCGAGCCAGTTATTCTTAGGAATTTGCCTTGCCCTTCCAATCACCACGCAAATTGAAAGGTTCAGCAGCATACCTTTCCAACAAATTCATTATACAGGCTCTCCCACCGAGCAGGCTCGCGGATTCGAAGCCCGCAAGTTTTCCAATGCGATTCGCATCATTGAACAAGATTCCAAAAGTCATTCCGACACACTCCTCTTTCTTCCGGCAGGTGACATGGGTGACCTTGTCCTGCGTACCAGACTACGAACTTTGGCCATTCATTTCGCAGGTGACAACCTCGCGAAACGGGAACCTTGCCGAACCTCACAGTCAACGACTGTTTATTGCGCCTACTCCGCTTCGCTGAGAGACAACAAATCGTTCCAAGACGCCTTGATAAGAGCTTTCCCTCAAGCAACGGAGATTCGGGAACTCACTCAACCCGACTCAAATGATGCAGTTGCAATTCGAGTCACCTTTCAACCCAACTCGAAGGGAACCTCTTGAAAAAGCTTTCCGTAATCATTCCGGCACGCGACGAAGCAGGGAACTTGCCGAATTGCGTGGCGGGCATTGAGAAGGAACTGGAAAAAAATAGCATCGATGGAGAGATTGTCGTAGTAGATGACGGAAGTAGGGACGACACGCCAAAAGTATTGGAAGATCTCAAGGGCCAACACCCTCAATTACTATCCCTCAGAAATGATGGACAAAACGGTTTCGGGCGAGCCGTCAGATGTGGACTTACGGTGGCAAGAGGAGATGCCATTGCAATTATGATGGCGGATTTATCGGATACGCCGCGGGATTTAGTTCGTTACTGGGAGAAACTCAACGAAGGATACGACTGTATATTTGGCAGTCGGTTTATCTCGGGTAGCAGGGTGACGGATTACCCTCGGGCTAAACTATTTGCGAATCGTATCGTAAATACCGCAATCCGTTATGCCTTTAGAATCGAGTGTAATGATATAACCAACGCCTTTAAGATGTATCGACGAGAGGTAATCGAAGGTTGCCAACCACTTATCTCACCCCATTTCAACTTGACTGTCGAAATCCCCCTCAAGGCGGTAATCAGAGGATACTCCTGGACCGTCGTACCCATTTCGTGGCGAAACAGAACAAAAGGCGTGGCCAAGCTCAAACTACGAGAGATGGGGTCAAGATATTTCTTCATCGTGGCCTACTTGTGGTTGGAGAAGTATTTCAGTCGAGGCGATTACATGCGCAACAAATGAACAAAAACTTGAATGAGATTTATCAAATTAGATTTTCCGGATTAGAAGCTTATCGAAACGCCGTCTGGAAAATCCTAGTGAAAGACTTTTTTTCCAAATGGATTTCAAAGGGTTCTGCGGTGCTTGATTTGGGATGCGGATACGGTGAATTCATTAACAACGTCGAAGGCTGCCAAAATCATGCAATGGATCTTAATCCAGATGCTCGCGACAATTTAAAGGACAGCATTGTTTTCCACGAGCAAGATTGTTCGGAACCGTGGGCAGTTAAACCCAATTCCCTAGACTTGATTTTCTCTAGCAATTTCTTCGAACACTTGCCAAACAAGGAAGACCTGGACAAGATTATTTCTCACGCAAAAGTCGCTTTAAAACCAGGAGGTAAATTAATCGCGCTCGGTCCGAATATCTCGGTTTTAAATGGTCACTATTGGGATTTTTGGGATCACCACACACCACTTTCCGATCAGTCACTAAAGGAACTGTTCGAAATCCACGGTCTTAAAACCGAAAAGTCAATACCTCGTTTTTTACCTTACAATATGGTTAGGGTTAGAAAAAGACCTCTTTTCTTAATATCGCTTTACCTGAGATGTCCTTTGGCTTGGCATTTCTTCGGAAAACAATTTCTTTTAGTGGTTAGTAAAAGCAGTTCTTGAAGATTCTAAAACTCAATTACATTGCCTTCTCACTTTTCTCCCTCCTTAGCGGGTTTGTCTTCACTTATTACTACTTTCTTTATACTCACGAATACCCGGAAGGCAGTTATCAAAGAATCGCAAATTACGAGGCGGACAAAGTTTTTCAAACGAGACTGCTAATCACAAGCATTGCAAATTCATTTGAACCATTACTTCCTTTGCTAATAAATACTGCTCAATGGGCAGTCCCCTACCCTATTAATTACGAAGTTATACTCCAATTAATCAACGCTGTCTTTCTTACCGCATTGATTCTCCTGATTCGTCCTCTGGCAGAGATTTTAGGCTATGCAATTACACCTGCCGCGTCGTTATTGATCTTGGTTCCCGTTTCATGGAACTTTATCTTCATCAACGGATTAATCGATGGTGCTGGTTTGTATTATCCGTATGACATACCATCCCTTACTTTCTTTGCCGCAGGGATTATCCTGTTCCTTCAAAAAAAATGGCTATGGTTCTACCCCGTTTTCATCCTTGCCTGCTTAAATCGTGAATCCGCCTGTTTCATTACCTTAGGTGGATTCCTCCTGACCCTGCAAATCGGGGAATCAAAATTTGTTGAACTCCTCAAGTCTAACAGAAGGATAATCGCCCAAGTAATTACCCAAGCATGCATTTGGTTGGCTTTACGGCTTATTCTTTCCTATGCCTTCCGTAACAATCCTGGAGAGTTTTTCGAAAAACCACATTCGATGATTGATTTCATTATATTAATCTGGAGCGGAGAACCTCACTGGGCGATGCAGAACACTCGTTTGTTTCTCACCCTGTTTGCTGGGATCTGGATAGTCCCATTGTTATATTGGAAAAACCTGAATCAATCAGCGAAACGACTTTGGGGACTGGGTATAATCTATCTTTTGGCCCTAGTTTTTAGATCGAACATGATGGAAACCAGAGTCTACAACGAGTTGAATGTAATCGTGACCGTTTGCGCGCTATGCGCTTTCAGTCCCAAGTTGCCTTCAGCCAGCCCATCATGACGAAATGGCTAGTGATTCAAAGGGACTTTGGTCAATTGGGCAACCGTCTCCACACACATGCCAATGCCCTTGCCTGGTGCATTGAAAACGAAGTGAATTTGATAAACCTAAGTTTCAAAAAATACGCGCCATTTTTTTCCTCCAGGAAAGGCAGGTCGGTTGAAATCTTCCTTGCGCGAAAAAGCAAGCTTGCGAACTTGCTTCGCTACGAATGCCTTTGGGGAATTTTGGGAATAGTCAGCAGGAGCGACAAGTGGTTGAACCGATTAACGAAAATGATGATCAGGGAAAAGAAAGATTGTGAATTCCTTTCCGAACCAGAACTGAATCAATCGCTTAAGTCCGAAAATAAAGCCAAAGCGGTGCTTGTCAGGGCATGGGACTTGCGATGCCCGGATTCGCTTAAGAAGCAAAAAGAGAGAGTTCGAGAGATTTTGATCCCAAACGAAAAAGCTAAAGGTACAGCCCATGAAATAATATCCCAACTACGCGAAAGATTCGACTGCGTCGTTGGCGTTCATGCTCGCAGAGGAGATTACAAGGAATACCTTGAGGGAATTCACTTCCATGCTTGGGATTCATACCGAGATTGGATCATCCAAACGAAAAAGCTAATGGAACGAGAAAGGAAAGGCAGGGTGGGATTCCTCCTCTGCTCGGATGACAATCCGGACCGTTCAAAGTTTAATGATTTGCCCGTAAGTTTCGGAAACTCAAATTCAGTAATGAGCGACCTTCACTCCCTTTCCTCATGTGATTACAACATAGGCCCTCCAAGTTCATTTGGCACTTGGTTGTCTTGGTACGGGAATGTGCCCCGATTGTGCCTTCAAAAAGAGCTCGAGATCCACTCCCTCGAACAATTTATGGTTAGCAAAACCTGTTAGCTTCAAAAATGTCGCTTAAGAAGGTTAGTTATGCAAAATATTATGCAACGGTGCTGTACGGCAATTGGACGAAAAAAAAAGAATCCTATGCACAGCATGGTGAAGATATCCTCGTTCATTCCTTACTTGGCCGAGTCGAATCGTTCGTGGACATCGGGGCCAACGACGGCGTTTTGTTTTCCAACACCTTCAAATTTGCGAAAATGGGTGCCAGGGGATTGTGTGTAGAACCTTCTCTTAAATCCCTGCCAAAGTTGTACCTGAATCATCTCTTTCATCTCAAGGTAAGGTGCATCCATGGGGCAGTATCATCACGAAGCGGTCATCTTTTCCTCAAGGAAGGGGGATATGAGTCCACTCTTTCCCAAGTGCACTCCGAGCCTTCGAAAGACTCTACGAAAGTAAGAGCATATACGCTTGATGAATTGTTCCGCAAGCATCCGAGATTCAGAAAGATCGATCTGCTTTCAATCGACGTTGAAGGTCACGAGGAAAGCGTTCTTCAGGGCATCGACAAACCCATACAGGCAAAAGTAATTATTCTTGAGACAGACAAGTCGGACATCGAGTCCTTACGGAAACTGCCGGCACTCCATGACCATCTGCCAACTTATACGAATGGCATTAACTTGATTCTCACCCCAAAAGGGCACGAACTTCCCCAACTGAAGGAAATACCATCCGAATTCAGCCTATGCTAAGAATAATCAATGGGATGGATGAATTTCTGACCTTGCAGTCGGGGTATGAATTCACTCCTAAAAATTCCTCTATTCTCACCGATACCCTGCCCCCCTTGAACTGATCATAGCTAGCCAAGATGCTTGCGGAATAGTGAAATGATCGCATCCAGGATGTCCTTACAACTTGTATATTCATCGCTTCACTTAATAATCAAAGGGTTTCACCTAATTCAACAACTTGCATCTGAAAAAAAAGATTAAAAAAAACATTCGCAGCATCCTCGATTTCTTGGGGTATAGCTTGGAATCCAAAAGATTAATGGAGCATTCCGACGAACCATTTTTCATAACTGCGAAAATTTTAAAAGAGTCATCAATTAATATAATAGTAGATGGTGGAGCGTCAATTGGTGACACGTCTCTTAGACTATTCGAGTTGTTTCCGGACTCCAAAGTATATGCCTTCGAGCCC
>PCBO01000146.1 GCA_002730975.1 Opitutia bacterium
AGCGGTGGGACAGATAACCACCTCATGCTTTTGGACCTGAGACCATCACATCCCGACCTCACCGGCAAGCAAGCCCAGCAAGCCTTGGAAAAGGCCAACGTCACCCTTAATCGGAATACCGTACCTGGAGAGACACGTAGCCCTTTTCAAACAAGCGGACTCCGCATCGGTTCTCCTGCAGTAACCTCAAGGGGGATGGGAACAAAAGAAATGAAAGAGATAGGAAAAATCATTGATCATGTCCTTGGCGATTTCGAGAACGAAACAGTGCTCGTAGAGGCGAGGGAAAAGGCACTTGCGCTTTGCAGGTCATTTGAGTTACCTTATTGAAATGCTCAACGGGTTTCAAAGGGTTCAATCACCACGAAATCTTAAACTGGAAAAATACCTTCATAAGAAAGAATATTGCCATGGATATGAAAAATCAGCGTAAAAAGGGCTTCACCCTTATCGAGCTTCTCGTAGTAATTACAATTATCGGCATTTTGGCCGGTATTGCCTTCGTTGGATTCGGGGATGTGTTTGGTTCTGCCGGACGAACCGTAGCTCAAAAAAATCTCAAGACAGTGTACGAATCGTTAGCATCGAAAACTCGCTCTTTTCCGATGGCAGAGGATGTTGGAAGTGCAGAGGAATTTGTAGTTTGGTGGCGAAACAAGACCAAAGACACACGCCCTGAATTATGGTTCATAGGAGAAGATGAAGAAGTTAAGGACTTGGCCGAAGACTCAGACGGTCCTGGCATACCCGCTAACATTCCCGACGACGACGCAGATTTTCAGGCCGAGCAGGTTAAGGCATTGGGTTACTGCATAGCTATTCCTGGGAATGATGCCGATACAAGAGCCTTTGTAGGTACGTTAAATAGCGGAGCTTATCCAATAATGTGGTCCCGGGGTCTTGATGCGGGCGATGACAAATGGGATGCTAAGGGAGCATGGGCAGGTGCAGGCGGACATGTACTTTTCAGCGACGGCACCGTACGCTGGTATGATGATACCAAAGGAAAAGATGACAAAGGCGTTTTCACAAAAGCCATCAGCAAAGAGGACGGCAATGATAAGAAATCCGAGCCTACGTCCAACATCAAGGACGCTGTGCCTGAAGGTTGGGAGATTTACAAACCAGAGTAAGCTTATAACCTCGCTATAATTTTAACCGAGAACGCCGTGGGCAAGGATTCTGTCCAAGGAGTTCTTTTTATTAGAAGAAACGGACGAGCGGGGGTTAGAATTGAAGGGCGGAAAGACCCTATTTCACTTGCGCAAGGAGCTTCCGGAACAGCTCTGGACGGAGACGAGGTGGAACTCCGACGGTTCCCACCTAAAAAACCCAAAGGAAAACCAAAAAAGAAATTTGGAGGGAAGCCGGGAAAACCTCGCTATGGAGTAGCGAAGATTCTTAAACGGGGGACGGATGAGTTTCTCGGTTATTTGTCGCGATCGGGCAAAAAGACGACTTTAGCTGCAGAAAGCTCTCGTCTTAACGTTCCCTTCAAGGTGATCGGGGATTCCTCCGCAGCCAGAAATGGGGAGAAGGTTTTGGCCAAGTTTCATCGCTGGGACTCCCCTGCCCCCTTGCCCTCCTGCCGTATTCTTGAGGTGCTCGGTCCTGCGGGAGATCCCGTAACCGACCACGTTGGCATACTCGCAAAGTACGGTTTGTCGGGCGAATTCCCGCAAAAGGTAGACGAAGAAGCAGAGCAAACACCTTCTAAAGTTCAAACAAAGGATCTCACTGGTCGCCGCGACCTCCGCAAAGTATTAACGCTTACCATCGATCCTGTCGATGCACGAGACTTCGACGATGCCCTTTCTCTACGCACATTGGAAAATGGTGATCTAGAAGTCGGTGTACACATAGCCGACGTATCCACCTACGTAAGACCAGACTCAGCCTTGGATCATGAAGCCCGCAGAAGGGGCAACTCCACTTACTTGGTCGGAGAGGTGGTACCTATGCTGCCGCAAAAGTTGTCGAACGGAATCTGTAGTTTGGTCGAAGATGAAGACAGGCTGGTGAAATCGGTTCTTTTTAGATTCGGCAAAGATGGAAAATTTCGACGGAGTAAGCTGGAACAGAGCGTAATTCGAAGCGACAAGCGCCTCACTTATGAACAGGCAAAATTGTTCATGACGGAAAAAGACTTGGCGGCTATTCGCTCGGCCAAACCACCCCAAAGCCGATACTCAGGGAACCCCGGCATACCGCTTTCCAAAATCCCCGAGGGTGTTCTCGGGCAAATTCGAGTTACCATTAAAACGCTGTGGTCCATTGCCACTAAGCTGCGAGTTTCACGATTGAGAGCAGGTTCATTGGACTTAGCTAGCACCGAAGTGAAAATTTTGGTTGATGCAAGAGGTGTTCCCGAACGAATTATCCAAATCGAAAACGATGATAGCCATAGCCTGATCGAGGAATTCATGCTCCTTGCCAATGAAACCGTGGCAAAGGAATTGCGAAAACGAAAATTACCGGGGATTCATCGTGTTCATCCAGACCCAGATCCTGAAAACTTGGAAGAACTGAGGGCTTTCGTATCTCTCTATGACCTATCTTGCGGAGATCTCACAAATCGAAAAGAAGTGACCAAGCTTTTGGCTTCCATTCACAAGCACCCCTTGGCTCAAGTGCTACGAATCAAGTTTTTACGCAGCCTGAAGCAGGCCTGTTATCGAGCGACCTCGGATGGGCACTATGGCTTGGCCAAGCAAGATTACCTGCACTTCACCTCACCTATCCGACGCTATGCCGACCTCGTAGTCCATCGCATAGTTGAAGGAATCCTCTCTTCCGAGCAAAGGAAGAGACCAGACACCAAGCGCTTGGACGGCATAGCCAAACATATTTCCGTAACGGAACGCAATAGCGTGGATGCCGAACGTGAATCCGTGAAGACAAAACTCGTCGCTTACTATGAGCGAGAACTGAAAGAGAATAAAACAACACCGCACGATGCAGTTATCACGGATATCATTAAAAAAGGGTTTTTCATTGAATTACCTGAAACATTGGCCCGAGGTTTCGTTCCTCTGCGCACATTACCAAGAGACCAAAATTACCGAGTCGCGACGAATGGTACGTCTATTGTGGGGCGAAACCCTCGCAAACGCCTAAAGCTCGGCCAACATATAAAGGTTCTTGTCTACCAAGTAGATCACGCTGAAAAACAAATCGATTTCAAGCTGGCAGGAAAATAATTACTTTCGCGACCCAGCTTGAATTGAAAAGTTCCGGTTGATTTGGTTTCCGACCTGTTCCCCAAATGGTTGACAGATTTCAAAATGAAATCTCTATTATGAACGCAAAGACTCGCTTATTCATTACCAAATCGGCTTTTTGAATTCCGTTGAGCGACAAATACACTCTTCCTCCCGACCATAATCTGAATTTCGCATATAATCCCTCAACATGAGCTACAACTACCATTCAAAGTTGGAGAAGATTTGGAGAGACGCCGTAGAGCGATACGAAAAAGGCCAGTGTTCTCCCGAAGGTTTTCTTGCGGAAGAGGACCTACAGTTTCTTGCCTCGATAGGGATGAACGTAATGGATGTCTTTGACTTTGCCGAGGATTGGGTTTGCGAAGGGGCACCTGACCTCGCCACGTTTCTTCTCATTCATGATGCCAGACGAGATTACTTTCTACGAGAACAAGAAGGCCGTGCGTCGCGCCACCGAATGGACTCCGCGACACTGCCGGCAAAAAGTGAAGACATTGAGGGAATTCGCTGGTTGCCACGTATTATTCCAAAGGCCAGAGCAAAACTTCGCGGCGAATTACCTACCGACACAATGTACTGCTGCGGAGGAGACCGAAATTTCTTTCAAACCAACGACCTGCACCCAAGCGAGTTTCTGGCCGTCGTCAGAGACGCAGGTGACGACGATCAAGCAATCATTGAATGGGTATTGAAAAGAAGTTTGGAATCTTAAACCTTGTATCATGAATTTTGAGAAATACCATGCATTGGGGAACGATTACCTAGTACTCGAACCAAGTGAATGTTCACAACCCCTGGCCGAAAACGAGATAATCAAAATCTGCCACCGCAACTTTGGCTTGGGTTCCGATGGTATTCTTTTGGGACCCTCCTTAACAACTGAAGCCGACTTTGGACTCCGCATCCTCAATCCCGACGGAAGCGAGGCCGAAAAAAGCGGCAATGGATTGAGAATTTTTGCGCGTTATCTTCGCGACCAAGGCAAAGTGGGTGTTGAGCCCTTCTCAATCCATACCCTTGGAGGAATAGTAACTTGCGAAGTGACTTCGGACGCCTCAGTAATTTCAGTTGAGATGGGAAAAGTCAGTTTTCACAGTGACGAAATCCCGGTAGACGTAGAAGGCCATCCTCGCGAAGTACTCGATGAATCGATAGAAGCCGCAGGACAAAAACTTCAATACTACGCTGCGACAATCGGCAACCCCCATTGTGTCGTTCCGGTAGACAAAGTAGATCGAGCTTTCGCCTGTGACATCGGTCCGATTCTAGAAAACCACTCCAACTTTCCAAATCGTACAAACGTTCAGTTTCTCGAGGTTTTGGACCGAAACAACATTCGCATCGAAATCTGGGAGCGCGGAGCAGGTTATACACTTGCTTCGGGCAGTAGCAGTTCCGCCGCCGGAGCCGTGGCCCGAAAGATGGGAGCTTGCGATGACAACATTACCGTCCATATGCCGGGAGGAAAGATTGAGCTCCGCATCGACGACGAATTCAACGTGACCATGACTGGATCTGCGACCCGAGTCGGATCGATGACCCTTGATTCGGAATGCCTAGTCGGGCGTTGAGACGGTATCGGGCTTCCTCGCCACCCAAAAACGGCATTCGTCCGAAAACTTTCTCACGAGAACACTCTCATTCGCCAACTGGGATCGCAACGCGTCTACCTCGACCTTGAAGCCCACCTTCCTAAGGTCGGACATGACGTCTGCCTTCGTTGGTACGTGAATGTAAAGCTTCCCCATGTCCGTAGATTCGAATCGATCTCCATACTCGAGTAACTCGGGAATTTGATTCTCCTTGCGCCAGGCTAATTTCTCACGCCTCCAGAACTTCTTCCACTTAGAGCATTCACGATCATGAGTAGTGAAAACGAAATAACTTCCCGGACGAAGAACCCTGAAAATTTCAGACATGGCTTTACGGCGATTAATGCGAGCGGGAATTTGCATGAGTCCATTGAAGCCGAAAACGGCACCGTCAAATAGATCATCCTCGAATGCCAAACTCGTGGCGTCAGCCACTCGCAAGTGCACTCCATAATCCATAGCTCGGCCCAAGCGTCGAGCCCTTTCGATCATCTTGCGTGAGAAATCAGTTGCTAGAAGATGCTTGTAGCCCAGCTCCCAAAGCCCAAAGGATATGCGTCCACACCCACAGCCCAGTTCCAGTAAACTAGCCGACTTGTCTGAAAAAACTCGCTGAAACACCTTCGACTCGGACTCCCAGAGCCCTATTGAAGTGGCGGCATGAGCGTAATACTCCAAGACCTTTTCACCACCAAAATAATCCCGAACCTTAGCGGCATCGACTTTCTTAACTGTCTGCACGGTGACCATAAGCTAAAAGAGAATGAACAATTGGAACATTCGAGCAAGAATCTTCCGGTTCCAAATTCCTTGCCTCTTTACACGAAAATTGTTTTATTTAACCTTTTTCCGAAAATGAAAGCCACTATTGAGACCCAAGGTAGTCAATTCACCGTAGAGCAAGGTGACAAACTCTTCGTAAACCGTTTCCCTGAATCAACAGAGGGGGACGTCATAGATATTGACAAAGTACTCATGCTCGTTGACGACGGCAAAGCTTCTTTCGGTGCACCCTTCGTCGAAGGCGCCTCAGTCAAGGTAAAGATCCTTGAAAACAAGAGAGCTAAGAAAGTCATCATCTTTAAGAAAAAACGCCGTAAAGGCTACAAACGTCGCAAAGGGCACCGACAACATATTTCAGTGATTGAAATCGAGTCCATCAACGCCAAGTAACCCAAAGAAAAGAGAAAATCCATGGCTCATAAAAAAGGACAAAGCACTTCTAAGAATGGTCGCGACAGCAACAGCAAGCGCCTCGGAGTTAAAAAGTTCGGCGGTGAAAGTGTAGTAGCGGGCAACATCATCATGCGTCAGCGTGGGACCAAGTACCACCCGGGCAGCAATGTGGGTTGTGGACGCGACTTCACCCTTTTCGCTCTCAAGGACGGTAAAGTCAAATTCGACAGGGAACACCGAAAGGTAAACGTCGAAGTCGTTTAGTTTTACCTCAATTAATTAGCGGGTTCCCAAAATCCGCCACCTCAAAGTATGGAAGAAGCCCAACTCCGGGAAGAGTCCGAAAGTGAGTTGCCCAAGCTCGACTTTGAACAGTGCCGAGTACTGGGTTCGTTGATTGAAAAGGAGTTGACCACACCTGAGTACTATCCGATGACCCTCAATTCACTCCTGAATGCTTGCAACCAAAAGAACAATAGGAGTCCAAGAGTAAATTTCTCCGAGGAACAAGTCTCCCACTCCATAGATCAGTTGCGCACTAAAGGGCTTGCCTTCAGAATGGACCTCGTGGGGTCTAGAGTCCCTAAATTTCAACATCACTCGGAAAAAAAGCTCGACCTGATAAAACCCGAACGAGCAATTCTTGCCGAATTATTGAACCGGGGTCCCCAAACCGGAGGGCAGTTGCGTAGCCGAGCGAGCCGTATGTTCGATTTCGAAAGTCTTTCAGACGTAGAAGAAACCATAACGGAAATGCAAGACCGCGACGAACCGCTGGTTATGGACATGGATCCCGCTCCAGGTCAAAAGGAACGGCGATGGCGTCACACGCTTGCCCCCCCTCCCGCCGTTGAGGAAAGCGAGGGTTCCACTGTCTACGTACCTGCCCCGGACCCAAGCATAGAAAAAGTGGAATCAATGGAGACGGAGTTCAAGGAACTTCGTGACGAAGTCGAAGCTCTGCGTTACCAAATTCGTGAAATGTCAGACGACTTTCGCGAATTCAAGAAGCAATTCGACTAGATTACCGCACACTCGACTATCGGGAATCCCGAAGTTCACCACCAGCCAACTGTTTTAGAAATTCCTCGTAAGTTCGAGTAATACCATCCTGCAAGGAAATACTTGGCGACCAGCCTGTGCTCAACATTCGTGATACGTCCATCAACTTTTTGGGATTACCATCGGGCATAGAAGTATCCTGTATGATTTCGCCCTCGAATCCTACTACCGAGATTACCAGTTCAGCCAATTCACGGATAGAAATGTCTTTTCCGCATCCGACGTTAACCCAATCGGGAGGATCATCAAGTTTTAGAAGATGCAGAAGAGCCTTCGCCAAATCATCGACATGCAAAAATTCACGCCGTGGTTTTCCAGTCCCCCAAATTGTAACCTTAGCAGTACCAGCCTCTTTTGCCTCGTGAAACTTACGAATCAGAGCAGGCAATACATGCGAATTCTTGGGGTGATAATTATCGCCCGGACCATAAAGGTTCGTAGGCATTGCCGAATGAAAGAGAACACCGTACTGGTTACGGTAGTGACGGCATAGTTCCAAACCGCAGATTTTTGCTATGGCATACGCCTCGTTCGTCTTTTCCAAAGTACCCGTGAGCAAGCACTCCTCTTTCATCGGTTGAGGTGCGCCACGGGGGTAAATACATGAACTGCCCAAGTTGAGAAAACGCTTTACGCTGTTATTCCAAGAGGAATGAACAAGGTTCAGGTTGATTGCCAAATTTTCTCGGATAAACTCGGCTGGGTAGGTATTGTTGGCATAAACCCCACCTACTCTGGCGGCCGCATTAAGAACAACATCGGGTTTCTCAAAAGCCAGAAAGCCGTCCACTGCCGCTTGGTCGTAAAGATTAAGTTCCGCACGTGTCCGAGTAACGACATCCCAACCACCTTCCAGTTTGAGAGCTCGGACAACAGCGGAACCGACCATACCCAAATGCCCGGAAACAAAGATTTTCATAAAAGGGTGCCCAGATCTTCAGGTAGTTGCATTTTGCAAAGCTAGCTCGTTCTCTGCCAGTTTCATGTCGGCATCGACCATAATGCGTACCAATTCCTTAAAGGTCACCTTTGGTTCCCAGCCAAACTTTTCCTTGGCCTTAGATGCATCCCCGATCAGTAAGTCAACCTCGGCGGGCCGCTCGTATTTTTCGTCAAATCCGACATGTTCCTTACTGTCCAAGGCCAAATAGGCGAAAGTTTCATCCAAGAACTCTTGCACGGTGTGTGTTTCGTTAGTAGCGATGATGTAATCGTCAGGCTTCTCCTGCTGAAGCATCAACCACATGGCCTCGACGTACTCCTTAGCATAACCCCAGTCCCGCTTTGCATCCAGATTGCCGAGTATCAGCTTGTTCTGGAGACCCAACTTTATACGAGTTGCGGCACGGGTTATTTTTCGGGTGACAAAAGTTTCCCCACGTCTAGGAGATTCGTGATTAAACAAAATCCCACTGCTGGCGTGCAACCCGTAGGACTCGCGATAGTTGATCGTAAGCCAATGGGCAAAGACCTTGGCGCAACCATACGGAGAACGGGGCCACAAAGACGTCGTTTCCTTCTGGGGCACTTCCTGCACCTTTCCAAACATCTCCGAAGAGGAAGCCTGATAGTAACGTACTTTTTCCACCAAGCCTGCTTCGCGAACCGCTTCCAAGATTCTTACGGCGCCCAAGCCGGTAACGTCACCGGTATACTCGGGCACGTCAAAGGAAACGCGGACGTGGCTTTGGGCTCCCAAGTTGTAAATTTCATCAGGTTGCAATTGATAGAGCAGCTTGACCAGTTGGACGGCATCCGCCAAGTCCCCGTAATGCAGGTAGAGTCGGGTGTCATCCACCAAGGGATCCTTGTAGAGATGATCCAATCGACTTGTATTGAAAGTCGATGCCCTCCGCACGATTCCATGCACCTCGTATCCCTTTTCCAAAAGAAACTCAGCTAAATACGAGCCATCCTGTCCGGTTATACCGGTAATCAACGCTTTTTTCATGCTTGGGAAATGTTACCGGTTAGATGGGTAACCCGTAAAGAACCGACTCTCTCAAATTTCCGGCATCTCATCCCATTGGCCTTCCATTAAATTGTTCAAATAAGGATAAGCTTCAATCAACCGAGAACCTTTCGTTGACAAGCCACCTCCCATGCTCATTTTAAGATAGTTTTCTTCTAAAGGGGGATTAGCTCAGTTGGTTAGAGCGCATGCATGACACGCATGAGGTCGCTGGTTCGAATCCAGTATCTCCCACCATTCACTTTCAATTAGGCAATGACTGAAGAAACAACCACAAAGGCCAAACGAAGGAAAAATCTCTTCGAGCGTATAATCATTATCGGTCTGGGAACCCTATTCGGCGTCATTTGGCTATACGCACACTGGAACCTGGCTAGCCAACCACCGCACCACAAGGGCCCCGGTGCAGTGGATCAACCCGGCGAGACTTCTCCTCAGCCATGATCGCCGCAGGCATGGCCTGTATTACGGGATGTTCCCGAGGATTAGGTCGGGCCATGGCCTTGGAATTCGCCCGACTAGGTTGGAAAGTGGCCGGATGCGCAAGGACTGCGGATTCGATTGCAACTCTGGCTGAGGAATTAGGCGATCCGCATATCTTCCAAGCGGTAGACGTCACCGATGATGCCGCCATGCACTCTTTCGCGAAAACCGTCATTGAACACCTCGGTGCACCCAATCTGCTCGTAAACAACGCAGCCCTCATGAACGGAAATGCTCCGTTAAAGGATATTTCGCCCGAGGAGTTCGCCAAAATTCTCGCCGTAAACCTTGGAGGTGTCCACAACTCCATTCGCGCCTTTCTGCCGTTCATGGAGGATGCCGAGCGTGGCGTCATCGCCAACTTCAGTTCCTACTGGGGTCGCTCCACCGCACCGGATGTAGCCCCGTACTGCGCTACGAAATGGGCGATCGAAGGTCTTACCCAAGCCCTTTCCCAAGAATTACCGAGTGGTCTCGCTGCAGTCGCCTTCAATCCCGGCATCATCGACACTGGTATGCTCCGTTCCTGCTTCGGAGAAGCTGCTGGAGGCTATCATTCCGCTGAAGAGTGGGCACGAACGGCAGTACCAGCCCTCGCGAGCCTCGGACCGATAGACAACGGAAATTCAGTCACTGCACCCTAGACTCTTCAAGGAAATAACCTTCATTTCGGAATAATCAAATTCCGAAAGGCAAAAGTCTGGATTCGGGTACCAATTCTTCATACCGCCCTTTCGCAATGGAATCGATTAGAGAAGAAGGAATACTAAGTTATCTAGATTGATGGAAAGCGAAAAGGGCACAATTGCGACTATCTAAAGACATTCACGCTCGTTACGCGGATCAAAAGAAAAAACTAAATTTAAAGAATTAGTTTTCCTTAAGCTCTTCGATCTCAATAGTTCCTACTTCTTGTGATTGGAAGAACGAACCAGTGGTAAGCTCATTGGAAATGAAGATATTTCCAAGATCGGAACGATTCCATTCTCCGGCGAGCTCTACTGATGGATCCAAGGCTATGAAATACTCCTGATTTTGATCATCCGTAACATAAAGCAAACGGCGACTAGGACCATAAATAACAAGCTTGGTACTGCTTACATGATTAATTTCTAAAATACTTTCGAGCGTAGCGAGATCGGAAATAACTACGTCGTCGGCCATAGCAAAACCTGAGGAAAGCACTCCCGAGTCGTAATTGGTACCGTAATGAAGCTTTGTTGTTCCATATCCCCGAGTTGAAGTAACGTCATGAACCTGCAGGGAAGTATAGGTGGCTGCAGCATCCTTGACTTGAAGAGATGCCGTAGAACTTAGCGTTATTGTATCTCCAGCATATACCTCTACTGCGTCTCCGGTAATGGTCGAGTTAATGGTAACGTCGTCAGTGGCTGCGGTACCTTGAGCGGCAAGTATAATCTTACCGACTGTTTCATTCGTAATTGGAGCGTCCACTGTTATTGGGCTTTGCGTCAAGACCTCTACTTTGGCTTCAGCCCCGCCGGAAAGTGCAATTCCGGAGAGCCCTAAGTTTTTGGTAAATGAGGCAACAGGAGAGATAGTCAAACCTCCTGTGTTAGCAATTTTGATATCTCCAGCATCGGAAAGAGCAGCCAATTTCGATACGGCCGTTCCGGACTTGAATTCAATACCAGTGGTGGCTCGTGCTTGAAGAGATTGAGCAGCAGCAGTGCCTGACATGCTACCGGTCTCTCTAATTGCAATTTCATTACCTGCCTTGAGGGTTAGCTCTCCAAAGGTATTAGATGCTGTATCAAGAACAATATCGGTACCTGCCTCAACCTTAGTGGCACCAGTTACGGTAGCGGTTTGCGCATCATCAGTTACTTCAGTACCAGCGACAAGATCAAGGGTACTGGTCGAAACCTGTCCAAGGTCTATGTTATTGACATCCTTGAGGCTCGTTACCCCGCCAGTAACATTGACAACGCCTCCAGTTGTTCCGGTGAAGTCGTTGGCAGCGTTATCCAAAGTAATAGAGTTAGTCGCGGCAGATATAGTAGTTATTCCATCAACATCCAAAGATCCCGTTTGGGTGATGTTACCATTTGCAGAGGTCACGGAAAGTGTTCCGCTCTGGGTAGAACCACCTAGAACAGTGGCGATGGAGTTGGTGATGACAACGACTTCTTCATCATCGGCATCCGTGTCCGTGCTGATAAGAGTAATAGCTCCCGTTAGTGCATTGGCGGGTTCATTCAAGGTGATATCAGCATCGTCTGCGGAAGTCGAAAAGCTTGAGGTCGAACCTGTGTTCAAGGCTCCGGTCTGCGTGATGCTACCGAGCGTGGAAATCACGGATAAAGTACCGGTTTCAGTACTACCACCCAAAATCGTTCCGCCGGTAGTGTTGTTAATTAACTGAACGACTTCCGTGTTGTCTGCGTTAGTATCCGTACTAACCAGAGAGATGGCACCAACAAGAGAGTTGCTAGCGTGAGTCAAGGTGATGTCACCATCATCAGCGGATGTCGAGAAGCTTGAAGTGGAACCGACGTTTAACGCACCTGTTTGTGAAATGTTTCCGAGGGTGGAAGTTACGGACAAGGTACCGGTTTCAGTACTACCGGCCAAAATTGTTCCACCGGTAGTATTGTTCGTCAACTGAACGATTTCCGTATTATCTGCATTAGTGTCAGTACTGACCAAGGAAATAGCCCCAGTCAAAGCGTTGCCTGTATGGCCGAGAGTAATATCGGCATCATCAGCTTCCGTAGTGAAACTCGAGGTTGTATCGACATCCAGAGATCCAGTTTGCGAAATGTTGCCAGTCTTGGAGACCACCACCAGTGAACCACTTTCAGTCGAACCTCCGAGTATCGTAGCGATCGAATTCGTAAGTTGGACTGCTTCTTCATTATTACTGTCAGAGTCGGTCGAAATCAAGCTGACTGCACCGGTAAACTCATTGGCTACATTAGTCAGAGTGATTGTGGTATCGTTCGTCTGTGTAGTAAAAATTGATGTAGCTTCGACATCCAAGGCTCCCGTTTGGGAAATATTACCGGAAGCTGTCGCTGATAGATTCCGCCCCACAGCAGTTGTTCCAAAACTCGTAGCAGCGGCAGTTGTAGTAAGATCGCTGGTAGCTCCACTAACGCTTCCATCCAACATCAAGCTGTTCACCGCGGTGATAGCGGTTGTTCCGCTTGTCGCCAGGCTAACCGTTAAGTCGGTGGCATCCTTTAAGATCGTCGCTCCGCCAGTCACCGTCACTGCTCCGCTAAAGTCGTTGGTCGCAGTGTCCAACTCCACGGTTTGACCCGTAGCGCTAATCGTGGTGGTACCGGCAACGGCCAATTTACCCGTATCGCTCACCGCTCCGGAAGCTGTCACAGAAAGATTACGACTCACTGTCGTAGCTCCGAAGCTCGTAGCAGCGGCGGCAGTTGACAAATCACTGGTCGCTCCGCTCACAGTTCCGTTCACCGTTAGGCTATTCACCGCGGTTAGAGCAGCAGTTCCACTTGTCGTCAAGCTCACTGTCAAATCGTTCGCGTCCTTCAAGGATGTCACTCCACCAGTCAAGGAAACGGAACCGGTAAAGTCGTTTGTGGCTTGGGTCAGCGTAATTGCGTTAGCTCCGGCTGTGAAGCTCGAGGTAGCGTCAGCATCTATAGCACCCGTTTGAGTGATAGCTCCGTTAGCAGTCAAGCTCAACGCTCCGGTAGCTTCGGATGCTGCAATCGACATGGCACTGTCCTCGGTGATTGTCACAGCAGCTCCTGCAAAGTCCAAGCTTCCGAAGTTTGCGGTAGTCGTGTCACCCAAAGCGACAGTTTGACCAGTTGAAACAATGGTCGCTAATCCTGGAACGGAAACGACTCCACTATCAGACAAGGTTCCGCCGGTCGTTACGGTTAAATCCCGTCCGACTCCAACTGTTCCGAGGTCCAGGGCGTTTGCATCACGCACAGCAACATCGAACGCTCCCGTGTTGCTTAAACTAACTGCCCCGGTGAAGTCATTGGCTGCATCGGCAAGCGTGATAGAATTGGCTCCGGCAGAGATTCTCGTTGTGCTATCGGCGTCGATAGCACCAGTTTGAGTAATCGCTCCGGTTGCGCTCAAGTTCAACGCGCCAGTAGCTTCAGAGGCAGCGATAGCCATTGCGCTACTTTCTGTAATCCCAACAGTTGAACCGGCGAAGTCAATGCTTCCGAAATTTGCAGTTGTACTGTCGCCTAGGGTTATCAAGTTACCACCGGAATTAAGTAAAGCCAATCCGCCAACCGAGACATTAGCACTGTCCGTGATTGCTCCGGTCGAAGTTACCGTAAACGCATCACCAATGGACACGGCGCCAAGATCGATTGCATTGGCATCCGTGATGGATACGACGCTAGTAGCATCACTCGCAGTCACGCTTACGGCACCGGTAAAGTCATTAGTTGCGGTAGTCAAAGTAATGCTGTCGTTAGTACCACCGGTGTTGACGAACAGCGAGGTATTGTCTGCGTCTATTCTTCCAGTTTGTGAAATTGCACCGTTAGCCGTAAGGCTCAACGCACCAGTAGCCTCGGATGCGGCTACAACCATAGCATCACCCTCAGTGATCGTAACGGTGGAACCGGAAAAATCGATGCTGCCGAAGGCGGCAGTCGTGCCATCGCCAAGAGTAATGGCATTACCTCCTGAAGCTAAAGTGGCCAAACCAACAACGGTCAAATTACCCGAATCGGTGATCGTCCCGGATGAGCTAACGGTGAGGGCGCCGCCGACGTTGACGGTTCCTAAGTCTATCGCATTAGCATCGGTGACTTGTACGAGATTGGTTCCCGTGTTGGACAAGCTGACAGCTCCGGCAAAGTCATTGGCTTGAGTCAAAGTAATGGTGTTGGCGCCGGCATTAAAGCTGGAGGTGGAAATGGAGTCGATCACTCCGGACTGAGTAATCGCTCCAGCGGCAACCAAGGTCAAAGCCCCGGTCGCTTCGGAAGCGGCAATCTGAGTTGAACTGGCTTCCGTAATCGTAACTGTGGAGCCGGCAAAATCGAGAATTCCGAAATTCGCGGCAGTTGCATCACCTAAAACTATTGAATTTCCGGTGGAGTTGAACTTTGCCAAGTTGGTAATCGCAACGGCACCGGAATCAGTAATGCCACCAGCCGTGAGAAGATCCAAGGAAGTTGCAGTTATCGAGGAGATGTCAATGCCGTCTCCGTCATGTATGATAACAGTTCCACCAATGAGATTCAGGGTGGCCACTGCCGTATCAAGAGTAATTGTCCCAGCAGAGCCTGCTGCTCCGTCATTGATGGTCAAAGTAGTAGCAATAACATCGGTGGCGGCATCAGTTCCGGTATCGGTCACTCCGTTGTTACCGACCAAGGTTACGGTGTTGGCAGCTGCATCGATTAAGCCAACGGACAAAGCATTTCCGGCAACCGAAGTGATGTGTATGGCACCATCCGCCTCGGCATCGACTTGGCCTGAAGAAACGATTTCAAGAGTATTTCCTCCTGATTGACCGATTCCTGCGCCCTTAGCCTCAATGTCAAAGGTTGCTGCACTCAAGTCGGGGGAAGCATTGGCGACAGAACCACTGAAAACTTCTCCGGTAGAGGCGCCACCCTGCCCGGCAAGGATGTCGATTTTACCAGTAGTAATGGCAGAGAAATCATTCAATGAAATGTGCTCGCCTCTTAATTGAATCGTTCCTGCTCCTACACGTATTTTCTCATCTCCGGCTGTACCTGCATTCGTAAAAGTGAGGTTACCGACGCCATCGGAGTCACTATCGGCTTGAACCAAAATCGTTCCTGCGCCGGAAGTGATCAAATCGCCGGTTGTGAAGGAGATGTCGTTGCTCGCTTGCAAAGTGATGTTGCCGCCTGCTGCATTAATGTCCGCAGTTACAGTGACGTCAACGGGAGGATCGATGAGAATACTTCCGCCATTACTGGTTACAGCACCACTGACCAAGAGGTTTTGACCAGTCTGTTTGTAAGAGATGTTACCCAGACGAGTACCGGTAGTGACAGTACCAAGGGTAACATCGCTAGAACCGGCATCTCTATCCAGAACATTTGGATTATTCTCAATGTAAATATTGGGCGTTCCTGTAGTAGCATTGGAAGTAAGCGTAATTGACTTTGCATTAACCGTGATTGGGGCGGCCGCAGTCCCAATTGAACCCTTGGCAGTGAGAACTAAGTTGTCGACTTCATCGATCGCAGTCACCGATCCACTTGCATTTATGATCGAACCATTCTCAGCTATTATCTCAATATCATTGGCTTGAGCAGTCACATCGGGATCAGCATTGAGATCAATGGTTCCAGCTAGGGTAATATTACCGGTGGTAGACTTAACCTTGAGTTGAGCTGATCCTCCGGCGCCATCACCATCGCCATTGGCATCCAAGGTAATATTGGTGAGAGTAATGTTTCCCGTGACGGAATCCGCAACCCCACCTGCGCCACCGTGACCGATATCAACACTTCCATCGACTACTACAGAAGAAGTAGGATCCATCGTAACGTTAGTTGCATTCTTCACTATCAAGTTACCGGAAACGCCAACACCTTTAACGACGGTAACATTTGCACCGGGTTGAAATACCGCTTCAAAGCCAGCGCCGGGACTAAGGGTGAGCACACCGCTACCTGCAACTCCCGTTGATTGTACGACGATATTCGAAGAAGGCGCGGATATCGAAATGGTTTCGTTGGCGTTGGCAAATACCTGACCGACAAGATTTACGTCACCATTGAAATTCGTGATACCCAACTGATTGTTGGTCCCATCGCTTTGAATAACAGCACCAGACAATACGCTGACCTTACCGTCTACTTGAGCGGCGTTTCCGCCGGCTGCAACGTTCTTACCAAGTACGTTCAATTCGATATTGGCATTGTTCGTGTTGATGGTGTTGGCAATGGAGAGAGTGGGCGTTGACTCGTCCGCATCGTCTTGAGCCGCAGTTGTAATTCCATTAAGCACATTTACGGTCAATGCACCTGCATTAGTGCTAATGGCCAAGGTGTCGGAATCAAGATCGGCAATCTTCAGATCAGCTGAAACGCCACTCCTGTTGGCGCCAATGATACGAAGTTGTTGACTAGCCGAATTTACGTCGACGTCTAGACTTCCGGTGAGCAGAGTCGCAAGTTCGACGGTTTTACCAACTCCAAAGTTTCCGACTGCTGCACCTGTTGTCTCGTTGTTCAAGGTATTCGACTTAAGAACAAGGTCTGAAGCGGCAATTACCAAAGCATTGGACGCACTGTCTTGAACAACGCCTGCCGCTGCCTCAAGACGGACCTTGCCTGTCCCAACTGAGATGTCTGGAGTCACCAAATTGCCGCTTGCATCGATTACCCCGGCACCGCCATCGGGGAAAGTCACGTTTCCGGCGGTGGCGATTAGAGCAATACTATCGTTGTTATTGATCGTCCATGTTCCCGCTCCCACTGTAATTCCATTGCTGTTCTGAATCCAAAGAGCAGCAGTTCCGTCTGCATCAGGATTGACCGAATTCAATGTCAAAACACCCGAGGTAGTATTATCCAAGGCAATGTCACCGGTGGCATCTGTGATTACAGCGCTGATATTCGTAATTGCCGTTTCAAGAGCATTCGTAGGGGCAACCAAAACATTGTCTGCATTAAGTAGACCAATATTGGTTTTGGCAGTTAAAGTTACTACGGCATTAGCATTTGTCGCGGAAATATCGGTATTTGTATCTCCTCCATCCGTTATAGAGCCATTATCGGAGGTTATGGCGATGGCATTGGCTGTTGCATTTGTTGTGGTGAGACCACCAAGAGCAACGTCTTCATCAGCAGAAAGGGTGATCGTACCCGTTCCCGAATTTATAGTAGAGCCATCCGCCATGGTAATCGCTCCACCGGTACCTGCGGGCGTATTGTCGTCGTCAGCGGTAACGGTAATATTTCCATTGCCCGAAGCCAAGGCCCCGGCTGCGGCAAAGACAACGTCGTCGGAAGCGGAAATGGAAGTAGTTCCCGAAGAGGTTACGGTGCCATTGACAGTGATGGAGTTATCCGTCTCTGCAGTTAAAGTTCCTCCAATCGTCGAGCCCGCCAAGCCCAAGGCAGTTGTAGTGTTATTCACAACAGCATTGCCAGAGGTTCCGGAAGAGTTCAACGACACGTTACCGGTGGAAGCCAATTGATTTAAGGTAATTGCCTTGTCTGCCACGTCGGTAGTCGCAGTAGTAGTTCCGGACACGGTTAATACAGCGCTATCAGTGATGGCTTGACCGCTGGTCAAAGCCAAGTTCCCGTTCGCCGTGCCTTGCACGCCCAAAGCGGTCGTACCGTTGTCGATTGTGACATGACCGGTCGTTCCTTGCGAAGAAATCGTAACATTACCGGTCAATGCATTTGTAGTAGTACTAAGAGTAATCGCTGCGTCGTTTGCAGAAGCTGTGAAACTTGAAGTCGAACCTACGTTCAAAGCACCTGTTTGAGTAATGGCGCCCAAAGTCGAAACAACAGTCAGAGTCCCCGAGTTAGTAGTTCCACCCAAAATAGTTCCGCCAGCCGTATTGTTTGTTAACTGTACGATTTCAGTGTTATCCGTATTCGTATCCGTACTCACAAGTGTGATCGCTCCAACCAAAGCATTATTAGCATGAGTCAATGTAATATCGGCATCGTCCGGAGTGGTCGTAAAACTCGAGGTACTAGATCCCGCAATGGCTCCGCTCTGCGTGATCGCTCCGCTCGCCACCAGGGCCAAAGCTCCGGTCGCCTCGGATGCAGCTATCGCCATCGCGCTTCCTTCGGTTA
>PCBO01000147.1 GCA_002730975.1 Opitutia bacterium
CGAGATCGCGGTCTCTTCTTGAATCATTCCAAAAAGCTTTCGACCGCCTTTCATCTCCAAACTGGTTTGCTGGTAACCTTCGACGATGTAGGAATCGGGGTTGAGAATTGCCTCGACTACGTAATGGACGTCGCGGCGTTTGTTTATGCCGCCAAGTTCGGGACCGACTACAACGCCTCGACCATTCACCTTGTGACAGGCAAAGCAGGTTCCGCGACCAAAGAAGATTTCTTCACCATGCTTCAGATCGGCTTTACTTAGTCTTTCCTTGGTCGCTGCAATTGTGGTTTGCCCCGTACTGCCCTTGCTTGCAAAAACTAGATACATGACTTTACCCTTTTCATTCCCTCCCAAGACGACTTTGCCCGCTTTCGCTTCCCTTGCGTATACGCGCAACTTTCTCCCAATGCTCGTGGAAACTATATGGTCGGTTTCGGTGAATTCACCGAGCAACCATTTCGGGATAGGGGACTGGTTGTCGAATGCTACGTAGACGAGGGAGGAAAGGTTCGTTTCGAAGCTCAAGAAATCACTCTTCACGCTTGATTGATTCGCTTTTCGAGTTGGAATCAAGCTAGCTCCTGAAATTTCATCCGGAACACTAGTGATCGTTGTGTCTCGATCATCTTCATAAGCAAGCACGCCGCGCTGAAGGCCATCGTTTGTGGCAGACAAGTCAGTCTCTTTTCCACCGATTCGAATGTCGCTTATAAATAGACGATCCCGCCACTCGGAATCAGTTATTCGATGCACGCTAAGTTTTGCTATGTTGGAAACCAAATTTTTCCCTATGAACGCGGACGCTCTGACATCGGAGTCTTTGGATATTGAAATTTCTCCTGCTGTTTTGGGAGATGTTTCATTAGGGGTGGAACCGTCTAGAGTGTAGCGAAGATCAAACGATTTATCTTTTGGTAAACTTCCCTTGATTAACACTTTTGTGGATTTTCGAAAGTTCGTTTCATTCGCAGTTATTGTGACTTGGCCTTCGATTGCCGAATCTTCACTCGCATACTTCAACCACTGCTCGACCTTTTCTTGCAGGCTGCGATCTCCTTCCTCCATTAAGCTGAGTGCGGCCATGAGCCGGATTCCGTTTCGCGGATCTTCAAGTAGTTGTCCTCTTTCAGCTTGGGGTAACTGTCGACGCATTACCTGCCAGTTGACATATGTGGTCACCCGGTCTTTTTCGTCGGCTACTGCCTCCAGGATCGAATTTCCATAATTTCCCCAACCGACCTTTCCCAGGGACTGCATGGCGGCAGTGCGAATTCGGGGTTCGGGATCTTCCAGCAAGCTAACCAGAATCGCTCGGGAATCGGTTGCTTGGTTCTCTCCCAGTATACGAGTTGCTTGGATCCGCAGATTCAAGACTGAGCTTTCTCGGGCAAGTTCTTTGATGTCTCCAAGTCCCGTTCCGTTTGCTTTACCAATCCGTCCAACCGCCCAAATCGACCAAGTTACTTGGCTCTCGGAAAGATTTCCCGAACGAATGGCCTTCAGTAATTCGCTACTTGCCTTCGAACCTCGCCTAACGAATTCGTCCTGAGCATTCACGCGCCACACTTGCACTTGATGCCCCATGTCTTCCATTAGTTGATTGAAGTTCCATTTTTGGATTGGCATCTTTCGTTTGGCCGTATCCCATTTTGTTCTAGGTATGAGAGGATCCTTGTGTCGCAGACGAAAAACTCGCCCTTGGTATTTTGCGTTTTCCTCAGCCGTCCACTTTTCCTTTGGAACGTACTTGGTCCCGTAAACGGAACCCCATCCTGCCATGTAAAGAGCGCCGTCAGGCCCGACGTCGATATCGGTTGGTCGAAATAGAGAGCGACCCTTCGCGCCCTTGTAGCCAAGGTCTCCCCCTCGAGTGACTCCCCCATCTACGATTTTGCGTTTGGTTTCGGCAGGAACCTGTAATGCTCCGTCCCATTTGGGGTTGTAGAGAAAGATGCAATTGTTGGTCCAATCGGCGATCAAATAGCGATTACGATATTTTTCAGGAAAGTGTTCCGAGGTGTAATAAACGACTCCCGTCCCCGAACCGCTCACTCCCGGGAAAAGATCGGAAGATGGAGCAATTGCGGGGTGCTTGCCCATCCAGTCGAATTTCCATGGATGCTTCATTGAATAATGCCCATGGCGAATTGGCATGAAAATACGTTCCCCCGGTCTGCCCGGATCGTTGTCCGTACCCAACCAGTTGAACCCGCTGTCCATACAGATGTCCCATGGGTTGCGCATCCCCCTCGCATACAGTTCGAGATCGTAACCTCCGGGGCGGCAACGAAATATACCTCCTTCTTTTTCGCTCTTGTTCAAGGGATGGTAGCTCTTGGGATAAGTTTCCTTGGTGTAGACTTTTGTCAGCGGATATTCGGTGGTGTCATTCGATTTTATTCCTTGCAGGTCTCGTATCGGTTTTGGGGCGTTTGGTTTTACCCAAGTATTTCCTATGCTGAAATAAAGCCAACCGTCGGGACCCCAGTTGAGACCGTGAACGCTGTGCCGCAAGTTGTTCATCCCCGTATAAATGACTTGGTACTCGTCGGCGACGTCGTCTCCATCCGTATCCCTAACGACCGTCAACTCGGGTGCGTTCGCAACCCATAGTTCGTCGCCTTTCCAGGCCATTGCCTCCACGCAGTTGAAGCCCTCGGCGAAGGTTTTAACGGTGTCTGCGACACCGTCACCATCCTCGTCGATAAGGATCTTAATGTAGTCGGTAGGGGAGTCTTCCTTCGGAGCGCGGTATTGTGGACCGGCACCGACATAGAGACGACCGAGTTTGTCGAAACACAAGGAAGACGGGTTAATGATGTGAGGTTCCTTGACGAAAAAATTGATATCGAACCCGTCTTCGACGTTTGGCAGGGCCTCCTTGTCTATTTCACCGAAAGTCGATGCCACGATGAAGAATGGAATAATACAAGCTACAAGGGTCTTGTTCTCGGTTTCTTTTTGAAACAGAAGGTCGCTAAACCTTTTGGTCATAGAAATGATGAGGTTATGCATTCTTGGTTTTTCTGTTGGTTGCTAAAAGTTCAAATCCACGACTTGGGGAAACTGTGAAGCTAGATAATTCAAATTTGGTCAAATAAGAGAATCTTGTTGCGATTGCTGGAAAACATTTACCTTTAGAAATTCTCTGCCTTCATTCAGCGAGCTTTTTCTCCACCTTGCGGTAAAGGAAAGCATCGGAAGTAAGGAGAGAGGTCATTAGGGCGTTCATACTGCCCCCGCTTTCGCGATAGGCCTTGTGTGCAGTCTGCAAGACGGGAGCATCATTCAAGGTCTCGTTGCGTCCCATCCAAAAACGGAAGGCATGACGAACGAAAACCTGTTCGACCCGTTCGCTGGCGGCCAGCTTCTCGATCATCTCCAAGGCGTCTTTCACAGGGCCGTCGAGGGCAGGGTCGCCGCTGTCGAGGATTTCTCCCGAGGTGTCGACGGGCTTCTCCTGTTCGGTGGTACGGAACAGCCCCGCGTGGTTGTACATCTCGAAGGGGAGCCCGAGGGGATCCATCTTTTCATGACAGGTCCAACAGTATTTTTCGCGGGTGACGCGCATCCGCTCCCGTAAGGTGTTATTCGGTTCGTCCGGAAGCATTGCATCCACGGTGATAGGTATGTCGGGAATACCGCCGCCCAAAAGTTTTTCCCGGATCCAGCGGCCTCGTAGAATGGCATGGTTATCCATGGCATCCGAATGGGAAACCAGCCAAGTGGGATGAGTCAGAAGACCTAGGCGTTGGCCTTCCGGTACGGTGGACAAGGTTCGTTCGGGCTTCATGGACCCATTCCCAAAGGAACGACGACTGACCCGGGCGTAGACTCTTGGGCCGGCAAGCTTGGCTTGCGTAACATTGACGGAACCGACCTTCTTCTTTTTTTCCTGCTCCAGTTTTTTCTTGGCGGCTGCCAAAGCCTTCTTCTTTTGCGTCAAGGTCTTGAGAATTCCCGTATCTTCCCTCAAGGAAACCTCGGATATCCCATGATTTGGGCGATACGTATTAAACTGGACCCCGGTCATCGTTTTGCCGGCAGGGACCACGAGCTCCACTAGACCAATGGCGGGGGTGATGTTGGCGGAATGAGAACCGTTGTCCCAAATGGCCGTGAAGCGAATCGCGGGGGAATTTGAATCGGTCCGAGTGGCTTTGACTATTAATTTGGTCTTGGAGGCAATCGGCTTTGACAAAGTTTGCTCTAAGACAACCACCCCCCGTTCACCAACTACTTTCCCATTTACAAGTTCGGTTAGGTTGAGGGTTCCTTTTTCCAACTCCCAATTATCGGGTTCCTCAAAAGTCACTTTGGAAAAGCTCCCGTTGACCAAAAGCTCAGGTGGAACCTGATCCCCGGAATTGTCTCGTAATTTGACTTCGAGGCCCTCGATTTCCTTCTCGAGATCCTCCAGCGCAACCGACTCCTTCTTTAGGCTTTCCTCCGCGGCCTTCTTTGCTGCGAGACCAGCGACTTCCCGTTCCTTCTTGCTGTTTTTCTTGCCGAAATAGCTTTTGTCGGTGCCGGTGGCGACGACTTGCTGCGTGGTGAGTAATTCCTTCAGGACGTTCTTGTCTTTCTGGAGGATAAGTTCGATCAAACGGTCCGTGCTGGCGGTAGCATCGAACATGGCACGATAGTGAGACGTTCCGCGCGCACTGACTCCAGTGCTGGCCAGGGCTGCGTTGTCTTTGCAAATATAGCCACCGAGATCGTAATCAAAGAAGTCGCGAAAGAAGCGTAATACGCGCGGTTTGCGGATACTGTCGTCGGCCAACATCCGGGTGACTTCACGCTTTACGTCTTCACGCGTATTCATACGGCCCTCAACAATTGCCTTGCGGAGGGTATCGTCGGGTCTCAGGTAACTGAGGGCATGGTTGACAGCCAGACCGAGCTCCCAGTTCTTAAGCATGGCGCGTCCGTGTTCGTCGGGTTTGCCGGACTCCACCAACTCGGTACGGAACAAGGCATCCCGGTCGAGGAAGATGGCGGATAAGCCCATGAAGGCCCCGTTCTCCTTGCCCACCTTCTCGATGGAGTCCTTGACGATAAGCAGGTAGTCCTCGGATTCCTTCTTGGTGGGCGGCCGAAAAGTCACTGCCTCGAAGACGTAGTTCACTGCGGCACGCAGGCGATCATCGGTTACGTTAGGCTCGTTCATTAGATCGTAAACGGGAGTGATCGGACGTGAGACTTTGGTGTTGTAAACGATGGCAGTAGGAAGACCGCGGAGGTCGCCCTTGGGCTTGACCTTGTCCCAGGTCTTTGGGTCGTCGGTGATTTGCTCGGGAAAACCGACCAAGCTGAGCGGACCATAGGCCATGAAACGAAGAATGTCCTCCGCCTTCACGAGGATCTGGGTCGCCTCGGAACTATTGACGGTGTAGAAGTCCGGATAGTTTTCCAAGCCATGCTTGCGGGCGGAAGACAGTACCACGGGCACGCTCTTCACTGCCGTGGCATAGGCTACGGTTCCACCCTCCCACTTTGTGATCCGGTCCGTTCCAAAGTACATTTTGAGTTCGCCCCCGTGGTTGGTCGGAACATGGTCTCCCCGCGTACGCACACCCGGTTTTTCCGGATTGTATTCCGGCTCGAGATTGATCAACTCGTTGAGCCGTGTTATGTGTTCCTGCGGTGTGACGCGCCAAATTCGCGCAGGGGAGGAAGTGGGCGCTAGTTGAATCCCCTTGGGTAAGGTGCCGAAGAGCAGGTCGTGAGAAACAAAATTGCCCTTGCTTGGATCCAAGTGAGCTTGAAAACCGCCCTTGTCCTTCATTCCACGTTGCAATTCGCCGATTATCCAGTCGGAGAATCTTAGCCTGTCGACGATGTCCGGTTGCGACTTCTTTTTCGGCGGCATTTCCTGTAGCGAGACCTGGGCCCAAACCGATTTCCAAACCGCCGCGTTGGTCTCGTCCAAGGGCCCCAAGTCGACGAGATTCAGATCGCCCTCGGTGGTATCTTCATCGTGGCAATCGAAACAGTTGTTCTCAAGAAAGCCTTGTGCAAAGTCCTTGAAGTTGCCACCGACTGGCTCTCCGGGGGCATAAGGTTTTACAGCTTTGGAAGAGGTGCCGAGCAGGACGAAGACCGCCACCCCGAGGGCGAGGGTCAACTTGGTCATGCCAAAATTTCTTTTAGGGGCCCGGTACCGGAGTCAAACTTGGCGGCCAACTGCTCAGACATGTTGAAGCGATCGCATTCGACGCCGGAAGCGCGCAGAATGGATGTATATAGGGCATTGATCGGACGCTTGCCATCCAGTTGAGTGAAGCATCCGGTCTTGAAAGCACCGCCACAATTACCCAGTAGCATAACAGGCCAATTCTTGCCCGATGTATGCTGAGAGTCGGCGTTGTTGCTGGTGTATACGATGAGCGTGTTGTCCATCATGCTTCCACTGCCCTCGGGAACGCTTTCAAGTTCTTCCATAAGCTTGACCAACATGCGACTGTTGTACTGGCGGATCTTGACCCAGATCGGGTTGTCGGGTTGCTTCATGTGACCGAGATTGTGGCCCTGTTGCTCTACGCCTAAACCTTTCCACGCTCCAAAGATCTCACCACGCCCAGAGCCGACCGTAAGCACACTGGTTATACCCGACTTGAGAGCCGAGATACCAAGGTCCAGAATACGATCGTGCCAGTCGGTTTCAAATTCAGGATTGGAATAGCCGTCATCCACCTTGGGGGCGAACTTCCGCAAGTGTGCGGAAACGTTGCCAAGGCGATCGCGCAAACCGTTTATGTCATCAAAGCCCTGGACGTACTGTCCATAGCGCTTGAAGTCCGTTTGAGGAAGATTTTCCCCTTTGGTCGCCGCCATTTGCTCGATGCGACCGAACATATTGGAACGAGCCTCATGCTGCTTCCGGATGTCACCCACGGAAATACCGCCGTAGAGCATCTCATATAGATGGTTCGGGTTGGAATGCATGAAGATGGGCTGACCTGCGCCGCTGGCAGAAAGGTTGGCCACGGTGGGCTTGGCTCTCATATTCTCAATCGAGTCCATGCCGATGCACAAATGAGGAAGCAACGTTTCCGGGAGAACCTTGCTCAATTCGAAGTCTATAGTGGAATCACTGGGTGCCACTCCATCACCGCCCCGGTAGCCGCCTAGGGCTCCAAAGAAAGGACTATGAGAAGGACTGGTGTGCATGCCATGCAGACCATTGATGATATGCATGCGCTCCTTGAAAGGCTCCAACGCCTCAATGGGCTCGGGCAACTTTGCCTTGGCCAAGGAACCACTGCTTGTCATGCCAGCGGGAATAGCAGTCGCCGGTGCAAAGCCTTGGTTCTGCATAAAGAAAATCACGCGCTTGGGAGCAGCCTTTGCGGTGGAAGCCTTTGAAATATTTGGAAGAAGCCCCGAGCCAAACGAAGCACCAACACCTAAAGCCATACTTTGAAGTATTTTTCTACGATTCATAATTATTCGCCATATTATTGGTTTCTAACCACGTTTATTCAATGATTAATTGCCCTTTTGATTAGCTTTGTTTCGTAGGGCTTTCTGCTTTTTGGCATCGGATTTAAAGGTTTTTTAGCGACGAGTAAAAATTTTGCTTGTTGCTATTTCCAAGATCAAGTCGCGAAAGCCGCTTTCAGAATGATTTGCTATTGTGGCAATTTGTTTAATTTCCTCCTCGTCTCGTAGGCTCATCGAGCGACCGGTAGCATAGGTCATCATTTTTTCCGTAATGTTTCGGGCAAGTAAGCTTCTTTTTGACAGCAAAGCTTTTTTGAGTGTTCGCGGACCATGAATCTTTTCTCCTGAGGTCAAGGTTGCGGATCCGTCTATGGGCTTGGCTGGAAAGAGCTGTGTGCTCTGAGTGGATTTTTTCCAAAAGCGTGAGCGGTAGTAGGTTGGACGATAGCCACCAACGGGGTCAAAATATTCGAGGGCGAAGCCATAGGGGTCGATCTTGGCATGGCAATCGGCGCAGGCTTGTACGGAACGATGCTTTTCGAGCAGTTGCTTGATCGTCTTGGCACCGCGGACGTCCGGGTCGATGGGCTCTACGTCGGGGGGCGGTGGAGAGGGTGGCGTGCCAAGCAAACTTTCCAACACCCAGATTCCCCGAATGACCGGTGAAGTGTCCACTCCGTTGGCGGTCAGGGTCAGTATGCTCCCCTGTCCAAGCAATCCGCCCCGCATGCTATTCTCGGGGAAAGACACTTTTCGCAGATGGATCCCTTCAATGCCTTTGATCCCGTAATGGCGAGCGAGGTCCTGATTGAGGAAGCCGTAATCGGAGTGAATGAAATCGGTCAGAGGGACGTTTTCCTTGATCGCATGAGCAATAAAACGATAAGTTTCCTCAAGCATGGCATCTTGAAGTCCATAACGGTAATATTCCCGAAACTTCAGAGAGGCGGGAGGCATGGTGCCTAGTTTGTCGAGTCGTAGCCAGGACTCGGCGAACCCTTGAACGAAAGCTTGGTTTCGAGGGTCATTCAGAAGGCGCTCGACTTGTTGCTTTAGAGCGACGCGATCTTTCAATCCGTTGCTCTTCGCCTGAAGAAAGAGTTCGTTGTCGGGCAAAGAAGACCATAGGAAATGAGAGAGACGGTTGGCGGTCTCGAATGAGTTCAATCGGTTCGTATTTCTTTTTTCTTCCTTGAGGTAAAGAAAGTCGGGGGAGACCAATATGGCCTTGAGGGCCAAGAAAAATGCTTCCTCACGATTGCGACCCAATTTTTGCCGGGCATGTTTTTCGATCTCCAGGTAAGGCTCGATTTCCGGTTTGGAAACGGGGCGGCGAAAAGCTCTTCGGGCAAAACGGGTAAAAGCGAGTTCGAGGTTGATTTTCGAAACGTCACGCTCCCCCCCTAGGAAGACTTGCTGGGCTTTGCTTTGGTAAGTGCGGGGGAGGGGACCGTTGATTCTGAGCTCATGCAACCTGACGGCTGGCCCTTTCCATACGTCCGAAACGATGCGCCCAGGCACCAGATCCTTGCCGACGACGTGCCAGGCATGGAATCCCTGTTTGCCGCGAAACTCGATATCGGTGTGGTATTTCTTGCAGATGTCCCGCATCCAATAGTCGGAAGGTCCGGGCCCGTTGTCCCAATTGAGGAAGGGGACGTCGCCTTTGTCCATCCAAACGGTTACCTCGTATTTTTTGGGCTGATGGTCAGCCAAGTCCCAGAGCCCGA
>PCBO01000148.1 GCA_002730975.1 Opitutia bacterium
ACGTAATCCTCCAAGCGGTCGAGCACGATGAGCGAAGTGTTGCGGGTGACGATGGAGTGCTCCTTGCCCAATTCGGTGATTTCATCCTCATGCTTGTTCGGACGCAGTTCAAGCTCGGCGATTTTCTTCTGGGCCCAGATGCGCCGGGCAAGCCCGCTGTCGGAGGCTTGTGCCTTGCGGTCAAGAGTAACCTTCTCCGTATACAGAACTTTTCCACCCGATCCGAATTCCAAGGTGAGCTCGGCTCCCTTGTCCCTGAGCATGCCTGCCAAAGAGAAAGAACCGTCTATCGGGACGGCGGTCCGCGGATAGGTATCGGTGACGCTTTCGCCCTTTTGTTTGATACCGAGAAAGGAATACGGGACCGAGGAAAGTTTGGCCAAAGCTTCTTCTTTTGTCAGGTTGGCGAGGTTCAAGTAAGTGCCTGCGGTGGCTTGGGAAAGGTTGCGTAAATAGGCATGCTCGGCCACGGGTGAGGAATTCAAGGCGTAGATTGGGGATTTACCGTGAACGAGCTCGGATTGTCCGAAATTGGATACCCCGTCCGCGGAGAGAAGGAACTCGTCGCAGGCATATTTCGTCAGGTCGACGACTCCGAGCTGAGTTGCGCCGTCATTAGGTAGTTTCCTAAGAACCTCCGTCAGTTTCTTCCAGTCGCCCTTTCGGATAGTGAACTCACGCGGCTTCTCGAGATCGTTGCGGAAAACCACCAAGGTGACCGTGAGGTTCCCCATTTTCGAGAAATACTCATCGAGCACGGCGAGTTCCTTTTCCAAATCCCGGTTGCGGGCCGAGGCGGAGGCGTCCCAGATCAGGCCGATCTTCTTGGGCAGGGTCTTGGCCTTGCGGATGACTTTCGGGTTCGCGGTGAGATAGAAATAGGTCTTTTCTCCCTCTTGCTCGACGAAGATGCGCTGGCGGTCGGCCTGCTTGGGAAGAAGGAAGGCAAGACTTTGGTTGGGCAGGTAGTTTTCCTTCTTGGTCTCGGCAAGGAAGGATTCGTTCCATTTCTCGAAGCGCAAGTTGGCCAGTTCGTTGGAACCGAGGTCGGGGGCAACCTCCTGCTTGAACACTTCGGCCCGCAGATGAAACCGATCGACCTTGGCCTTAAAGTGAAGCGGTAAGGAATAGAGAAATCCCTTTCCCGCATCCTTGAGCTCCTGCTCGTAGGCGATGACGATCTTTTTGTCTCCCTTGGCGGGTATCGGATAAACGCGGGCCTTGAAGACGTTGCCCTTGGTCCACTCAAGCAATCCCGGGTCGATCCCTTGGCGGACGATGCTCTCGAAAACCTGCCGACCCTTGGCCTTTTCCACCACCACGCCCTCGCGCAGCTTGCCGTTGACGGTCATGGCGAAGCGCGAAACGGTCTGTCCTTCCCCAAGAGGGAAATTGAGGCGACCCTCGAGCACTCGGTCCAAGTCGTTGTGAAAATTCATGCTCATGGTGGTGACTGCGAGGTTGGCCACAACCTTCACGTCGATCGTCAACTCGTCCATGCGCAGCGGAACGTACTTTGAGGCCCCTCCTCCCTCGACCGCTTGGAGCATAACCTTGGTCCCCTTGGGTAAACCCTTGAGGCTACGGTGACCGGGTACGGGCTTGGCAAAGCTGCCCTTTGCTTTTTCTTCCGTTACCTGGATGCGGGTGAATTCGCGCTTGTTCACCAAAACGGCATAAACCACTCCTTGTTCAAGCCCGCCTTCACCGGTTGGTTTGAAGGAGATCGTACCGTCGTCGAGGACGCGGGTGATTTCACACTCGGTCAGGGATAGGTCGGCCCCCTTGACCAAGATGGTCGGAAAGCGAGAATCCTGAGCGTTGGTAAAGACAGCGCAAAGAGAGAAAGTTGAAATGTGGAGGAGGAATCGGAGAAGCTTGAAGGTCATGGTATTCTAGTTTTAACGAAGGAGTCTGCATTTCTTAGACGCGCTTGGAGCAATTTAATTAGAAATTTTCTTTAGACTTGTACAAAAAGCACTGGAACCGGGGGACGCCTGTGCCCTGTAAGCTTTGAATATTAGGAATTGGAATAGATTTCTCGGATTTCGCTTGCGATTAGGGATAGACCCTTCTCAACAAGCTCATCGTCCTGAGCGTAGGTAACTCGTATGCACTCGTCCTTGTGGGGCCAATCTTCCTCTAGCCCGGGAAAGAAATAGTGTCCGGATACGACGAGCACGCCCTTTTGTTTGAGGCGTTCATAGAGTTCTTGCGTGCTGATGGGCAAGCCTTCGAACCAAAGCCAAAGAAAGAGGGCGCCCTCGGGTTTGTGGATGGCAAAAGGGAGACCTTCCATCTCGCGCTTAAACCAGGCGACTGCCCGTTGCGCTTTGTTCTCGTAGAAGGGGCGCACGACTTCCCGACTGATGCGGGTAATCTCTCCGGTCTTGACCATGTCGAGAGCAAGGGCGGGCCCCATGCCTCCGGGAGCCAGGCTGAATACGGAAGTCATCCTTGAAACAATTCGAATAGTTTCCTCCCGTGCGATCACGATGCCCGTGCGCAAACCCGGTAGACCGAGCTTGGAAAGGCTCATGCATACGATGACGTCCTCGTCCCAGATCGGCTGAACCTCTTCGTAGATGATGTTGGGGAAGGGGGTGCCGTATGCGTTGTCGATGATGAGGGGAACACCCTGCCGGTTTGCCAGTTCGCGCAACCTGCTGACTTCTTCATCGGTTACCACGTTGCCGGTCGGGTTGGTCGGGCGGGAGAAGCACACCGCCCCCGTTTCCTCATTGATTCGAAGGCTGTCGAAGTCGACCTGATACTTGAACAGGTTGTCTTCGAGTCGAGCGATTTCGGGCCGGTTGGCCCGGAAGAAATCCTTTTCCAGTCCGACCTCCGAATACCCGATGTACTCGGGGGCGAGAGGGAGGAGGATTTGCTTGCGCCGAGTTTCCTCGAAACGACCGGCAAAGAGATTGAAGAGATAGAAGAAGCTATTCTGGCTCCCGTTGGTCAGAGCGAAGTTTTCGGGCCCGACCTTCCATCCGAACTCAGAGCGGAAAAGTTCGACCAGAGACTCGATAAAGAGCTTGGCTCCTTGCGGGGTATCGTAGTTTCCGATCACCCGCTCGAATTCGCCTGGTTGGGCGAGAATGGCTTCCATGCGCTTGCGGAATCGAGCCTGGACGGGAGGAACGTGACTGGGGTTTCCGCCTCCGAGCATGAGAGGCGCCGGATCGGCGACCAAGGCATTGCCCAGGTCATCCATCAATTCCCCGATGCCGATCCTGCCGGCAAAGCGTTTTCCAAAATCAGAGTGTTCCATTGCTTGGCTTTATAGAGTCAGTAGGGCAAAAATATAGAACCAAACGGGGTCAAGCGAAACAATTTTGATTGGAGGAGAGTTTGGTTCAAAACTTCAGGAAGAGTACTGGGATGGCTTATTCATGAACCAGGAATGCGGTGGCTTCAGGAAGGTCTTTGTCTTGCCATCCATAGAAGAGGAGCATGCCCTCGACGATGCTTCCATCGGGGCGGACCACGGGTTGAAGATTGTTGAAGCGCCAACCTTGGTAAGGCTTTTGGCGCGGAGTAACGTCGCGGAGCTTCTTCCATGAACTGCCCTTGTCCGCGGAAATCCATTCTTCGATCCGACCACCGCCGTGCTTGTCCATGTATCCGCCCGCGAGGTATCCGTCTCCAACGATCAAGTAGGCATGGAAGGTTCCCTTGGCGTCGCGGGATAGGTATCCGCTGTTCCACTGGTGGTTCGATGGGCAGATGAGCGTTTTTTCCCAGCGACCCTTTTTGCGGTGAACGTAGTAATAGTCATGAGAACGGATGTTTTTTCCGGATAGAACGTGAAGGAAGGAAGGTTCGTCTTTCTCGTCCAAACAGATGACCGGAGGGATGCCCGCGCCGCGCCATGAGGTATCCCAAATCCGGCAATGGGCTTTGGCAGAGTCCAAGTCCACGGGTGTGTCGATGGGACCTCCGTCGGCATTGTATACGGCATGAGTGCGCAGATCGATCGAGAGGTAGGACAGGTTGTACTTCCACTCGTTGTCAACCAGTTGGTCGTAGCGCGGGTTGTAGAACCTTTGCAGGGCAGGGGAGTTCTTGTTGTCGTCGTAATCGGTGAAGACGACGTGCAGGCGCTTCCCGTTTCGGCTCGGTAACTTGACTTGGTAGGACGACCAGTCGAGGCGTCCCTTGGCATCCAGATCGGTTACGTCGCGTTCCGGTCCGTTCCAGGTCTTCCCGTTGTCCGGACTGATCCGATAGGTCCACGAACTGGTATGACCTTCCGTTCGGTAATAAATCACCTCCTTGTCCTCGTGAATCCGGTAGACGGTCGGGTAGGAAAGTTTGGGCGCGATGGAGGGCATCTTCTTCCAGGTGATCGCGTGGGCTTGTTCCCCGACGGGCAGTTTGGAGACAAGGTAGGTTCCGGGTGTCCGATGACATCCGTGCAGGACGTGAAGGTGATCATTCTCGTCCGCCCAGATGATCGGACTGAAGTGGTGGTCGGATTCGCTTTTTTCCGAGAGCCGAATGGGTTTGGAGAAAACCCGTTTGGCCGGGTCATAGGAAACGAGCATGGGGTAAGCTTTGCCCTTTTCGTTCTTAGTCGGGCTGGCATCTCCGTTGTATACTACGTAAAGATTGCCCTTGATGAAAACCGCCTGCGGACGTTGCCGGGCATCGTAAAGCATCTTGAACTTGCCATTCTTTCCGAAGGGTATGATTTCGGGGGTGGAGAAAGCCTCTGTGCAAAGCAAGAATGCAGCGAAGAGAATAAGAGCTTTCATTTTTTCTTCGGAATGGCCCGAACGATTTCACCGAGAGGTTTCCATGGGCCGCCTCCGCCATTGAACCCAACCCCGACCTCAAGTTTCCCGTTCTTTCCTTCGCGGATGGGGAAACGGTTGTTGTAAGTGGAATGGAGGAGATCCCCATTGAGGAACAGAAGGAATCTTCCCTTTTTGCCAATCACCACACGCAGGGGGGCGATATTGTCCGACCCGGCGTAGCCGTATCCACGGACAGATTTTGGAGGAACAAATTTAGCTTTGGCAGAGTCATTCTTGTATACGGCGTTCACTTTGATTTCTCCATGGCCTTCTTTGTTGAAGCCCAGAATGGTGGCATCGACAATGGTGGGGATTGCCGGGTTGGCGATGGCTTGCATGAGCCCGGAAGGAAGCTCGTCACCGCCCGCTTTCTTCCCTAATCGCGGAGGCAACTCGTCGGAAAACGTAAACTGGGCGAAAGCACTAATAGTAAAGGTGACGAGCAAGGATTTGGTCCAGAATGTAAATCTCATAGGGGGTTTCTATTGAATTCATCAACTCCCGTCCATGCTTACCTGCAGGACTTTCTTGGCGGCATTGTGACCGGGGATCCCGCTCACCGCCCCTCCGCGCTTGGCTGATGAGCCACACAGAAACAGATTCGGATGTTCGGTCTCCACACCCCATTTCCCGACTTCCTCCTCGCTTTCGGCAAAGGGCCAGGTCAGATCTCCATGAAAGATGTTTCCCTTTGGCAGGTGAATCTTCTCTTCCAAATCGACGGCGCTCATGGCCTCGATGCAGGGTTTGCCATCAGCATCCGAAGCAAGGCATTCCTCTATCGGTTCCTCGAGGTATTGATTGATCCCGGAGAGATATCTTTGCACGGCGAGACCACGAGCCTTTTCGTTGTCTTCCAAGAACAGGTGGTAGGGCATATCCAAACCGAAAAGAGTTAAAGTATGAAAACCGCGGGCATTAAGTTCGGGGGATAGAATGGATGGGTCGGTCAGGGTGTGACAGTAAATTTCGCCTGGTGGTATCGAGGGCATTTCGCCCTTTAGACTCATATCGTAACTGGTCTGCATTTGCTCGTAACCTTCGTTGACGTGAAAGGTTCCCGCGAATGCCTCCGACGACGAGTATCTATTGGAACGAAGCCGGGGCAACTTTTCGAGGAGCATGTTGATCTTGAAGCCGGCTCCTTCGTCAATGGTAGCTGTATTCAAAGTTGCTCCTGTCATTCGGTCAAGTTCGAGCCTCGAGGCGTTGCAAAGAATGAATCCGGCGTCGACTTGGCTTTCCTTCCCATCGATATCGAATGCAAGAGAGGAAATCTTCTCTTCCGGATGCACGGAGTGGATCGTTGCTCCGGTTGCAAAAGTTACCTTCCCCGTGCCTTGGGCAACTCGAACGAGTTCGTCGACCAGTGTTCCCATACCTCCCTTGGGAACAAGCCACTCGCCGTTCCCTCGCCCAATGACGTGATATAGAAAACAACGATTCTGGAGTAAAGTCGGGTCGTGGGGGTATGTGGACACACCGATTTTGCTATCCGTAAAGACAAGCCCTCGAATTAGATCGCTTGAGATTCTGCTTTCAATCACTTGACCCAGCGGTTCCTCGACAATGGATTGCCAAGCCCGTTTGCCATCGTCATTCAGTCGTTCTCGCATTTCGTCTCTTGAAACGAGAGGCTCGGTCATGCTGGGCCAGAGGACGGAAGCTAGGCGTTCCTGCATGGTCTGCAGTTCCATGTATCCTCGATAATCGGATTCAGAGCCCGTCAGATTTGCGAAGGCTTCCAGGTTGGCTTCCATGCCATCGTTGGCTAGGAGGAGTTCACGCTGGCTTCCGTCCTCTATAGTTGGAGTGTAGGAAGCTGTCCGTCGGGGAAGCAGTTCGATCTCCAGACCGAGTTCGTCCACGATTTTTTGCGGGAGAAGGCTGACCAAATAGGAATAGACCGATAAGCGTGCTTCCATTCCTGCAAAAACTCGAGAAGAGCGAGTGGCGCCACCCAGTTTCGCATTTCGTTCAAGCACCAAGACCGACAATCCGGCCTTGGACAGGTAGCAAGCGGAGACCAATCCGTTATGGCCGGCTCCGATGATTGCAACATCGTACTTGGAGGAAAGGGTAGACATCAATGACAGTTATTACTAATGGTGACAATTCCTGTCAGCAAGTTGATTCCAGATGCTTTTAGCGAAAATTATTCGCTTTATTGCGTCATCGAGAATTGACGAGCGCAAAGGATTTCCGCAAAAGGCAAAAGACATGTCACTAAAAGCAGGAAAAGCCACCAAGAGAGTCGCCATATGCTTGGAAATGGAATGGGGTCATAAGCGCCATCTAGAGACTTATGCAGGGGTTCAAAAATATGCGGAAAAGGCAGGATGGGATTGCGTAACCATACCAAGCGCAGTTCGCGTACTGAAACCAAAGTCAGGGGCAGTTCCGTTTGATGGCATTCTCGGACGCATCACCGAACCTCTGGCTCAGGCTGCTCACAAGATCAAGATGCCTGCAGTCAACGTATGGCTCAATTCTCCGGCGAAAAACATATCAAGCGTTCTGGCTGACTTCGAGACGTCCGGCAAGATAGCAGCCCAGCACTTAGTGGGTCGCGGTTTTAAGCGATTCGGATATATGGGGTTCCTTCGTGAAAAGGATTCCCGAATACAAATTGAAGGCTTCAGGGAAATCTTGAAACCACTAGGCTTTCGCTTCACGACGTATCGTTTTCCAAGGGCAGGCTTAGGAGGGGAAGGTCTTGGTTGGGAAAGATTCCTCGACGGGCTGGAAAAATGGGCGAATTCCTGGCAACCCCCGATTGGAGTTCTCGTAAGCAACGACCTGTACTGCAGACATCTGATCGAAACC
>PCBO01000149.1 GCA_002730975.1 Opitutia bacterium
CGGCGGCAACCACTCGTACCACCGCCACGACTACGAAGAAGCCGTGGCGACGCGCCTCTACCGCCACAGCCTGTCTGCCAACGGCAGCACCGTGGCCATCAGCTCGCTGCGCTTCGCCGTTGGCGTCGACCCCATCAATGCCAAGGCACACGACTGGTACCGCGCCTACGCTGCCAAACTGCCTTCAGGCAACAACTACCACCATCACTTGCTGCGCGGAGTGCCGATCGAGGCCTACGAGATCGTCGAAAGGGTCTACGCCACGCTGCTCACCACCAAACTGGCCATCGCCCTGCCGCTGCTTGCGCTCCACACGACGCTGTACCGCAGCTTCTGCCTCGCCGTTGGCTTCTACGTGGCCTACTTCATGTCCTCGGCAATGACGCACGCCGTGGCGCACGCCGTGCTCGAGCAAGGTCTGCTGTCCTGGGTGTCCGTGGCCACGCTGTCGGTCGGCGCAGGAGCCGGAGAACCCGCGGTGCAGTGGTGCATCCCGCTGTTTGCCGACCTCAGCCTCCTGCTGGTGAACACCCTCTACGTCAACACCCACGTCCTCAACCGCTGCAAGCAGGTGGTGCAGCATGGCCACCACAAGAGCACGGTGCCCGTCATCAAGAGCATGGGCAAGCTCACGCTCAAGCTGCTGTGCATCATGGCCATCAGCCTGGTCGCCGCCAAGCAGCCGGTGATGAACCAGCTGCTCCTCTACTACATGACCATCATGCTCGCCTCCTTCCTAAGCGTCTACTGCGGCATTCTGCCCTTCCTGGACTGCCTCCCGCCTGCCGCACTGAGATGGCCTTACCGGCCAGATGATGTGTCATCATCGGTTAGCGGCCAGGCGGCAGCGGCGGCGGCAGGCGTGGGTTACTCGTACTAAACCATTAATCAACCGAGTTTAACAGGTTCCTACTGCTACTAGCCGCCACGCCAACGCCAGCGCCGCCATTGCCACCGCTGCTACTGCTGCTACTGCTGCTGCACTTGCGGCGCTTTCTGGAAGAAGGAGAAGAAGGAGAAGAAGGTGACGATGACGCTGCTGCTCCATGCTTGGTCAGTCGCACTTTCGCATGATGATTCCCTTGCTCAACACCCTGCATTTCTTGCCGCAGACGTGAGCATTGATAGCACATACCAGGACAGTCATGCTTTTTTATGGCTTCCTTTACCTTGCTTTCCATGGCACGAAAGACGGATTCATCCAGGCAGATGTAAGTGTCAGCTTTCGCTTGGCAAAAGAGCACGTTAATTTTGTGCAAAGTATAACCTAAAGCGCCAAAGTCAGAAGGGCTTGTGGCAAGAGCCGTAGCTGCCAGTTTATTTACTGCTTCGAGAGGTGTCTCCTCTTTCGAAACGCCCTTGTCTTCTTGTTGGTCTTGTTCTTCAAACACCGCAAAGAAGAACCTCAAAAAGTTCGGCTCAAAGGAGCCCAGGACTTGGCGAGCGTGTTCAAGCGGAGAATCATCGTTTTCCAACCGTTCCTCGTTGATCTTTTGCCACTTTGCATGGATCTCCTGTGCCCTTCCCACGTTGAAGCGCAGCATGCTCTCAGGCGCTACGCACAAGTCGCACTCCATCATCTCCATCACTCGCAGAATCGCGTTGAGTCGCTCGGATTTCAAGAGCACTAGTCGGTTGGAAATACCTAGCTTCTCCACACATCGCAATCCCTTCTTGACGAGACTCTCCTCGGATTCTGCCTCCTGCTTGTGCTCTCTCTCCTTTGCCTCAAGTGAAGCAATTCGCTCACCGAGTCCTTTGATCCTTTCAATGTCAGTGGCAAAAGATCCCTCATTTTCACGGTCGATGAACTCAATGGCTTCCATTGCCGCTTCTTCAAAGCAACCCTTGTCTTGCTCTGGTCGCCTGAGCTTGAATGGTCCTGCGTCGGGACCCGATGGAGAGAGAGAAAGTGTCCTCTTGAGGCCGTTCATGTTTGTGGCGGACGTTGTGTGTGTGTGTTTCTGGTCGGTATTGATGCCCTTTTATACATTTCATGTGGCCGTTGGTGGTTAAACAATTCCTTGGCCGTTGGAGACATTTTTTGGTTTATTAAGAGAGAGAGAGAGAGAGAGAGAGAGAGAAAAGAAACACACAAGGGTATAAAAGGGACAGCGAGTAGGCGAGGGCACTACAACTGCACAGATGGAAATTTGTCGTAAAGATTTTGCGTCTGTGACCCTTAAAGAGTTGGCAGAGCCTGAGGTCAGAAATGACCCAGATGAGCTTGCACGTATATTTGCGCGTGCCTGTTATTGTGGACAAGAGGAAATCATTAAGGACATGCTATGGATATATGGCGGCGTCGTTGACCCCAATGGTCATGTTGATCTTTTGGAAACATGGTACCTGCACCCGTTGACGATGGCAACGGTAGACAAGGGTACGTCCAATGTACTTGCAGTCGTTGAGCTTCTGATCGATAGCGGCGCCAACCCGAACAGACAGTGCGGGCTTGGTTACACAGCGCTTCACCATGCCTCAAAGGCAGGTGACTTACCTTTAATCAAGTTGTTACTCAAAGAAAAAGCAGCGGTTGACGTTACGAACAAGCACGGAGAAACGGCTCTCGTGAAAGCGGAGAAGTACGAAGTGGCAGAGATGTTGCTGCGAGCCGGTGCATCCACAACGTTGACCACGCATTATGGGAAACGTACTGCCATTGACGACGCGCGGTTGAGAGGCTGTTGGGGCCTTTTCAACTGCTTAAGGGACCACGCGTTAAAGAAGTACTTGATACACATCTGCCAAAAAGGATGCATCCTATTTGCGAATTTAACAAATGAATTGTTGGAACTCATCTTTGACCAAGTGGTGAAGGGCAGCAGTCAAGAGGTACGACGAAAAATTGAAAAGAAGATTGAACGTCGCCGCATAGAAATGTCCCGGAAAGAGCAACGAGTAGTACGCGCTTATTACAGAGGGCTGTATTAGTACGCCCCCCCCAGCCACTGTACGCAGTGCGCCGCCACGCCACTAAAGCGCGCAGAGGCCACGCGCAGGCTTGGGCCGCCATTACCGCCACTGCCAATCTCCTTTTCCTCCCTTTCCTCCATTTCTCCTTTCGTGGCAAGGACGAAGGAGACGTTGGCAACGGCAGGCTGCGTGATCATCTCCTCCTTCCTCGAAAGCGGAGAGTACACCACCAGGCTGAGCTTGTGCTGACTCAGTGGAGAAGGTGAAGAAGAAGAAGAAGAAGTAAAGATCACCGGGTGCCACATCACCACCGGCGGGCCAACGGGCGGTTTGGCGATGACGGCGACGGCGGCTTCCTCCGACACATTAAACCACTGCGAGTGGGCGCAGGTCACCGTGCCGTTGCCGTGAAACGTCTCGAACCACCGCAAAAGCCGTTGCGTGGCGCGAGCGTAGTGGTCGGCAGCCCACGTGCACTTTGACACCGCCTGCAGCAGCAGCGACAGCGAGCGAGCCTTTTTCTCCTCTTCTTCTTCTTTCTCCTTTTCGCCCTTTCGATGCTGCTGCCTCTTCTGTCGTTGTAGTTGCTTGCAGCTGCCGTCGTCGCCATCATCACCACCTTCATCATCACCGAGCGCGACCAAAGGGCACCGGTGCGTCTCGAGGTGTTTCAGCTCCTTGACCGCGCGCGCGGCAACCGTAGCGGCCGCAGCGGTGCATCCTTTGTCTACATCGACGACGGCAAAGCTGCCGCTACTGCTGCCGTCATAGCCACCATCACCATCACCATTGCCGTAGAAACGGTCGACGCCGTACAGGTACGTCAACTGCGCCGCAGGACGCACCACCACGGCGAGCACCAACGCAAGCAGCGCCAGCGCCGCACCCCACATCGGCAGGTGACTCGTCAACACCGAGCGCCTGCGGTGGCTCTTTGCTTTCTCGTTGTCGTTGTCGTTGTTGTCGTTATCGTCGCTTTGCCAAAGGCACGACCAGACCTCTATCAGCGAGGAAAGGAAGAAGGACAAGAAGCAAGGAGGAGAAGAAGGAGATGACGACTCGCCAGAAGGAGTGGCGGTGAACGGGACGCGCGTTCTCAAGGTGTTCATTTTTGTTCTTGTTTTGTCTTTTGGTTGATGGTGGCGGTGGCGATGCGCGCCGTTTTTATCAGCGATATGGCGGCGGTGGCGGTGGCGGCGGCGGCAGCGGCGGCGGGGTTCGATAGGTAGGAGTGATTAGTTTTAAAAAGAGTTAGGAGTTAAAAAGTTAGATGGCGTGGCGTGGCGGGTAGCTGCTGACATTACTTTGTCGGCTTACTGTTTCCTCCTTTCTTTCGCTTACTGCTCGCCTTGGCGGCTGCAGCGGCAGAGCGGCTTGGAGGACGAGTATCTTCGGTAGTCTCAGTGGGATTGGCTGCTTTTGAAGATGAAGTTTGTGCGTGACTTGAAATCAATTCATGGCTTAATTGACGCATTTGTCTCTCCTCCTCAAGATTCTCAGGCTTTGCCATGTTACGCCATGTCGCATTGTAGGCTTCGTAGCGAGGAGACGTCAAATAGTTGGGATCGAGATGAGCGTACCACCACTCTTTGATAAACATGTCCAAATGTAGACCTGTTGGTTGGTCAATTACTTCTGATAGACGCAACATGTCGCGCTTATCGTACTCATCGTCCCAATCGGCGAATTTGGCATTTCCTTTTTCTTCATCAAACTCAAAGTATGTCAGTAGGATGTCTTTAGAAATACCGATTTCTCTTAAATCTTGAAGACTAATTTTGTCATCAGAATTGATGATTGCTTTCAGTTTGTCCCGTAGCTCCGAGCCCATTGTCCGAGGCTTTCGTGCTGACCGATACAATTCTCTTGTGTCTTCGTTTTGTTCAAGTGTAACAAACGATGCATCTTCCACGTGTTGTTCCATCATTAGAACGTGAATGTATGCCTGTGCCTCTGTAAAGCCAGCTAATGCCATCAGGTCGCGTTTCATGATGTTTGTATTTTCAGAATTGTTTTTTTGTTTTCCGGCAACTTTTGAGCTTAATACGGTTAGATTCGGGAACATGTTAGCCCACATTTGTGGAGTGAGTAAGAGAGAATATGTGCGAAACAATGACTCTGTTTCTTCGAAAGAAGCGGGTGGGCTCATTTGACTCAATCGCTGATTCCACGAGTCCATAAGTGTTACTTTATTGTTTTCAAAGCTATACTCTTTGCGCACCTCGGCCAAAAACAGATTTGGTTCCGGAGATGAAAAAACCTCTATGGCAGTAGACATTCTTTCCATGTAGGGTTCTTTTTCGGAAAATGGCTGTTCATCTGATACACTGGACGAAATTGGAGGAGCAACAAAAGGTTTGTTTGTTTTATCATTCCGTTTTCCTTCTTTTTCAAAGAACGTCGACCAACGCCGCATTTCAAACTCTCGTGGTGCATCATTTCTCAAAACATACATTGCAGACGACAATCGCCTTTTGGCATCTTCTTCAGCCACTAGAGCACTTTCAAGTCGCTCATTTATTGAGTCTAGCTCTTTCTCCAAATTTGCAAATTCTGCTTGCAATTCATCAAACTCATCTTGCTGTAATTTCGTCTGAAGCCTATCGTATGCTGCGCTTACACGCATTGTGATTCGTTCGTGCTCGTCTTGAATCCCATTGGCGATGTGGTGAAGCCACTCGGCTCTCAATTGCAGGTGTGTCAACAAGTCCTCACCAAAGCTGGCGTCGGCTCCTGCCCTGGCGGCATTGTATTCCACTCGAGCATCTCTGGCTTTGGCCTCGGCTCTTTCAGCAACCGCTTTTGCGTTTTCAGCTGCAGCTGCAGCATCTTGAGCCTGTTTCCTTTTTTCCGCAATATTTGCTTCTGTTTCTTTGTACTCATTGGTACCTATGCGCAGCTGCGTTAAGTTTAGTTCTTCTACCTTTCGAGCTTCTTCTGCCTCAGTGGCAATCTGAATGAGATTTGTGGCATCCAATGCTTGTTGTTGTGCCATCATTGCCAGCCTTTCTGCTTTCACTCGCAGTGCCTCCACTTCCGACCCACCAGTGGCAAGGTCGGCCTTTCGCCTGGCTTCGTTGGCAAGCTTTTTTGCCATGTCAGCTTCATTTTGCTTCTTCTTTACCTGCTCATCAAAATCCCGCCATCTTGTTTCCATTTCGTCTTTCTCTCCAGGAAAGCCATCAGGGGGGAATAAATCAATCGCCGAACGAAGGTTATTTGCTTTTTCAATCAACCTTAAAGTATCAGCATGGACAAGATTTGCTTCTCTCTCCAGTTCGTGTGCATTTTTTACGAGACTTTCCGCGTTACCCACACCGCTTGCCGTTGCTTTCAACTCATCAATGCTCTCCTTCGTCACGTTATCCAGCATCGCAAGCAGGTCGTAGCTCCGCTTGTTGATCTTCACGTCGAGCTTGACGTCGATCATCTCGTTGGACAGGAGGCACCCGCTCTTGCACTGCCCGATGACCTGAGCGGCGCCTTTGGAAAAAGCGTCCCTGATAGTTTCTGCTGTCATAGCGGGCACCGCCTTTTTCATCTCGAGCGCTGCGTGGATGGCTTCTTTGGCGCTTTTGGTGAAACTCTTCACTTTCAGCGAATGCCTCTTGCTGTTGATGATCTGCTTGAATTTATCCTCAGACTCAAACAGCAGGTCCGATTCAAAATCGATCACAACGTAGTCTCCGGTCGCAATGGGTTCGTCGGCCTTGATGGTGACGTTGCCTCCACAGTTGACGGCAACTTGACCTTCGCGGAACTTGTCCTTGTCTTCCAAGGGATACTTGACCTCGCCGCGCGCAAAGCCCACAAAGTGGCATTGTTCGTAGAAGAAACGCTTTGCCTTGTGCATTAACTCGTGTTCCTTTCCCGGTGTTGTCCAAGTTCCATCTTTAAAGTTGAAATCAGTAGCATGCTTAACCTTTAGCTTCTCCCTGACACGATGGTAGACGTCGTTGATCCCGGAGCTCACCATGCACTGGTTTCCGCGCTGACCCCTCGTCTTTGAGTGAGAGACGCTGTTGATCAGCAGAGAGTCGGCGGTGCGGTTCACCAAAGGGTCGTGGTCGTAGATGTTGTAAAACATGTCCATCTTGCCTTTGTAATCTTTGGCCACGCCGAGTGACAAGGGCGCCAGCATCGCGTTGAACATGACGCCCTCGGAGTAGAGGCGCTGGCCTCCACGGCTTCCGTTTGCTTGATTCATCATCCTGTTGTTCCTGTGTCTTGCTTCTCTCTCTCTCTCTTTTAATAGAAGTTGAGACGAGACCCGTGCGTGCGAGATATATACACACACACACACACTGCCAAAGGCGCTCCGCTGCCGCTTATATATACGCAATCGGCGCTATGCTTCTCTCTCTCTCTCTCAATATTCACCAGCGCGGACAGAGGCCAGGCCAAGTGTTACAGGCAAGCCTGGCAAGCCTGGCAGCGAGGCGGTGGCGGTTTTGTGTTTTTTTATTGGTTTGTTTTTTAAGACGACATCTGCACGACCACCGGGTGGGTCTGTGACATCAAGGCCTTGTCGCTGATCATCCCTTGCAGCACCGTGACCGGGTGCTCGTACGCCTCGTTAGGCACAGGACACTCCACGATGACTCCGATGCACGTCACCGCCGTGCACATGCACGCGATATTGCTCTCAACCAGAGGCTGCGAAGTGCCTGGACGCTGGAACAGTCGGATCAGCTGCCTGCACAGACCCCTGGCCATGTCGCGGTTCTCGAGGCACTTGTTCATAAATTGTGGAATTGTGTCGACGTCGCTCATCGTCGAATTCACGACGTCATGACCTTTACCGTTGACAAGGTCTTCGTCAGGCAACATGGAGTAGTCGTTGTCGACAAAGAGGAAGTTGAACGTCCTCGCGTGCGTCTTGTTGTCAAGCATGACAAACGTGGCCGCGTACACGGCGTCGCCGTTGACCACCGACGCCCTCGGTGTCTTGGTGAGCAGGCTCGTGCGGATGAAGCAGTTGGAGAACGTCGCGCGGCCACCGACCGTCACGTTGGCGACGCTCTGCTGCACGCCGTAGTGGTTCTTGACCACGTCGTCCCTGTTGATCATTGGGCCAAACGGCTTGTGCACTTTTTCCACCAGGTACTCCTCCACATTGGGCACGGCTGGCTCGCTGGCTGGCTCGGAGAGCTCCATGTAGTTGAGGTACGCCAGCGACACCAGAGGCGCGTGGTCGCCAGGAGTGGGCAGAGGGCTCAGACCTCTCGCTCCGTCTTGGCACATGACCATGGTGAACTCCTTCTCGACAAGGGTCTTCACGTGGTTGGCGTAGGAGTAGTCTTTGCCGAGGGCGTCGGTCTTGGCGACGACGATGCGCGCCGACTGCTTGTGCGTCAGGGCGTTACCCATGTCGCCGCGCTGCGAACCGCTCGGGATGCCACCGCCGGTGAAGGACGGCGGGCCCATGGACGTCGCGCCGCCGGTGCCGAACCGGTGAGGACCCGACTCAGGCGCCGTGCCAAAGGAGTGGACGGGACCGATGCCTCCTGCAGATGGTGAAGAGATTGCGTACATGCTTGCTGTTGTTGCGTCTTTGAATGAGACGACCTTCCCTTGGTGCGGTTGCTTAAATAATACACACCCACACGCCGCGCACAAGATTTAACAACACGCGCAAACACGAAAGCGGCGGTGCTGTTGCCCTTCAGAGCGCCGAGTTTGTTATATATAACCAATCGAGCCTGCCACTATATAACGCGAACCACCTCCTCTCATTATTATATTACTGCAGATCGTTCTCATTCTCTCTCTCTCTCTTCCTTCTCTCCCAGTCCATTGGCTTCAGGTCGCGCAAAAGCTTCATGTCCTTGTCCGTCGTCGCCTTGCGCTTTTGGCGGTTGGCCACGCGAGCAGCATCCGACAACCGCTCGATCACAAAGGCCCCCGATGCCTCCTGCAGCGCCAACTACTACTCCCTCTCCGCGCCCCTTTTAAATTCCAACGGCAGTTTTTTTTTTTATTTAAGCATTGATGAAAACGGCAACGGTTAAACCGTTGCCGTCCAACGGCCAAAATGTTTCGTATAAAAGGCAGGAATACATTTTTCGCCCCACTCGTTGAACACGCACGTCCATGAACACCAGCACCACCACTGAAAGTGAAGACGTTGCCTTGTGCGCTCTTGCTTCCATGGCATCAGCCAGCGAACAACAACAACAACAACAAGGAAAGGAGGAGGAGGATCGAGGAGGATGCAAGCGCAAGCGGGAAGAGAAGAAGAACGAGGAAGGAGAACCGAGTGTGCTCAACTACTTCGTGAAGAATCACACATTCTCTTGTAGCATCGAGGAGAAAAGGTACAAAAGGATCAAGCGACTATTGAGGACGATTTCCACGGGCTCGAATGCAGACCCAGAGGACTCCGAGAAGAACATGGAGGATGTGTTCTGCGGAATCACCAAAGGATTGCCTCCAATCGTAGCGAAAATGTACATCGACCGGTTCAATGAGGAGATGAACGAGAAGGCGATGAAGGGCCGCGCGGGGGTGCGCTTATGCGCTTAGCACACGCATGGCCATAGCGCGGGGTTTAGCTTAACCAGCGTAACAGACTTTCGGCAAACGTCCACGTAGGCCACGAAACCGCGCGGCTTGCCGTTTCGGTGGTGGTGGTGGCCCAGCGCCGCGCTCTGCATCAGCAGCTGCAGCTGGTGCCTGAGGCCCCAAGTGTCGGCGTAGTCTTGGAAAGGTGGTTTGCAGCCTGCGTCCTTGGCGGAGCGGCGCTTGAGCTGTCTCCTCGGACGGCAGGCCTTGACCTCAACGGGCACAAAGACGCCACCACCACCACCTTTGTCACTGCTCGTCGTCGTGCAGACGCAGTCGAGCACGGGTGCGTGTCCTTGAAAAATCTCGGGCGCCGAAGGAGGCATTTCGACGCACTGCTGCCAAGCGATGATCTTGAGCTTGTGCTTTTCGAGCGCGGCCTTGAACGCCGCGTGCAGCTCGGAGTCCGGATCGCTGATCAGGCCGTCGACGGCGTTGCCGCGTCTGATGCTGCTGGACGAGTAGCCGCGGTTCTGCGCGCTGCTGCTCCACTTGCGCGAAGCGGCCTTGGTCGGCAGTGGCTCGTCCGAGGCTCGGCAAGGGTCCTCGCTGCCGTCGTGCGCAAAGCCCTGCACCCAAGCGTGTGCTCCGGGTAGCATTTGGTGTTTTTGTTTGGCCTCTCCTATATACCTTATCTACTACACATTTATAGCGCGCCAATGTAAGCAAACCCGCTAAACCGAGCCGGGCCTTTGCCTTCGCCACCGCCTGCTGCAACCACTGCCGGCCATGGCCGCCTTCGCAGGTCGATGTGGTACCTGGCACCCGTGGACGACAGCAGCAGCTGCATCGCACCGTCACACCACACGAATCGCTCATCCTTGTCGTCGTCGTCGTTGTCGCTTGGTTTGAGAGGCACCCACTTCCCGCACACCCACGACTTGTTCCGCACCGTGACGGTGCCTTTGATGCGGTCGAGC
>PCBO01000150.1 GCA_002730975.1 Opitutia bacterium
GAGAGCCCGAAGACCGATAAAAAGGAGGATGACTACATGAAGGATCGAGAGCTGCATGGTAAGGGGGACAATTCGTTTATGCATGATTCATGCAGTTTTCCCTTGGATCAGTCGACTTGTTCTACCCAACCATCAACTCCTGAAGGGGGCCCTTGAGGTCGAGATCCTTAAGGTTGGCATCCGGTTGCCCAAAAGTTTCGGAAGTTTTCATTCCCGCGGCCTGCATCAAGGAAAGATAAAAGTTACCAACCGTGCGGTGGCCTTTGCTTCCATACTTGGGGTACTCGAGATAGCGACCCATCTTTAGTTTCTTACCCATTCCTCCCAACAGAATGGTCGGCCAGTCATGACCGGCGCAATGATGGTCGCCTGATGAACAGGACATGTAAACGATAATCGTGTTGTCGAGCATCGAACCGTTCCCTTCCGGGATGCCGGCGAACTTCTTCGCCATTTTTGCGATCTGTTTCAAGTGTAGCTTCTCGACTTCCATGCGGGCCTGGTGTCCGGTCCAACCATTGGACGCTTTGTTGTCCTGCAGGTGCCCCAAAGCGTGTACGGAATTGGAGAGGCCGAGTTCCGAGTACTTCACGCCCAGGGTGTCCGGACGCAGGGTGATCACGTTAGTCAGACCAGCTATCAGAGCGGCGGATGCGATTTCAAAGTGCGATTCGATGCGTCCGGACGGAGTGGTGGAATCGAATCGGTCCGTCCGTTCGGGGGCGTGCTTTTGAATGCGGTCCGTGAGACCGGCTTTCTTCTCCTCGATCTTTCTCAGTGAATCGAACGAATCCATATATTGAGCGAACCGTTCCTTGTCGTCCCCGGAGAGTTGCTTCTCCACCCGCCGGGCATCCTCGCTCAGAAAGTCCATGAGGTTACCGTTTAGGGCAATTTTCTTTTCCAGTTGTTCGGGCGTTGCGACGGCTGCGCCGAAAAGTTCAAGAAAGGCTTTTTGGGGCGACCCTTGATAGGCAACCGGCTTGGCGGCCGCGTAGGCGGAAAGGTTGGGATAGCAATAGGAGTCTTCGGGTTTCCATCCGCCCTCGAGGAGTTGCCCGTTCATGGCCATCCCGTACATCGGATAAGGACCCGTGGAGAGATGCTGCCCAAGTAGACAGTCCAGAGTGGGCGCAATGGCTACCTTTTCCGAATCATGAAGCGAAAGGGTTCCGAACCCCTTGGTATGATTTCCCCTGAAGCCCACCCCGGACAAACTCTGAATAACCGTCAGGCGGTCTTTGAACATTTCCAAGGCGGCCAGTTTTTCCGGTAACTTGTGATCCGCCAAAGCGACATTCACAAGTGGACCTTCCCTCCGGCCTCGATTTCCCAATTTCTTTCCGTCCTCCGGATTGACGAAGTGATTTTCGAGACCCTCGGGTACGAGGTTGAACTTGTCGATGCCGGAGGATTTGACAACAAAGACGAAACGCTTGGGCAAGGCGGCCTCGTTCCCGGCTCCATGAACACGGACGGATTGGAGAAAGGGGGCCAAGGCCAAAGCGCTTCCTCCAAGGGAGAGGTTCCGAAAAAATTGACGTCTTTTGTATATCATAAAAAGAATGGTTATCGTCTGTATAGAAAAGAATCGGAACTGATTAAGGAGACAACGAGAGCTTTGAAGCTACCTCCATTATTTACATAGGCTTTTTCGGCTTCGATCAAGGTTTTTGAATCGCTCAGCATCTCGTTGCGACCCATGAAATAGCGGAACAAATGGCGGATGAAGGACTGACGGGCACGGTCCGAAAGCCCCAGGCGCTGCATCATTTCGATCGCATCCTTTACTTTGCCATCGATCTGCGGATCGCCCGAAAAGGCAATTTCACCGGATGCGTCGACCTTGCGGGTCGTGAGTTTTCCCTCTTTGAGCTTTCGGTCGAACTGGTTGTCGCGACGCATGTAGATTTCACCGTTCTCATCAAAGTAGTGAAGGGTTCGATAGCGCCCCCAATCATCAAAGATCTCGAAGGCTTCGCCGAGCGGATTCATCTTGCGGTGGCACTTCCAGCATCGTTCGTTCCGCAGTGGCTCCATCCGTTCTCTGAGGGTTTTGTGGGGATCGGTTGGTACGGCCGCGTCGACGTCCGGAGGGACGTCTCCAAGCACCCCGGCGAGCAACCGTTCGTATACCCAGATCCCCCTATGAATGGGATCGTTGCCCTCATTGAGTGAATAGGCTGTCAACCAAGCCGGATGGGTCAGCAAACCGGCCCTTTCCTCCTTGGGCATCTTCAAGGGTTGCTCGATGGGCCAGTCCCACTTTTGTTCCCCGTGGCGACCGTTGCTAGGTAAATTGTAGGGCTCGATATAAAGGAGATCCGCAATGCCGCGCCTCTTGCCCTCGAAAGGAAAAGCGGGATGGCGGTGCATTCCCTTGTCCAGTGCCGCTTGATATACCGTAACCGTTTTCTCCGCATCCCGCCGGGCGGAAACCAGCGCTTTCTCGGCCTTTTCAGGCATATTCTCAAAATTGAAATCTCCCTTGATTTGTTTCTTACGCAGCTCGATGCGGGCATCCACGTAACCGGGATCCAGAATCTCCGCGATTCTCTTTTCGTAATACTCCCGCGCATACTCGTTGTCTCCCGGATGCGCGATGAAGTATTCATTGGTGGTTAATAACTCGGCGATCACGTTCTTGTCCTTTTTCAATATGTGATCAATGAGCATGCGCGCGTCGTGAATGAGCATGGTCGTGTTCCATTGGTTAATCTTTTCCGCACCCCGCCGGTCGTTGTCCTTGAAGACCGTTCCGGCTCGATGAAAACCAAAGAACTCCTCAAAGAACCTGCCGATTCGCGGCAGATCCTTCCGGTCCCAGTGCCCCGTCAATAGTTGCTCGTCCAGCAATTTGCGAACAAGACCGGTCACGTCTTCCTTGTTTTTCAGCTTATCCTTTTGCAATGCGTCTCGAATGAAAGGATGGTTGTCCGGTCTGTGATCCGTCAAGGCATAGGCGATCGCATGAGCCAGTTCGTCTGGTGACAAATGCTGGCGTCCGTGCTCGTCCACCTCACCTAGGCCGAATTCCATCCGGTAGATCGATTCCGGACTCAGGAACATCGCTTTGATGGTCGTTTTGAATCCGTCCAAGTTGCCCCCGGTTTTGATACTCTGTTTTAGAAAGGTCAGATACTTTGCCTGCTCTTCCTTGTTCGGGTAGCGTCCGATCACCCGAATATGCTCCCGCCTGATCACCTCCACAAGCGCCTGCTCCTCAGGCACCGGCTTACCCTCCGAAAAATCCTTGAAATCGCCGCGTCTTTGCCGATCTGCAAGAAACGAATCGGCCACGATCATCGTCATCTGAACCGTGCTCTGATCCGCCACCGACATAGCCGCGTAGTCGCGGATCCCGCGCTCCGAGGTCACGTAACTGAAGGGACTCTTCGCTTTTCCAAAGCCTTTGTGGGCAAAAATCTCGGTACTGAACCGCCAGAGCCGGGCGGGAGAAAAGGGAGGAGTTTTGATTTCCCCCGAAAAGAGCTTTTCGTGGTTTACCCAGTTGCCATATTCGGGTGCGAGCAGCTTTTTGCGGTAAGTCTCTCCTGAGCCCGCGGTCAGCAACTGCCGGTCGATCCATTCGATCACCGTATTGCGTTGCGAATCAGCCGGCTGTGTTTCCTCGTCAGGCGGAGGCATGTCGCGGGCCGTCAGTTGGGCAAGGATTTCAAGCCACAAGTCCGAAGTCTCGTCCTTTGCGAAATCGAACGACACCTCATGAAGAGCAAGCTTTCCCTTTTGCTTCTTCTCCCCGTGACAACGGATGCAGTTTTCCTTCAGGAATGGTTTCATCACTTCTTCGAAGCCGGAAGGCGGCTCGGCGTTTGCCGTCAAACCTGACAGAAGCAACGCCGCAATAGTCAGAACCGGCAAGGTTGTGATTCGAGTTATGCTCATCTTAGGTACCCTAAGGGAGGTTTCGGCAAAGGATCAATCCTTCTTGATATTGGCGTTGGCCGCCCCGTAGGCCGCATGCCCGGTCGACCTGCCCGGAAGGATGGGATGTTGCTTCTTGGGCAAGTGGGCAGCGTGCTCCTCGATGATCGATTTGTTCTTCGGGTCGGCGGCCAAGTTCTTCCATTCGTGTGGATCCTTGCTTAGGTCATAGAGTTCCCGTGAACCGTCGAAGTACTGGATAAAGCGGTAGCGGGTTGTGCGCACCGAGTAGTTGCCCAACCCGAAACTGGTGATGGCGGGGTGTACCCACTCCTTCTTGGGGTTCTTCATGAGGGGCACCAGACTCTGCCCTTCCTGGGTGGAGTCAGCAGGCAGTCCGGCCAATTCGAGCAGGGTGGGGAAAAGGTCGAGAAGCTCGGCAGGTCGATCTGATTTTTGGTTTTTCTTGTAACCGGGAGCCGACACGATGATGGGGACACGGGTTCCGTCCTCCCAAAGAGAACGCTTGGCCCAGCGTTCCTTTTCCCCAAGGTGGAACCCATGGTCGGAAAAGAAGGCGATGACCGTATTGCCGGCGTAGTCGCTTGAATCCAGAGCATCGAGCACGAGACCCAGGCAATGATCGGCAAAGGTCACCGAGGCCAGATAGGACTGAACGGCATGGTCCCACTGCCCGGCTTCGCTGACCCATTTGTGGGTGGGCGAAACATGATTCAAATTGGTCAGGTCGATCGCGTATTGGCTCAAGTCCTTGCGGTCGTTTTTCTGAACCAGAGGGAGCTTGATTTTTTCCCTGGGGTGCATGTCGAACCATTTCTTGGTGGCATACATCGGAACGTGAGGACGGTAAAAACCGACTCCCATGAAGAAAGGCTTTTCGTGTTTCTTCTTCAACTGCTCGACCGCCCACTTGGCGCATTTCATGTCGGGCATCAGGTTGTCGTCATCCGGAAAGACTCCCCAGTCCCACAAGGGATGTCCGTGAGGTTGGGAAATCTTTTTCTTGGGGCGGGGACCAAACCCGCCCGTGGGCAGGTATTCCTGAAAAAAGCGCTTGTCTCCCCGGTGGAAGATCTTGCCTGCCGCCATCGTTTGGTACCCATTGTCGGCAAAGACTTCGGGCAGGGTCTGGACGTCCTTGAGGACGGGGGCCGCTTCCAGATCCGGACTGAGAAAATACACTCCGCTTGTATGCGGGTAGCGCCCTGTCATCATACTAGCTCGAGATGGATTGCAGACCGGAGACTGGCAATGTCCGTTGGCAAACAGGGTGCCCATCTTGGCCAACCGGTCGATGTTGGGGGTCTTGGCTTGGGGGTGACCGCCGAGGCAACCGACCCAATCATTCAAATCGTCGATCGAGAGGAGCAAGACGTTCGGCTTATCCTTGGCCCCGAAGACAAGACATGGGATGGCGAGGAGGATTGAGAGCAGAAAAGAGTATGGTTTCATGGATTGGAATTAAATCAGTTTTACTTGGCTTCCCTGAGGATGGTTTCGAGGTTTTGTTTGATGCGGACGGTGTTCTCGGCGGCGATCTTGTTGGCCTCCGCCAATGGCTTGCCCTTCCGCATTGGTCGCTTGTGTCCGATCTCGGTCAACCAGGCATCCCGTTTTGCCCGCATGCGTTCGCGCAGGAACATCATCATGCGCCCATAGGCATTGGGTTGCGGATCTTTGAGCGGCGGCTTGACGGCGAAGAAGTTGATGATCTGTTGAGCCATCAGTTCATGCCCCTCGGTTCCCGGGTGGACACCGTCGCGGGAGTACTTGAACTTCGGATCCTTCTCCCGTTTCTCGGCGAGGGATTCCTTCATCACAGTGTGCAGGTCGATCACCAGCCATCCGTCCTTGCGTTTCGAGACCAGCCACTTGGCGTAGGCCGCCATGACGACGTCGTAATCGAACTTGGGGTTGGGCTTGTCGTAGACCGGAGGGGTCATGAAGATCATCTTCGCCCCTTGGGCCTCAGCCTTCTTCTTCAACCGTTGCACGCCTTCCTTGTACTTGTCGAAGCGTTCCCCATCGAGTGGCATGTAGATCCCGCAGTTGATTCCGTAGCAGGCGATGATCAGGTCGGGTTCCAAGGCTTTGAGGGCGCGGTCCAGTCGCTCGTGCATATCAGGCCGTGGGAACCCGTGCCTGATGTGTCCCGGTTCAGACAAACCGGACACCGTTTCGCTCGGGATGCCCTGGTTCAATACCTCCGGGCTGAGCTCCGGATGGTTGACGGTGAGCCATCTCTCGAAAAAAACAACATACTCACCCCCATAGGTGATGCTGTCTCCCAAGAAAACGATGTTCTTCGTGTTTTTGAGGATATTGAAGTTTTCGTTGGCCTGGCCAACGAATGGCAAGAAGGCGAGGAAGGCCATGACAAGGAATCGCAGCATCATAAGTTCTGTAATTTATATAGGGTAGGAGTAGGTTTGATTCCTAACCTCAAGGCCACTTGGCGGTCAATCGCCTTGCGATGCGTCGGGAGAATTCGTATTTCGACTTCTGGGCCGTGGCAATCGCTTCGCGGTGGGCTTTGCCGGCGTCGCCAAGTTCCTCGATGGCCCGCAGGGCGAACATCCCGACCAGCAGGTTCGGGTCCTTGATATGGTCGAACAATGGCTTCAGGTGGCTCAGGTCGACGAACTTGCACAAAGCCTGAATAGCCGCGACGCGAACGGTAGGTACCGGATCAGTGGTTAATTTCAAAAGGGTTGCTTTGCTTTTTTCCGTCTTGTTGACCCCCAACCAGACGGCCGCCCAGTAACGGGTCGATGGATCCGAAGATTTGGCAAAGCCCAATAGCTTGTAGCTCTCGTTTGCTTCGCCGGAGGTGATCACCTCGATCAATCGCCGGGTTTGCTTGCTGTAGTCGGTTTTGAGAAAAGCGAGGTATTTGTTTCCCGCCTCCCGCCCGACGTCCTCCAGAATCGGCTCGGGGATCAAGCCCATGTCACGTGTCTCCACCATGCGTTGGTAGAGAACCTTGCGCATGGTGGCCAAGCGATCTCGGTGCGTGGGATCCGTGGCCAAGTTCACCAGTTCATGCGGGTCGCTTTGCAGGTCGTAAAGTTCCTCCGGCGGGCGACGGGAAGCGAAGGGTAGTGACTGTTGCTCGTTGAGTTTACCTTCCTTGTGCAGGCCGCGAATGACCTGCACGATTTTCTTTCCGTCTTTGTACTGGCTGGGCTGGGCGTGGGGAACGTGCGACATGAAATTCCGGATGTACTTGTAGTGGGAA
>PCBO01000059.1 GCA_002730975.1 Opitutia bacterium
AGTGGTTTATGCCTTGCCGCAGCCCTAGCCAAGAAGCCAGCTTAATGGCGGCACCCATTCGAGTTCTTCTACTTACCAACTACCGGGAAGACCACCAGCGGAGCATGCTCCGCTTTGCAGATTTGCTTCTTTCCCACATTCCTGAAGATGGGACGAACCTCGAGGAGATTCACCCAAAGGCCCATCTCCGTAAGCTCTGCCCATCCAACAATTGGAAAAAATGGGCAGGCTACCTCGACAAGTACTTACTATTTCCTCGAACCCTTGCCCGTCGTTTACGAAGTAAGTCAAACCCAATCGACGTGCTACATGTCGTCGATCACTCCAATGCCATGTACTTGCCTAAAGTCCAAAGGCTCAAATCTCTAGCCAAAATATTGACTTGCCACGATTTGATTGCCATTCGCACTGCCCATAACGACTTCCCCGAAGCTCCAAGAACCTCTGCAAGTGGGAAACGCTTACAAGGTTGGATCCATCGCTCCCTGACCTATGCTGATGCTTATGCCTGCGATTCATCCCGAACGGAAACGGACTTGAATAGAATCACACCTTCCTCAAAAGGTTTTTCCGAAGTCATTCATCTCGGAGTTCAATCGGAACAGGGCGACGATAATTCCATCGGAGATCTTCCCTTCAACATATTGGGAAAAGACTTTTTTTTGCATGTTGGAAGTTCAGCGTGGTACAAAAACAGGAAGAGATTGATTAAAGCTTTTGTTAATTTAAAAGAAGGGGGTAATTTAAATAATCACAAACTCGTACTCGTGGGTCCGTTGCCTCAACCGGAAGAGTTGACTGAGAAAACAGAACGGTGGCTTAAGGATAACCCAAAAGAATTGACCGTACTTTCCGATTTATCCGAATCCGGGCTTAAAACACTCTATGAACAAGCAAATGCATTGATATTTCCTTCTCTAATAGAAGGATTTGGCTGGCCGCCCTTGGAAGCGAGTTCTTTGGGGTGTGCCGTCATAGCTTCAAAAACTGGTGCAATGGATGACATTCTGGGATCGGCGGCCATTTACGTAGATCCCAAGAGCACAAAAGACATAGTTATAAAAATCAAAGAGATCTTAGGTTCAGATAGAACAAATGCGCTACGACCAAATATTCCCAAAGCAAGGGAATGCGCCCAAGCTTATGAAAGCCTATACAAAAGGCTGGTTGAATCAAAGTAGTGGATATTCCCCTTTTCTTTTCTTCTCCTTTGCACTGTCTGCGGAAAACCCGTGCATTTTCAAAACTTTTGCAAAGCCGCTTAAACAAAGCAAAGCTATGTGATATTGGATATCAATTTCCGATCGCGATACGACCGTTGACTCATGCATCCGTGCGATGGAACAAGGGTAAGATAGAACCGGAGATCACGAACTTATTCGGATTACTCATTGGTGCACTTAAGAAGATTGAGCATTCTACCTCCTTTTATGACATCGGAGCAAACCTCGGTAAATATGCTTGGCAGGTTTCAGAGGCTAACCCTGACGCTTCCGTCATCGTCTTTGAACCCGACCCCGACAACATTGAACTACTTCGCATGACTGTTTCTCACTCCGATTTAAAAAATGTGAGAATTGAGGGAGTCGCCCTTAGCGATAAACCAGGACAAGTCTGCTTTCACCAGGACCAGTATACCTCGGCGACGGGGATGATCTCGAACGGAGAGACTCCTTGGGTGGAAAAATATCTGGGTCAAGCGACTTCGACTATAGATGTCCGAAGAGAAACTCTTGATTCTTTTATTAGAGAGAAAACAAAACCTCATTTAATCAAAATCGATGTCGAAGGTCACGAGAACGAAGTCTTGCGCGGTGCGAAAGATTGCCTTAAAAACGACAAGCCACTGGTTATCATGGAATCATTTCCTCCAAAGCAAGAACAGGCAATAGGTTTCCTGAAAAAGATAGGTTACTCCGTTTTGGATGCTGAAAGAAATGAATCCGTAGGGACTCACACAAACAACCTATTCGCTTGGCATTCGAATGGTCCTCTCACTGAGTCGATAATTAAGAAAATTATAGAATCGTGAAATCCCCTAAGGTTGAGATTTCTTTGATTGTACCGTGCAAAAACGAGGAGAAAAACATTGAGAGATGCTTAAATTCGGTACCATGGATTGAAGAAGCTTTCGTCGTCGATTCGCAAAGCACGGATCGTACCGTTGAACTGGCCGAAGGTCTTGGGGCTAAAGTCATTCAGTTTCAATACAAAGGGGGATGGCCTAAAAAGAAGAACTGGGCTATTGAAAACCTTCCCTTCAAAAACGAGTGGGTGCTGATTCTTGATGCGGACGAATGCCTACCTCCTGAAGCAGAAAAAGAAATTCGTGAGATCATACAAAACCCACAAGATCCGAACGCGGGTTACTGGATCAATCGACGCTATTTCTTCATGGATCGTCCACTGCGGCATGCATACTTTCCGAACTGGAATCTACGCCTGTTCAAACATCGATTGGGGAAATACGAAAAAATCACTGTGGCCGAAACAGCTAGTGGCGACAACGAAATTCACGAACATATTGTGGTCAACGGGATAACCGGAAAACTTCGCTCCATTATGGATCATCATGCTTTCCCTACAATTGACAGTTTTGTGGAAAAGCATAATCGCTATTCGAATTGGGAAGCTGTGGTCGAGAGTACATGCAAAGACAATCCATGTTCACTCCAGAACGATCAAGTGAAGGGGAAAAGGCGTTTACGAAGGATTTTCAGGATGCTACCTTTTCGGCCATTATTGCGCTTTCTATATGTTTATATCTGGCAAAAAGGATTTTTAGACGGATGGCCGGGTTATGTCTTTGCTCGTCTCCACGGACATTATGAATTCCTGTCCGTAGTCAAAGCTCAAGAATACTCAAACAGGAAGAGAGAGTCGAGGTAGGGTTCTATCAGACTTAGACAGTTTTCGACCATTCTCGTCCATCATTATTTCACAGTGATAAAATTCTGGCGGAGTTACCTCTAGAGCCGAAAAAACAAGAGTCTGCCTCGCTGATGATTTAAGAAGGTCTAAACCACGCACAATTTCAGTAATACTCATATTGATTTCATCTATAACAGTTGCGAGTTCGTATGATGGATAGCCATTTTTTCGCCAAATCAGAAAATCGGAAAAATCCTCTCCTACTTTAAAGTTTTGTCGGCCTAGATTTCTATCGTTAAATGAAATTTCTTGAGATACTGGGGTACGAAACCTCCAGTTTACGTAACCTGGTTCTTCAGGCATTCGTAATTCCGTTTCGTTGGGTCGTAGTTGAGGTGGAAAAAGAAATTCTTCCCCATCAATTGATTTTTGATTGAAGGCTTTAATTTCACTACGCGAACAATTACATGGATAGATATTTCCAGTATCTCTTAGTTTTTGCCATGCCGCGAGATAATGTTCATGCCTTTCACTTTGGTTGTAAGGTCCAAATGTTCCACCCAAATCGGGTCCTTCGTCCCAATCCAATCCCAAACTTCTGAGATCTTCGATCGCAGCTCTTGCGAATTCAGGTCGACATCTATCAGTGTCAAGATCATCATTTCGAAATACCAATCTGCCTCCAGCGTCTCGAGCCCGTTGCCATGCTACCCGAAAGGTTCGTACATGACCTACATGAAGATAACCTGAAGGAGTGGGTGCGATTCGTCCTCGATATTTAGGATTATGCTTGTGCTTAAGGGTTACTTCCATTTTGGCTGATCCGAGTTATTTGATAAATAACCTTACCCGTGCTATTACAAAGAAAAAAATATGAATTTCGCCACACTTGGTCTCAGCGATAAGATCGTTCAAACAGTTGCCGATCGAGGTTATGATGAACCTACCCCTATCCAATTGGACGCAATTCCGATTATATTAGAGGGCCGCGACTTGGTGGGTTCAGCACAGACCGGAACTGGTAAAACTGCTGCCTTTGCATTGCCGGCCTTACACCGTTTGGGCAAACACGGCGCTTGTCGGGTATTGGCTTTGGCGCCGACTCGAGAACTTGCCATTCAAATTGAAGAAAACTTCAGGAATTACGGCCAAAACTTGGGTTTGAATATGGCGTTGCTGTACGGCGGTGTAAAATATGGCAAACAACTCGAACAACTTGCAGCGGGCCCCGACATCGTCGTTGCGACCCCTGGTCGTCTTATCGATCATATTGGTCAGGGTAACTTGAACCTAAAGAACATTGAAATATTAATTCTCGACGAAGTCGATCGCATGCTGGACATGGGCTTTATCGAGGATGTTACTAAGATTATTCAAAAAACTCCTCGAACTAGACAAACTCTGCTGTTTTCGGCAACAATTCCGGATTCAGTTCGCAGATTAGCTGATTGGGCTCTGAAGGACCCTGCAGTAATCAAGATTGATATAAATATTTCTGCTGCCGAAACGGTAAGACACGCCCTCTTTCCTGTACCCGCCATCCAAAAATTCGATTTGTTGGTTGCTCTACTAAAGAGCATAAAATTCGACAGCTTAATAATCTTCTTTCAAACAAGGAGAGGTACTGACAGAATAAGTAGATGGCTTGAGGAACATGGAAGAGAAGTCAGTGTGCTACATTCAGACATGCGACAAACCGAAAGGATGAAAGCATTGCAGGACTTCAAGACGGGAAAGGTCAAAATTTTATCTGCCACTGACGTGGCTTCCAGAGGACTTGACATTTCTAACGTAACCCATGTTATTAATTATGATGTTCCTCAGCATTCAGAGGATTACGTGCATCGAATTGGCAGGACAGGAAGAGCAAAAACCGAAGGAGAGGCATTTACGTTATTTGCTCCAGATGACTTGCCTAAAGTTGATGCCATCGAAAAATTGCTAGGCAACCCGCTGCCAAGAGAGGAACTCGAAGGATTCTCATACCGCGAATCTCCTTCAGAGATGCTACCTTCTTCGACCCCAGTTTCGCGAAAACGTAATCGTGGTTTCGGAAACAGTGGAGGATTCGGAGCAAGAAGAAGAAAATAGGACGACTCCAATGAGTTCTTCTCCTGACAAACATTTGAATTGCGACATTTCTCACCTTACTGAGGAACAGCATTTCGTATGTTGTGGAGGTGGGACTGAAAGACCTTTCACGGGAAAATACTGGGACTGTAAGGTTGAGGGAACTTACAACTGTATTGCTTGTGGAGTTTCGCTATTCAGTTCAGAAGCGAAGTACGATTCAGGTTCGGGATGGCCAAGCTTCTTTGAGGCAATAGATTCAGAAAGAGTAACTAACCGAACGGATACAAGTCACGGTATGAACCGCGAAGAGTCCACTTGCGCAAACTGCGGATCGCACATAGGTCATGTGTTCCCAGATGGTCCTCCTCCAACAGGTCTTCGTTTCTGTACCAACTCTGCTTCACTGAAATTGGAACCGACAATTCGAACTGCCTAACGAAATCTAATCTTTTAATACCCCAAAAAAGGCCGCTTATGCGGCCTTTTTTGCATTACAAAAAAAAGAATTAGTGAAACGCTTTTAGAGGATTTTTCGGTTTAGCGAATTCCACAACCTTGCGAACGGGTTTCTCCACCAAGTCAACCGTTGCATCTGTTATGACCTTCAAAGGTTTAAGAGTCAGATCAACAGTAAACTTAACTGGCTTGGTCACGAACTTTGTACAAGATACGGAGGGTAAAAATAACAAAAGAATAAAAAGAAATCTCAAAACATACTTGCACACAACGACCTTGCTAACACAAGGTTAACTCTTTTGAAACTGGAAAAAGTTTAAACTCATCCATATGCCACCCAAAGAATTAATATTTATACTTCCGTTTATAGCCGGAGCAATAGGTTGGCTGACGAACTTTCTGGCGGTCAAGATGCTCTTCCATCCTCGGAAAGAAATAAATGCCTTGGGCTTACTCCGGATTCAGGGAGTTTTCCCTAAAAGACAGGCAGCGCTTGCCGAAAAACTTGGGGAAATCGTCTCAGAACAACTGTTTTCCATTTCAGACGTAACAAGCAAACTACGCGAAGTAGCGGGGAGCGAAGAAATAGCCAGCATGGCGGCAAAACGCATCGAAAAAACAATCAGCGAAAAACTTTTGAAGGCATTTCCAATGTTATCTATGTTCCTGAATGATGAAATGATAAAAAAAGTTAGTGGTCTTTTTCTTTCAGAATTGAAAGATTTGCTAACCGAAGCATCAGATGAGATCGCAAACAAACTTGAAACCGAAATCGACGTAAAGACTACGGTGCGTGAAAAAGTGGAAAGCTTTTCCAGCGACAGATTGGAAGATATGCTCTTCTCTATCATGAAGAAGGAATTTCGATTTATTGAGATTGTCGGAGGGGTTCTTGGATTCTTGATCGGTTTATTACAATTATTGATTACTTGGCCCTATTTAGTAGAATAATTGCACCTCCATACACTCATTGACTCTGTAGAAAAAAATGGACGTCGAAAGCTTAACCAAGTTGCTTGCCATAAGCTTGGATTGGGAAACCGCTAAATCTTTTCTGGATGACACCTCCGTTAGGTTGCAACTGCTGTTGATGTCAGGATTGGTCTGCGTAACCTTTATTGCCACTCGCCTCACAAAATGGCGTATTCATCCTCTAGCGGAAAATCCGGACTCCCCTCCTTTGTTGCGAAAGATCTGGGCGGCACTGGAGCGAATGGTTGCTCCGCTATTCCTTCTTTCGCTTTGCTTGCTCACGGTAATTGTTTTTTACGAATACCATTCGCCAACTCGTGACCTTATTCGACCCTTCACCAGCGTTGCCGGAGCTTGGGGAATTTTCCGATTAGTTTCAGGTTTCATAAAAAGCCGAGCATGGCTTAGATTGGTAGCAGTAGTGGCTTTCGGAGTTGCCGCCCTTCACAGTTTCGGCCTTTTGGGAGCAACAGTCGACTTGCTAAGAAAATTTGGTTTCAGCATCGGAAGCACTGAAATTTCAGCTCTAGACTTACTTAATGGCATAGGGATTTTACTAGGTTTGCTATGGGGAACTTCAATGCTCGCGACTGCGGGCGAAACCCGTATCCGACAACTCCCTCACCTCCCTCCGTCACTTCAGGTTCTACTTGGCAAGATCATGCGGATCGGTCTTGTCTTTTTCTCCTTTGCCGTGGCTTTATCCACCGTCGGACTCGACTTGTCATCGTTTGCGTTACTGGGAGGTGCGGTCGGCGTAGGCATAGGTTTTGGTTTACAAAAGGTGGTTTCCAATCTGGTCAGCGGACTCATACTGCTATTGGACCGTTCGATCAAACCGGGAGACGTAATCGAGATCGACGGCACCTACGGATGGATAAATTCACTACGAGCTCGCTACGCATCAGTAATCACACGTGATGGCAAGGAACACCTAATCCCAAACGAGAACTTAATTACAAACAAGGTAATAAACTGGACATTCAGCGACAAGAACGTGCGAGTAAGAGTACCCATTGGCATTTCTTACGACTCAGACCCTAGACAAGCCATTGATTTATGTTTAGACGCCGCAAGATCAATACCCCGAATCATAAACAGTCCTGAACCACGCTGCCTTGTCACGGGTTTTGGGGACAACTCGGTGGATATAGAACTGCGCTTTTGGATAGAGGACCCATCCAACGGCGTAGGCAACGTGAGAAGCGAATTACTTTTAGCCGTATGGGATCGCTTTAGGGAAGGAAGAATTGAAATACCCTTCCCCCAGCAGGACATTCACGTAAGAGGTTTGCCGAAAGAGTTTTTCTCAGAACACAAAACTGCGACAGAAACTTCTTAAAATGGAGAAGGATTACATTTGTAAATCGGGTCATGATAGGCTTGCCAAGGGAGACAGAGTAGGTAAGATATTCACCTTTTTCAAAAATCATGATGTGCGATAAATTGATCGAATACCAAGGATTGTTAGCAATGGCACCCACAGGCGACAAACAGGGGGGCGGAGGCATTATGGATTTTCTACCAATGATTCTTATTCTCGTTGCCTTCTACTTTTTACTTATCGCACCTCAAAGAAAGAAACAGAAACAGCACGACAAAATGGTACAGGCTCTCGAAAAAGGAACCCAAGTCAAAACTCTTGGTGGCATTTTCGGCACTGTAACCGGAGTGAAAGACGATCGCTTTGTGTTACGCATCGGAGAGAATGTTAAGATAGAGGTAGCCAAAGAGGCCATCGCTGCGAAAATTGATTAGTTTCTACAACCCCACCACAATTATTCCCCGCCTCTTTCTTTCGCGGGTAACAATGTTTCCTTTCAAATTAAAATAAGTCATGCCCAAAAACGTGTTGTGGAAATTCTTGCCGACTTTGTTTCTCGTTATAGTCAGCTTTGCTCTAATCACTCCATTCGATGATCAGGAATTGGGTGAATATGCCCTATCTCAAGCGACTAGCGACGCCAACAAAACGCTATATCCGAACTACCTAACATTCGATAAAGTCTTGAACGAGGTCAAAGAGGGTCTCGTTCAAGATGAAATGGTTACTTTCAAGAGCCTTAAGGACTTCGCCACGCAAAACCGCCTAGACTATGCGGAATACTTCAAGCCGCCCACTGGTGTTCTTGGGACAGTGGCTTCCCGCTTACTTCCATTTGCCGTTAAACCAGGAATTCGCGCCTCTTATGAAAAAGATCGTGAAAAGCGGAATGACATTGTTCTTCGTGCACTCCTTAGGAATTCTCAGGCATCCATAAGGAAGGGATTGGATCTCAGAGGAGGAGTTGCGTTCACTCTAGAAATCCAGCCTTCCGCAGAAGAAGAAAACGCCACCCTAGCGAATGAAAACTCGGATTCTTCCGCCATGGACAAGGTTGTCGAGATTATGAGTGAACGCCTAAACGCTTTTGGCGTTGCTGAGACAATGGTACGAAAGAAGGGCGACAGCACAATAGAGGTGCAGATACCTGATCTTACGACAAAGGAAAACCCTGAAATGATCGAAGAATTACAACGTCCAGCTCGCCTAGCCTTTCACATGGTGAGTACCGATCCAAAAGCCCCATCAAATCCACTCGAGGGGGACGACTGGGTAAACGATGACGGAACACCGTTTGTAGCCTTGCGCAACAATGCTCGAGTAGAGGAAGTTGCATGGGTTACTCGCTATCCGCAAGCCGAAGGAGACATATTGGACAAAGCGGCACCCAGACAAGATCAATCGGGTGGGTGGTACGTGGCTTTGGACTTCACTTCTGAGGGTGGGAGGGATTTTGGTAACCTTACGGGAGATATAGCAAATTCGAACACGAGCGGTTCTATCGGTCGATTGGCAGTAGTTCTCGACGGAGTTCTCGAAAGCGCACCGACTGTCAAAAAGCGAATTGATGGAGGGAGTGCGGTAATCGAAGGTTCCTTCACTCGCAGAGAATCCAAGATGCTGTCCGATATTTTGAACAATCCCCTAAAGGTTTCTTTAACAATAGGAGAGAAGTACGAGGTATCCCCCACCCTGGCGGAAGACGCGATGGAGAGCAGTAGGAAGGCATGCATGCTTGGAGCAATTTTGGTCATCGCTTTCATGATTACATGGTACAAGGGGGGGGGCTTGATAGCCGTGATTTCCGTTGGCACGAACGTTCTTCTTGTGGTAGCGGCGCTCGCAGGTCTCTTTCAAGCTACCTTCACCCTGCCGGGCATCGCGGCTTTAGTGCTAACAATAGGCATGGCAGTGGACGCAAACATCTTGATTTTCGAACGAATACGAGAGGAACTGCGTGCCGGGAAGAGCCCGGAAGCTGCTTTGGCAGGCGGCTACGACAAAGCTTTTTCAACCATTATCGACGCAAATCTCACTACACTTATAACCGCATCAATCCTGATATGGTTGGGTACAGGACCCGTTAAAGGATTTGGAGTCACACTTGCCATCGGTATATTAGTCTCAATATTCTGCGCCCTCGTTGTTAGCAGATTCCTTATGGAGATGCTCCTTCACTACGGTGTGAAAAATCTCATCAGTGGAAAGAAAATTGAAAAAGGTCAATCCCGACCCCAGATCGATTTTCAAAAGCATCGTCGATTGGCTTTTGCCATCTCTTGGATAATCGTAGCTATCGGCATATTTGCTGTTTACGAGCAAAAGGATCACATTTTAGGAATTGATTTTCAAGGTGGAGAAGAATTGATTGCCTCCTTCGACCAGCGGATAGACACCGCAGAACTAGAAAAAGTCGTTAAAGAGTCTAATCTTGGTGAAGTGCAGCATGTTTACCGCTCCGAAGTCGGTTCAGGGGAAAAGGGCGAATATCTGGTTCTCCAAACTGAAGCAAATGCAAGCAACGTACTTTTTGCACTGAATGAGGCCCATCCAAAAGCCAACTTAGTGGAAGTCGGTTCAAATACAATTGGAGGATCGGTCAGTGAGAAGATTCAACATGATGCAATCGTTTCGGTATTGGTCGCTCTTCTCGGGATACTCCTATACGTAGCATTTAGATTCGAAGTCGGTTACGCCGTAGGTGCAGTTATCGCAACGATTCACGATGTATTGATGACGGTCGGTCTGTTTGTCCTAGTGGGTTATCTTTCAGATGGTAGTCTTTGCTCGGGCCAATTCACCGCACCGATGCTCGCTTCCATTCTTATGATCGTGGGCTACTCCATCAACGATACCATAGTCGTTTTTGATCGGATTCGAGAAGAGTTGCTAATGAATCCAGTGACAAATTTGAGAAAGATCATTCTGATTGCAATCAATCGAGTTCTCTCTCGCACAATCATTACCAGCGTCACAACCCTTATGGCCGCATTATCGCTATGGATTTTTGGAGCAGGAGTCATCCATGACTTTGCATTCGTTTTTGTAATCGGCATTTTAACAGGCACTTTCTCTTCAATTTTCATCGCCAGTCCTATTTTCTACTGGTGGCACAAAGGTGACCGCAAGCATGTCGAGGAACGGGAATTCGTTCCAAATTACGACTGGCAAACTTCATCCAAGACTTGAGGCCTAAAAGATTTTTCGGCCAAAGGTATCTACATGCGATGGGTTGAGAGTTCCGTCTCCGAAGAAACTGCCGAGAGGCTTTCGAGATCTCTTGCGATCTCTCCTATTCTTTCTCGATTCCTCGTAGTTCGCGGATTTACTGATGCAGACTCTGCTCGTGCTTTCCTGAAGCCAAACCTTGCGGATTTAGCGAATCCCTTCGACCTTCCGTCAATGAAGGAGGCCGTGGAACGATTAATACTGTCTCTGAACAAGAAGGAGTCAGTCCTTATAGTAGGAGACTACGATGTAGACGGCATCACTTCCACGGTCATGCTTTGTCGTGTGCTTTCCGCATTGGGGAACGAACCTGCGCACATTACGCCAAAACGTAAAGAAGAGGGATACGGGTTGACTCACGCGGTCCTTGAGCGAGGTCTGCAAATGGGAGACATCGACTTAGTCGTTGCTCTCGATTGCGGTACGAATTCATCCGAGGAATACGCCTTTCTTCAATCAAAGGGGATCGATCTTCTAGTAGTCGACCATCACCAAGCAAAAACAGAAACACCCGACGGCGCCATCCTCCTAAACCCACATCTGCACCTAGATGAAGCTGAACCTTGGCGAGACCTATGTACTGCAGGTCTCACCTTCAAGCTATCTCACGGACTGATTAAAAGGCTTCGAGAAAATGATCACGAGTTGGCAAAAGGAATAAGCCCGAAAGATTTTCTGGCCTTAGCCTCGCTAGGCACTCTTGCCGACATGGTACCTCTGCGAGATGAAAATCGAATTCTTGCTCGATATGGACTGAAACACTTAGCACATCACCCAGGGTTCGGGCTTGAATCGCTAATTTCCGTGTCTGGCATTGACGCGAGCTCATCACTCGATGCAGAGGACGTGACATTTCGCATAGCCCCTCGAATCAATGCATGCGGTAGACTCAATATGCCGGAATTTGCGACGGAACTGTTATTGAGCGAAGATAGCGAGACATGTAAGACTCTGGCAAAAAAAATAGACGGCTTTAATATCGAACGGCGGGAAATAGAGACAAAGCTAACAGCCGAAGCAGTAACAATGGCGGAGGAAAGTTTTTCGAATTCACCCGCAGTAGTTGCATTCGGGGATGGAGATCACTGGAATCCCGGAGTTGTTGGCATTGTGGCAGGCAAATTAGCAAACAGCCTTCAAAAGCCCTGTATCGTTCTTGCTAAAGATGGAAGTGAGTACAAAGGTTCGGGAAGAAGTGTCCCCGGAGTTGACATGGTGAAAACTCTCCATCGCTGCAAGGAATTACTAACGCATTGGGGCGGACATCCTGCCGCGGTAGGAATGAACTTGCCGCAAGAGAACCTAGTTCCATTTCAAGAGGCCTTCATCCTCGCAGTCAGAGAGGTGACGGGAGGCAATTTGCCAGAGCCTTTTCTAACTATCAATGCAACCCTAAACCCAGAGGACCTCCGGCCTGAACTGCTGCTCGAAATAAACAACCTTGCACCATTTGGCCAAGAGAACCCTGAGCCGACGATTGCCTTGAGAGGCGTTAGACTATCGGGACCGCCACGCAGAGTTGGTTCGGGCGACCATTTTCAGTTTTCAATTTTCAATGGCGAGGAATCGGTTTCAGGCATAGCTTGGCAGATGGGCAAAAACATACCGCCCACATCATACCCTCTCGACCTTGCCTTGCACTTTCGCTGGAACCACTGGAACGGAAGACGTCTCCCTCAAATGGTTCTGCGCGACTGGCGAAAAGCCGAGGAATAAACTCGTCTCGACGCATATCTTGCTAGGGGTTGATTTGCTCCTCGAGAAAAACAATCAATTCGTCTTCTGAAAGTCTTTTTTGCTTGGTCGTATCTCGATCCCTCAAAGTAAAGCTGCCATCCCCTTCAATCGTATCAAAGTCTACAGTTACGCCAAAGGGAGCTCCTGCTTCGTCTATGCGTCGATAACGGCGACCTATTGCTCCACCTTGGTCGTAAACGACGTTCCACCTCCGACGCAGACGTTCGTATAACTGGCGAGCTCTCTCCACCAGTTCGGGTTTTTTCTTTAACAAAGGAAAAACTCCAACCTTAATCGGAGCTACTCGAGGGTGAAAACGAAGAACAGTACGCTTGTCTCCTTCAATTTCGTCTACGTCATAGGCAGCGCAGAGAATCGCAAGCAAAGTTCGATCGACTCCCAGACTAGGCTCAATGACATGCGGGACATATCGCTCTTTTCGCTCTTCGTCGAAATATTCCAAAGACTTTCCAGAACATTCCTGATGACGAGAAAGATCAAAATTACCTCTAGCTGCGATACCTTCCAGCTCTTGCTCCCCAAAAGGAAATTTGAAAGTTATGTCCGTGCAAGCTCGAGCGTAGTGAGCAAGCTTTTCCTTAGGATGTACTTCCTCTCCAAGATGCTCCTTGGTCAAACCGATGGAAGAGAACCATGCCTTTCGAGTAGCGATCCATTCACGATGGTACTTTGGCCATGCCTCTTCATCGGGAGGGATAAAGTACTCGATCTCCATTTGCTCGAACTCACGTGAGCGAAAAATAAAGTTTCGAGGAGTTATTTCATTACGGAATGCCTTACCTATCTGGGCAATACCGAAGGGAACCTTGAGACGACCGGAATCGAGAACATTCTTGAAATTTGCAAAGATACCTTGAGCCGTCTCGGGACGAAGATAACAAGCGGAAGAAGCGTCGCGTAACGCACCGACATGGGTCTCGAACATCATGTTGAATTCCCGAGGTTCGGTTAGCGTGCCCACTTTGCCCGTAGCAGGTGAAGGAGCAAGTGAACGTTCCTCTGAAGACATCTCTTCAAAAGATCGCAATAGAACAGGTGCCAAATCCCCTTGTTTGCTCTGCTTACGCTTCATTTCGATAGCCTTGGCGTCAGCCTCTTCCTGCGCGACTTCAGATTCGAGAACCGAAATCCAGCCAATGGTTTCGTCTTCAACAACAACAGGACCGCAATAAAGTTGATCAGCACGGTAGCGCATCTTTGATTCACGACAATCCACCATAGGGTCGGTAAAACCATCTACATGACCTGAAGATCGCCAAATCTCGGGATTCATTATTATGCTACAGTCCAACCCCACCACATCGTCTCGGCGACGTACCATATCCTCCCACCACGCATCCTTTATGTTTTTACGAAGTTCGACTCCGAGGGGACCGTAGTCGAAAAAGCCGTTAATTCCCCCGTATATTTCGGAAGAGTGGAAAATGAAACCACGGCGCTTGCACAACGCCACGATTTCCTCCATTTTAGAATTTCCTTTGCTCATAAGTTCTTGAAGATAAAAAGGGTACAATATGAATGCTTGCCGGAGGTACAACGCCGAACTTCTAAACAAAGCATATTCGAGAAAAAAAACGCATTCCAGAAGAAACATCATCTCTAGGAATGAATGATAGCCAAGGAGATTTTGAAGTTTTTGCCAGTTGACTTACCAATGTTCAAATGCTTCCATTCGACGGTTTAATGAAGACATTTAATCGAAAAGCCAAACAATTTGCCATAGTCATCACTTTGACAATTTCGGCAATTGGTTTTTCTGGGTGCAGTATGTTTCCCCAAGCCAAAAAGTACTTATCTAAAAATATTAATGTCGCTGGTGCGTTTACCCACTCTCCAGATTCCTTTGCTCCCGTTGAAACTGGCACTCTCCGGTTGCAATCCGACGAATTATGGTACCGTCGGGACTTCAGCGGGAACAAAACCACTTTTTTGTGGGGTCTTTTCACTTTTACTGATTATTGATTCATTCCGCCCTACTTGGTGGATTTCCTGCGCTCAGGGTGATTCACTATAGAAATTGAACAAAATTAGAATAATTCTATTTATTTCTTGCGAACGAGTCTCAGTATCGTCATGAAGGAGGAAGTGAATACCTCTCTTCCTGAGACAGAACGCAACAGATTGAAGCACGCCTTGAAGTGCCGAAATCTTCGACCGACTCGCCAAAGAACCTGCGTGTATGGCGTTATTCTCGAAAAACGTGATCACCCCACAGCTGATGACATTCATCTCCGCGTTCGAAAAAAGCTTCCAAGCATTTCATTAGCTACGATATATAATTGCTTGGACACATTGGTCGAATGCGAATTAGTAAAACAAGTACATCTAGACCGTGCACCGACTCGTTTTTGCCCAAACAGGACTCCCCATGCCCACTTCCATTGCCGTGACTCTGGAAAAGTATACGATGTTTCCCTTGATGATGAAAGGCTTTCTGCCATCGAACAATTTCTACCTCATGGATTTACTGCCGACACCATAGAACTATCATTTCTGGGGCGGGGACCTGTGACTAATACAATTTCGTAAATCTATCTACAGAACCATAAAATAAATCAGTGAGCTATTTGGAAATTAAAGATCTTCGCGTTAAAATCGAAGAAAAAAAAATTCTGCGTGGATTAAACCTGAATATCCCGAAAGGCGAAGTACATGCAATCATGGGACCTAATGGAAGCGGGAAAAGCACTCTTTCAAAAGTTCTTTCAGGACACGATGACTACGAAGTAACCAGCGGATCTGCCCTACTAGACGGAGATGAAATTCTAGGGATGGAGCCGGATGAAATTTCTCGCTTGGGCCTTTTCCTTGCTTTTCAATACCCGCTTGAAGTTCCCGGAGTAAGCATAGCCAATTTTATAAGAGCGGCTCTACAGGGTCGTTTGACTGGAAACGAAACAGTCGACGCAGTTGGTTATTACAAGGATTTGTATGCTAGCATGGACGAACTCGGCATTGACAGGAAGTTCACCTCACGCTGCGTAAACGAAGGTTTCTCGGGTGGAGAGAAAAAACGTTGTGAAATCCTACAAATGGCCATGCTCAAGCCCAAGTATTGCATATTGGACGAAACCGACAGCGGTCTTGACATCGACGCCCTAAAAATCGTCGCAAAAGGCGTCAACCAGATGCGTAACCCCGACCGAGGCATACTAGTAATCACGCACTACCAGAGATTACTGGAGTACATTGTTCCCGATAAAGTTCACGTAATGTGGGAAGGTCGCATTGCACATAGCGGGGGCAAGGAACTAGCTCTAGAATTAGAAGCAAAAGGCTACGATTGGGTTCGCGAAGAACTAGTTGCTTAAAAACACTGAGAGATTACCCTATGATTCAACCAACTCAAATTAATGTAGATCGGGACAAGGGTGACTTCCGCTATGAGACTGACTACCAATATGATGCAGGAGTCGGCTTGCGAGAAGATGTCGTTCGATACATCTCAGAAGTCAAGGGAGAAGACGAATGGATACGGGACTACCGGCTCAAGTCCTTGGATACCTTCTCTCGCAAACCGATGCCTACGCACTGGGCAACAAAAGATTTAGAGAATATACATTTCGACAAAATTCGCTACTACCTTGCCAAAGGTCAAAAGCCCAGCCGTACATGGGAAGAAGTTCCCGAAGACGTAAAGGAAACATTCGAGAGGCTCGGCATTCCCGAGCAGGAAAGAAAATTCCTCGCAGGCGTAGAGGCTCAGTTCGATAGTGAAGCCGCCTACTCCCGAATGAAAGTCGAACTGGAAAAAGAAGGAGTTATTTTTGTTGGCTCTTCTGACGGACTGAAGGATCACCCAGAAATTTTCCGGAAATGGTTTGGCAAAGTTATCCCAGCGTCGGACAATAAGTTTTCAGCACTTAATTCAGCAGTTTTCAGTGGCGGAAGTTTCATTTATGTTCCCCCCGGGGTTAAGCTTGCCCAACCTTTACAGGCTTACTTTAGAATAAATGCTGAAAACTTCGGTCAGTTTGAGCGTACCCTAATCATTGCCGACGAAGGAGCAGAACTTACGTACATGGAGGGTTGTACGGCACCTAAGTTCGAAACCACGACTTTACATAGCGCTGTAGTGGAACTCGTAGCTATGCCAGGAGCCAAGATTCAGTATATCACTGTTCAAAATTGGTCGAACAATGTTTTCAACTTAGTAACAAAAAGAGCGATGGCTCACGAAGAATCCGAAGTACGCTGGATAGACTGTAACATCGGTTCGCGCCTGACCATGAAGTACCCCGGTGTTATCTTAAAGGGTCGCAAGGCAAGGGGGGAAGTCCTTTCCATTGCTCTCGCTAATGATGGACAACATCAAGATACTGGTGCTAAAATGGTCCATGCGGCAGACGAAACCACAAGTAACATAATAGCAAAATCAATTTCTATAGGTAAGGGCCGTTCATCTTATCGTGGTCTCGTACAAATACCAGGACATCTGAATAATTGTCGTAACAATACCGAATGTGACGCCCTTCTGATCAACGCAAACAGCCGAACCGATACCTACCCTGCCATTACGGTTCGTGGCAACGGCAATGCAGTGCAACACGAGGCCAGCGTCTCTAAATTAAACGCTGAGCAAATTTTTTACATGCGCCAAAGAGGACTGACTGAGGCGGATGCCGTAAGCCTAAGCGTTAACGGTTTTGTGAACGACTTGATTCGAGAATTCCCTATGGAATACAGCGTCGAGCTCAAAAGGCTCATCGACATGGAGATGGAAGATTCCGTTGGCTGAACTTCCTATCGAGGAACAATGAACGAGCTGAACAACGGATCGTCGGTGAAGACCGATGCGATGGATTCCTTTGCCGATGAAAGCCTTTTTAAGGCTTTTGCCGAGGCACGTTCTTGGGAACCCGGATGGATGGCAGATTTACGAAAAGAATCTTGGGAATGCTATCGAACGCTTCCACCTTCAGTCTCAAAGGACGAAAGGTGGCGTTTCTCTCCAAAAGCCCGTCTTTCCCATTCCGCTTTTACTCCTCCAAGTGGAAAGAAAGACGAAACCGCGTCGGCAATTGATTCATCGGTGGAAAACCTCAAAGAGCACGGAGTCACATTGGGTCTCTTCGACGAGATACTTCTAAGCAATCCAAGCGCACTTGAAAGTCTTTCCGACCTTAAAGGGCCAAACCTCGGTGCAAACAACATACATTTACTGGCACAAGCTTTCTCTGAACACGGGATTGTGTTGCACGTACCCAAAGGAGTGACACTCGAAAAGCCAATCATGGTTCGTCACCTTGCCCCGCCCGAAGGTAGAGCCAGATTTCACAGGACGATCATGATTTTGGAGGAAGGTGCAAGCGCTACTCTGGTGGAGACATTTAACTCACCAAAAAATCAAGGAGCATCACTAGTATGCTCTGCGACGAACATCGTGGCTAAAACCAATTCCAGTGCCAATCGTATTCTAATTCAAGATCTCAACCGGAATTCATCGTTTTACCAACTTGACACAAAACGGGCGTATAGAAACGCCCGCGTTCGTTGTTGCTCTCTCCACTTAGGTTCGGCACAAAGTAGATTCGAGAACTTAGCCATCGCCGCAGAGGAAGGCGCAGAGATCGATTTGCTTGGGTTAAGCGTAGGCAAGGGAACACAGCTATTCGACCAGCGAACAAGGCAACTTCACCTCGCTCCAAACGGTCGTTCCGACCTACTATACAAAAACGCTCTGATGGATCAGTCCAAAGCGATTTTCTCGGGAATAATCAAGGTTGAGGAACCCGCACAACAAACGGATGCATACCAAACGAATCGCAACCTACTTCTGAGCCCTGAAGCGGAAGCCGACTCCTTGCCCGGATTAGAAATCTTGGCCAACGAAGTAAAGTGCAGCCATGGAGCAACCATCGGAGAAATTGACATGGAGCAACTTTTTTATCTCCTCAGCCGAGGCATATCGAAAGCATCGGCCAAAGAACTTCTTGTTAATGGCTTTCTGGATGAAGTTCTCCAAAGGCTTAAAAACGAAGTAATTGCTGATTTGCTTCGCAAACATTTAAAGGAAAATTTTTCCCATTAAAACTTATCATGTCCACGCATCACGAGGAAGTAGAACTTACGAGAGAGGTGCAAGCCACTTTAATACCACACGGCGATCCATACACTCTAGAGAAAGGAGCCAAGGTCACCATAACGCACAGGCTTGGCGGGAACTTCACAGTAATGACAATCAACGGAATGTATCGCATCTCGGCCGCAGACGCTGATTCCCTGGGTGAAGAAAGCTCACAAGCTCCAGATGATAATTGTGAAAATGCCGAACCTGCTGATGAGGATAGTATCCGCGAAGCCTTACGATCCGTCTTCGATCCTGAAATACCAGTCAACGTGGTGGATCTCGGACTAATTTATAAAATCAAAATCGCTGAGGATGAAGAAGGTAAGCGAGTCGCGAACATTGATATGACTCTCACTGCGCCCGGCTGCGGCATGGGACCCGTCATTGCCGAAGACTGTAAAGGTAAAGTCATAAAGCTTCCGGGGGTTGACGAAGCGAATGTAGAAATCGTTTGGGATCCCCCTTGGAATCAAGACCTAATGTCAGAGAAAGGGAAGATGGAATTAGGCCTAATTTGAAAAAAACTCTTTTGCCTTGTCCAAAAGCTAAACCGTCTTTTTCTAGATTGCTCTAAATAAATGAGTAAATCAACAAAATTTAGTTTTGCCCTAGGCTGCGATCACGCAGGTTTTAAATATAAGGAAGCAATCAAAATTGATCTGCTCGCGGAAGGCCACGAAGTAAAGGATTTTGGAACTTTCTCAGAGGAATCGGTTGACTATCCTGATTTCGTCCGTCCAGCAGCCGAAGCAGTGGGTAAGGGTTTCGCTGACTTGGGAGTCGTATTAGGGGGCAGTGGCAACGGTGAAGCAATGGCCGCCAACAAAGTGAAGGGTATTCGTTGCGCCCTGTGCTGGTCCGAAGAAACCGCTCGCCTAGCAAAGCAACACAACGACGCAAACATGCTTTCACTTGGCGAACGCCAAATCACCGAGGAGTTAGCTGTGAAAATAGTGCGACAGTGGATTAAAGCGACTTTCGAAGGAGGCCGCCACGCCAGACGAATTTCCATGATCGAGAAAACTACTTCCCTTTAACGAACTTTAATGACAATATGGAACATCAATGAGTGACGACAAAGATAAAAAAATCGACTCCGTTTCTGAAATTATACAGAAGAAATTTCTTGAAGAGCGAAAAGTCTTCCTTTGGGGAGAAGTAAGTGATCGTTCAGCGAGAGAAGTAACTGAAAAATTTCTTTATCTCGAGACATCCGATCCTGGTAAGGACATCATATTCTATATCAACACTCCGGGAGGATCAATCACAGCCGGAATGGCCGTTTACGACACGATGCAACTCATAAGTTCGTCCATCACAGTCGTAGTTACTGGAATGGCGGCGAGTATGGGTTCGATCCTCCTATGCGGAGCATCTCCGGGGCAGCGCCTCTTATACCCTCATTCTCGCGTGCTCATCCATCAACCTCTGATTTCGGGTAGGATGTGGGCAGCTGCCGTAGACATTAATATCCAAGCCGAGGAAATGGAAAAGTTGCGAGAGGAGTTGAACGGCATCCTCAGTAAATCCTCCGGGCAACCGTTGGAAAAAATTCAATTGGATACTGATCGTGACTTTTACCTGAACGCTCAGGAAGCCATCGAATACGGCTTAGCCGATAAAATAGTAGAAGAATTTTAGTCTCTCTGCTCAAATACTGCACGAGCTTTCAGAAGATTGGGTTTACCCATCTCGTTGATAGGCAATTCATCGACAGGAACAATCAGTTTAGGAATCGCTGCACCCGTCAGTTTGGTCTGAAGAGTTTTTTTCAAACGAGTAACATCGATAGTTGAAGGAGTGCAAAACGCGACTAACCGCTCGCCCCAGTCCGGATCAGGAATCCCCATAGTGAGACAACCCGAAACAAGTTTAGTTTTTATAACAGCACTCTCCACCTCAAGAGGATTCACTTTTTCGCCACCAGTGTTCACGATGCGATCAAGACGACCCAAAATCCACCAATTTCCTCCTGGCGAGTGTTCCGCAAGATCAGAAGTGTCAAACCACTCACCCGAAGAAAAGTCTCGATGTTCGTAACCGAGACACATGCTCTTGGCACGAATGGAAAGAACTCCCGTATCTTCGTTGAGGCGAAGTGTTGCGTGAGGAAGAACTTTGCCTACACAGTTTTCACCAGCAAGAAAACGCTCAGCGGCAAGAAGGGTTACAGCGCCTGCCGACTCCGTCATGCCGTATGTCGGTGCAACTGGAAGGCAAACCGACCTCAACCTCTCAGCTAATTCTTCCTGCAAAGGAGCTCCGCCAAGAAGAATCAACCGACTTTCCCTCAAACGAGAAATAGCAAGGTCAGAAGAAATCAACCGGTGCAGTTGAGTAGGAACTAAAGATATAAGGCGACCCGCAAGATTGATTTCTTTTAGCGGATCAGCAAGATCACGATAATCCCCGAAAGCAACGTCCCCATTCGTTTGAATAGCACGTACGACTTGCATCCATCCAGCAACATGCCAGATTGGCAAGCAACACCAAGAGTCAATAGGTGCACCACCTAATACACCTTGGAGACCGAAAACTGCTGCCGACATGGTGCCCCAAGTATGCCTTGCGAAACGACACCTCCCGGATGTTCCACCAGTGGCGACAAAAATAGAGGGTGTATTTTGTGGTCGAGAATCTAAGGCCGAAAACTTCCTTGCGGGATTCTGAAGCCAGATATCATGCCCATTAATAAGCTTGCTCAGCGCTTTCATACAGAAAGTGGCCGAATCGAAAGAATCGCCCTGCTCCTGATCTGCAATCCAATTGCCTCGAAGAGCACTTGACGGAATCTCTATATGCTCCGCCATAGTTCTTCCAATTCCGGGATGTCAACTTTTCCCGGTTGAAGCATCATGTCCATAGTATGCAAAGAGAGACTGTCTTCTACAAAGAAGGTATTCACTCCAATTCCAGCGTCAGTTTCGACAAGAGATGCTGCGCGAAGTACTGCTTCGAAACCAAATGGGCTTTCGAATACCGAGGAAACTACGCACCGGGTTGACTCATTTCGTAAAAAGGTTTCCATCTCAAGCCAATCCTCACAAAGAGTGGGCTTGAAAACGAAGTAGCCAGGCCATCCATCAGCAAGGAACTCCTTTGCGCTTTGGACGTTAAGTAACGATTCGTCCAAAGCCAAAGCCAAAGAATTACTCTCGGCCAAAGCCAAGAGTCCGTTTCTGTCAGCAACAGCAAGAGGCTGCTCGAAGAATTCGATTTGAGAACAACCGTCAAAGGTATTTAGCCAAGCGTTCGCTTCAGTTCGAGAAAGAGAACCATTGGCATCAAGTCGAAGTCGGCTTCCAGCAGGAAGGCGAGTTAGAAGATTCTCGATAGCATCGATTTCCGTGCCTAGCTCGCCTATCCCGACCTTTGCCTTAAAGACATTACTAGAAGGGAGATTTTTTTCCTCGGTAGAGGGAAGTAACGCTGCAGTTTTGATTTTCGGGAAAACAGTCTCAGTACTCCACAAGTTGGAACCAGCACAAGCTAGCGCTGAACGACAAAGAGGTAAGTGGTCGGGGACTTCCATTTGAGGTGCCCAAAGGGAAAGAAAACGATGGGCATCAGAAAATGTCTCTCCGCGAAAGCCAGGCGTAGGAGCAACTTCACCAAAACCAACATGCCCATCCATATGTTTCACACGAACAACTATACTTTCGCGGTTACGCCAAGTTCCAGTTGCCGTAGCAAAAGATTCACGAAATTTGCGCCGCACAGGCTTAACTTGAAAGCTATCGATCATTATTTATTCTTGTGACATAAGAAGGCATGAGACATAAGCATCAAGCCTTTCCAACGCTATAAAAGATCATGGACGAAGAGTTCTTCTTACCACCAGACGAGTTTTTCCGTCAAAGTCTTCCTACAGGAGTAACCTTTGATGACATCACGCTGGCCACTCGCTACTCTGAGATTCTCCCTCGAGAAGTCAACCTCGAGACCAAACTCTCGGACTCAATAAACCTTGGGATGCCAATTCTATCTTCCGACATGGATACCGTGACGGAGGCAGAGATGGCCATATCAATGGCCCTTAGCGGAGGGCTTGGCTTGATCCATTACAATATGGCCAAAAAGCTCCAGATCAAGGAAGTGGCAAGGGTAAAATACCATGTCCACGGTTTGATTCGAGATCCCATAACGATATCTGCGGACAAACAAGTGGGCGACGTATTGGAGCTCATCAAGGATAAGAATTTTAAATTTCATACTTTTCCAATCGTAGATGGCTGCGGAAAGTTATTGGGATTACTCCCGGGACGAGTAGTCAAGGAACGATACAAGAACCATCAAGTTACAGATGGGATGCTAGCCCGCAATGAAGTATATACCATTAGGGAACAAGAAGTAGGTACCGATCCCATAGCTACAGCTGATAAATTCTTCAGCGACCACATGGGCATACACAAGCTCCTTGTGGTGGATGACAAGGATTGCCTTTGCGGACTTTACACCTTGAGCGACATCGAACAAATAATGGAAGAAACTCGTGACCATTTAAAACCAGCTCGAGATGATAACTTTCGTTTAATTTGCGGAGCAGCGGTGTCCGCGAACCGAACACCTGATGGTGATCTAGATACGAATTCGCTACTAGAACACGTAGGGGCCATGTGTGATGAAGGCCTCGATATTGTAGCAGTATCGACAGCTCATGGACATACCAAGGGAGTTGGTGACGCGGTACGAGCCATAAGAGAAGAATTTTCTGACATTAACATTCTTGCAGGTAACGTCACTTCAGGTGAAGGCGTGGAATTTCTAGCCGAAGCCGGAGCCAACGCCATAAAAGTGGGGCAAGGACCAGGTTCAATTTGTACGACACGGATCGTTGCAGGAGTAGGAATTCCCCAAATGACTGCACTTTACGTGACTTCTCAAGCAGCAAAGAAAACAGGAGTTAGAATCATAGCCGATGGCGGCATCACGAAATCAGGCGACATAGTTAAGGCGCTAACGCTTGCCGACGCAGTCATCTGCGGAGGTATGCTTGCAGGATGCCGAGAAGCTCCTGGGAGAATAATCGAGATCGAGGGAAAACTTTACAAACAATATCGAGGGATGGGTAGCCTAGAGGCAATGCAAGAGGGATCAGCCGCGCGCTATGGCCACACCAAAGAAGATATTGCCTACAAGACAACGGCGGAGGGGGTTGAAGCCCTCAAAGAAGTTGCCGGATCAGTTCAAGAAACCTTGGATAACCTTGTCGGGGGAATTCGATCAGGGCTCGGCTATATCGGAGCATCAGACCTTAAAGCAGTTAGAAATAAAGCCCGCTTTCTGCGTGTAAGTCCCGCAGGACAAAAAGAAGCCTCGACCCACGATATAGTCGAAGTAAAGCGTGGGGACTTCGGCCGTAAATAAAATCTGTTAACTTGTTGATCAATTGTAAGTAATTTCAAATGGCTGCAGAAACATTCAATTCCAAACTCATCGTCGACATCGGCATCAGCATGGGAGACGAGGGCAAAGGTCGCGTCGTCCATGAAACACTTGACGAAATAATGCGTCGTACAGGTCAATCCGCTGGAGCCGTAATCAAAGTAAACGGGGGTGCCAACTCAGGTCACACCGCAGCGGGCCTGAAACTCAATCTGCTTCCCTCTGGAGTCGGTGAACCTGACTTGCCCAAACTCCTAGTCGGATGCGGCGTTGTGGCCGATCCACGAAAATTCCTTTGGGAGGCTCGTCCATTAGAAGCACGCAGAATAAGCGTTCTTGATCGCCTCTTGATTGATGAAAGAGCGCAGCTAAGTGATCTTTCTCACCGTCTTCTGGACTTAGCATGGGAAGACTACAGGGTAAATATACTAGGTGCAGAAAATCGTGGATCAACGGGGCGAGGTATTAGCCCCGCATACTCTGACGAAACGAGCCAATGGCAAATTCACTACGGCAACTTTCTTTCCGACAACAAAGACACTTTTGCCAAAGCCCTCGGGCAAAGGGTGGATAGAGCGCTAAGAACGATTAGGCATGTTTGTCGTGTCTCAGAAGAAACATGGAATAGTTTTTTCGATCGCCTTACAGAGGCCGAAACTCAAGCGAATGCCCCAGCTATTTCAGAAGGTATTTTCAAGCCCGACGAATTCGACTTTTCGATTTTTAAGGGTGATGCACCGTTCAGCTTGAATCTTAACAAACTCATAGAGTGTTACTGGGATGCAGGTCAAGAATTGGCCACGTGCATCGGCGATGTTCGAAAAGCGACTCTATCCACATTGGAAGCGGGCAAGCACGTGGTAGCCGAGTTCGGCCAATCCTATTGGCTAGATAAACGACACGGGTTTTCGCCAAATGTAACGGCTTCGCACACGACTACACCCGAACTATTCTTATCCGCAGGCATCCCTCCCTGCCCCGTTCATGTACTTGGTTGCTGTAAGGCCTACGATACGAAGGTCGGGACTCATCATTTCCTAACCCAAATGGACCCTGATTCGCATCCTTTAGGGGCAAAACTCTCCAAACTGGAATTCGGAACTTCCACAGGACGCCAAAGAATGGTCGGATGGTTTGACGCAGTAGAAAAGGGAGACGCTCTGCGTCACTGTGGTTTCGACGATTTCGTCATCAATAAAATCGATGTCCTCACCCATACCGAAGAATGGCAAGGAGACCTAAAACTATGTGTAGCCTACCGAAAGCCGGATGGAGAAATTATAACAAGCGTACCTCGGGACGAAGCGTTGAGAAGAACTCTGGAACCTGTATACGAAGACCTTCCAGGTTGGACTGAAGACCTTTCGTTGGCAAAAACTTTCTCCGACTTCCCAATAAACGCCCAGCGCTATGTGGCTAGAATGGTTTCTTCAGTAATCAAAGCAGCTTACCCGAGTGATTACGAGGGAAGACGCTTGCCTCAAGTAAGGTACTTGGGAGTGGGGCCAAATCCAGGGCAGATTATAACCGATACACCATCGACAATTCAGCTTATCAAAGAATTTGCCGAAGCTTCGGCCTGTTGAAAGTGAAGGAACCGTCCGCCCTTTCTCATTTTCGCCAACGCCTCTCGTGGGATGACCTCGACAAGGATGCGATCCGCAAACTTGTTCGGCTTGCAGCCGAAGAAGATTTGTACGGCAAAGGGTTAAACAACCTGCCGGCAAAGATAGGCGACCAAACGACCATTTCCATGGAAGTATCAGGCCAAGGAATGGCGACTATCGTAGCTAGAGAATCTCTCGTTGCTTGCGGACTACCAATGCTGTCTTTGATACTGGAGGAATTTGAAGTCGAGGATGCTGCGGTTGAAAACCCGAAGAGTGATGGCGACGAAGTTGAAATCGGGGAGACCTTGGCCATCATCAGCGGTGCTGCTGTGGGGTTGTTGGCCGCAGAACGTACTTTGCTGAATTTCATTCAAAGACTGAGCGGGGTTGCGACGGCATCAAAAGCGTTCGTAAAAGTATTATCTGAGACTAAAACAGACCTTTTAGACACGCGTAAGACCACTCCCGGGTACAGAGCGTTGGAAAAGTACGCAACAGCAACTGGAGGTTTTTTTAATCATCGTTATGGCTTAAACGATCGCATACTTGTGAAAGACAACCACCTTGCAGCAAACCGAGCTACTAAAGGGAAGAGATTAGCTGAAAGTGTGGCCAAATTAAAAGAAAAAGAACCAGATCTAGTCATCGAAGTCGAAGTGGATTGCTGTGAGCAGGTTGCTCCCGTTCTCTCGGCTGGAGTCGACGCCATTCTGTTGGATAACTTCTCGGTCGAGGAAGTAGCTGAGGCAGTCGAAGAAATTAAAGGTAGAGCTGTTGTCGAGGCGAGTGGAGGCATCAAGTTAGAATCAGCTAGACTATATGCAGAAGCGAGTCCTCACTTCCTCTCAACTGGAGCACCGGTTCACAACAGTTCGTGGATGGACTTAGGTCTCGATTGGACTAAAAGTTAAATCATGGCAAAGTATCCAGAAGGTCGCAGGCGTACAGTTTCCCCAAAACCAAAAGGCAAACGCTCCGGACTAGAAGACCCCAGTTGCTACCTGCTGAGAACCTTACTCGCCGCCAAACCTGACTACGTATCTGGCAGCGTGCTGGCTGAGCGATTGAAAATGACTAGAGTGGCGGTTTGGGGTCGTATCGACAAATTGCGTTCCCAAGGCCTCGAAATCGAAGCTGCCCGCAACCGCGGTTATCGCCTGGAAGCCGAACCCGACTATTTTAATTCGCACCTTTTGGAAGCCTGGCTTAGGGAGAAAGAAGTAGTATGTCCGATCTCTGTGTTCGATTCCCTAGACAGTACAAACTCCGAGGCCGAGCGGCAACTCACTGGAGGCAGAAAGGAATCTTTTGCCGTCATTTCCAGTTCTCAGGAAAAAGGTCGTGGCAGATTGGGAAGAAAATGGCACAGCCCCGCCGTAGGAAACCTTTACCTTTCCGTCGCTTTTCGACCAGAGATGCCTGCCATGCGCCTGAGATTGCTGACACTGTGGTTGGGCACCCGGCTGTGCAACCATCTCCGCTCCTTATCCGGAATCGATCTTATGGTAAAGTGGCCAAACGATATCGTTGTGGATGGTCGTAAAATCGGAGGTATGCTAACGGAGGCATCTATTGACCCCGAATGTGTTCGTACGCTGGTATTCGGGCTTGGATTGAATGTAAATGCAGCTCGAAATCATTTTCCAAAAGCTCTTAAGGAAACAGCCTCTTCACTTAAGTCGGAAGCAGGTGGAAACTTCCGTTTGCATGAATTAACGGCAGGGATAATCGGCGTCATTCTTAAAGGCTACAAGGAATGCCTCGAGAAACTCGACTCCAAAGTCCTCAAGAAATCATGGCAGCCACTGGATGCTCTTGCAGGCAAACAAGTGATCGCTCAATCTGGCAAGGAAAAGGTAAAGGGAAAGGCTTACGGAATAGATGAATCCGGAGCCTTGCTGATTAAGCTAAGAAACGGAAAAATTCGATCTCACTTTTCAGGAGATGTGACCTTAAATACAAAAAGATGACAATTAGCAAAGAGAGCGTACTGTGCGTCGACATCGGGAACACCAATTTACGTTTTGGCCTGGTTTCCGGAACGAGGGTGGAGGGCTCCCAGACTATATTAACGGAGGACTTAATCGGGAATCCGGAAGAATTCATCCGTTCGTTACCCCGCGAAGTGAAGGCAACCGCTTTTTGCTCCGTTGTGCCTGCCGCGGACAAAATCGTTCATAATGCCTTACAGGCCATAACTCCAAATCCGTTTCGACTCACTCACGAAAATTGCGGTGACCTATCGATTAGCTACCCAGCCCCTGAACGAGTAGGGCAAGACAGACTGGCCAATTCTCTTGCGGCGCAAAAACTTTATGGAACTCCGGCAATCGTCATAGACGTTGGAACTGCAGCTACCTTCGATATTGTAAGTTCTAGCGGCGGTTATGAAGGGGGAGTCATTGTACCTGGACCTAAAGTCTTCATCGATTGTCTTACCGAAAGAACGGCTCTTCTTCCGAAAGTCACTCTACCTGAAACACCACTCGCTGAAGCTATTGGGCGCAGTACCTCGGAAGCAATGGCCTTAGGGCTCGTTCACGGATTCCCCGCAATGATCGAAGGTGTCCTAGAAAAAGTAAGGTGTTCCTTGAGTAGTATCGAAGATGAAGACAATAAAGTCATTCTCACAGGCGGTGGTGCTTTTAGAGTGGGAGAAATCGCAAAAATACATGACCTCGACCTTACGTTGAAGGGAATAGCCTTGGCCTTTCAATTTCAACATTCGAAATGAGCGAGGAAAGAAAGGTTTCCAAGAACGTCATCGAGGTAACCGACCTCAGGAAGGCCTATGGACGAGTAAAGGCTTTGTCGGGGCTCACTTTTTCTGTGGCAAAAGGTGAAATCGTTGGGTTTCTCGGACCTAATGGAGCTGGAAAAAGCACGACGATGCGCATCCTCTGCGGTATGACTGGGGCAGACTCGGGAGAAGCTCAAGTGTGCGGAGTTGACTTAGCAGAGGAAGAAGGCGAAGTCCGTAAACATATTGGCTACCTTCCCGAAAACAACCCGTTGCCCGAGGACTTGCGTGTTTCCGAATACCTAAAGTTCCGCGGGCGGCTCAAAGGATTGTCGGGAGGACGTTTGCGCGAACGGCTCGAAGCAACCTTAAACCTATGCGATCTGCGTCGATCGGCATCGGAAAGACTTATTGGAAACCTATCGAAAGGGTATAGACAACGAGTGGGCATCGCCGAAGCGCTTTTGGACGAGCCAAAATTATTGATTTTAGATGAACCTACAATTGGGCTCGATCCGCGACAGACAGGAATTGTCAGAAGGCTTTTAGACAGGTTGCGTGGAGAAACATCCTTTCTGCTATCCAGTCATGTTCTCTCGGAGGTAGAAGCTAGTTGTGATCGGATGTTGATTCTAAACAGAGGTCGCATAGTGGCGGAAGGAACTCTGCAGGAACTACAAGCGGAATATCTGGATAATACTGTTTTTGAAGTTGTGGCCGAAGGGGAACGTTCAGTCATCGAAAAAATAGCGCAAGAAGTTGATCCATTGTGCGTGTTGACCGCAGAAAATCCAACAGACGCTACAAGAAGAAAACGTTTTTCTTTTTCTACCCCATCCGGCGAATCCTCTGCAGAAAGTATATTGAAGGCGTTAGTGGCTCAAAGCGCAACACGAACCCGTGAATTCACAATCGCACGTCCTGACTTGGAATCGATTTTTCTAAAAGCCACTAAACGAAGTTGGGAACAAACGGATTCATCTCGAGATAACTTAAGAGAAGTTTCTGCAACCCTTCAACCTGAAGAAGAAGAGGAGGAGGAGGGAGCGCAGTGAAGAGTTTCTCAGTTATTCTTCGTCGAGAAGTTTTTGGACTCTTCATTTCGCCCGCTACATATGTCGCCGCTTTTTACTTTCTAACGCTCTTAGGATTAGGATTCAGGTTTTTCCTCGAGAGCTTTGCCCGAACCGATTGGCTTTTGCCTCCTTTGGCATCTTTAGTAGTTGCCTTGATTTTCGGCTCTCCTGCACTTATACCCTTTCTCACAATGAGAAGTTTGGCTGAGGAACGCCGACTGGGAACACTTGAAACTTTGTTGGTTGCCCCCATTTCCGTTACGGTTGTCGTGTTGGGGAAATGGTTTGCATCGTATATTTACTTTATCTTAATATGTCTTTCCGCTTTGGGTTTTCCTTGCATGGCAGTTTGGCTTTTCCCGGAAGAAACCATCGACCTCCGACTACTTGAACCAGCTCAATTGATCGGCGGTGGAATATACCTTTTAGCAGCAGGTTCCGCATTTACGGCAATTGGTATTTTCGCCAGTTCGGTAACTAGAAACCAAATGGTCGCAGGAATGCTTAGCTTTACTTTACTAACGCTTCACTTAGCTCTAATGGCGTACTACCATGGAGAAATGCCGACCGATACAATGGGTATCGCCGCGGCAAATGTTTTGAGAGATTCTCTTGGTTCCCTAACTACGGGACTAGATAGACTAGAACACTTCGTAGTTGGAATCATCGACATCGCAACTCTTTTGCACTATTTTGTGACAACCTGTCTATTTCTAGGTTTCGCCATTCTTGCCACGACACGTTTAAACGATTGAGGACAATGGATTTTTGCAATGCAGCGCGCAGTCGTAAATTACATCGATGGACCATAGTCATCCTTTTAATTAGCCTAGCTCTAGGGCTAAATCAACTTGCATCGAGAATAGACTTGAACTTTGATCTGACTAAGGAAGGTAGGTACACGCTATCGCAAGAAACCTTAGCGTGGTTGGCCAAGCTCGAAAAACCTGTGGACATCATCATCACTATTCGAGAATCGAACAACCAGCCAAAAATAATACAACGCCTATTATTAGATTTAGATCTATTGTTGGACGCCTTCGAAAGAGCTCCATCCTCTTTCCCCATCCACATTCATCGAGTAGACGTAAACGCACGCAAAGCCCAAAAGACTTTGATCGAAAAGTACAATTTGGCAGAGCCTAATCTTATCCTCGTCGCAGCTCAAGGTGACGTAGATGTGGAAAAAGCAATATTATTTCGGTTTGAAGATCAGCCCGCGACAGATACATCTGACCCGAAGGAAGCTTTTCGCTCCCGCGATTCGAAGGCTCGAGATGCGGTCTTCGACTCAGGACTTTACGACGAGTGGGTAGACAACAATCGTAATGTCCCCGAACCCACAAAGTTTCGCGGTGAAGAAGTTATTCTTCGCTCCTTGCTTGGAGTTACTCGAGTTCGTAGAGGACCTAATGTAGTCTACTTTACGAGAGGGCACGGCGAGAGTAGTCCAAGTGATGCAAACCGCGACCATGGATTCTCCGAAATGCAAAAGTTCTTAGAAAGCAGAAATCTGGAAGTGAATGCTCTGGCACCCGACCCCAATAATCGTATTCCAGAAGATGCCGCTCTTGTCGTGGTGAGTTCTCCACAAGTACCTTTCCGGGCACAAGAAGTGGCTAGACTTCGAACTTTTCTTTCCGAACGGCAAGGCAGCCTAATGTTGTTACTCGACCCCATCGCCAACCTATCTCTAGACTCACCACCTGCCTTTGGTTTTCGTCCCTTACTGAAGGAATGGGGATTACGTTGTCACGACATGCTTGTTCACGACCCCGATCTTTCAAAATTCGATGTCTTCTCTGGCGACTACTCGCTCCGCACTTATTCGCGGGATGAAGGACATCCTGTGGTAAAACCACTTATCCGGCATGGATTACCTATCTATGCCGGTAAATGTCGCCCGGTTGAACGAGAAAACGCCCCCCCCGAACAAATAGATGCGACCGAGTTAATCTACTCCTCTCGAACTTCTTGGGGAATAAGTGACTGGCGCTCCCAACAACCTCCTGACATTCGAAACGATTTGCTGGACATCACCGGACCAGTACCAGTTGCAAGCTTGTCTGAAAAAAAACTGAGACCCAGGCATGAGGTTAAAATAAAAGGTGGAAAAGTAGCGGTAGTGGGAAGTTCGCAAATCTTCGCAAATCGCATCCTTAGATCAAACGCCGGAAACCGTACCCTTCTTCGCAATCTCGTTCATTGGTTTCTAGACGAAAGTGAAATGCTGGACATACCGCCGAAAGAGATAATAAATTATAGTATCAAAATCAACGAACAACAGTTCAGAGAGCTCCTTTACTCTACAGCATATGTTCCCAGTATAGTTGGCTTGTTAGGCTTGTTCGTTTATTGGCTTCGTAAAGACATCTTAGTATCATGAAGCGATCGACTTTACTGTTAATAGTTTTAAACGTGGTCACATTTTTTGGAATTTACCAATTGACGAACAAAGACGAAAGCTCCCCAATCACCCCAACGGTCGCACTGATCGAACGACTAGGAGATCCGGATAAAATAACTATAGGGAGAGGATTCCCTGTCAATACTTCGATAACTCTCGCGAAAGAAGAAGGTGTTTGGAATATCCAAACGCCCATGAAATGGAAAGCTGACGAGTTTGCCACTTCGAAACTTATCGGCAGGCTGCGGCATATAGAAGCCCGCAGACTGTTCAGCCTCGAGGAAATTAAAGAGAAAGGAGAAAGCCTTTCGGATTATGGACTGGATCGTTCAGCCCTTGCCATCACGGTTGAATCAAAGTCAGGAAAAGTCACACTCTCGTTCGGTTCACCTACTCGTGATGCTCGAGAACACTATGTCATGCCTAATTTTCATAAAAGTGAAAAAATAGAAATTTGGGCGGTTAACACATCTCTATGGGAAACTGCCAATATTTCGGTCGCCGAATGGATGGAGCGTGAATTCCTAAACTTCCCAATATACGATGTACGTGCATTCGGGATTCGCATCAAACGAGGAGACACTTTCGTTAAAACTCGAATCATGAGAGAAACATCGGGTGCATGGAATATCACGTCCCCCATACAAACCCCTGCAGACACAGACACTGTTCGACTATTCTTAAACCAGCTCATCTCTGCAAAAGCCGTCCGTTTCGTGACAAATCCAGCAGAGGTAAAAAGCCTTTCATCTCGGTTGGAGTCCCCGACCTTCCGGATACACTTAGAAGGCAGTTCAAAAGGAAAGTCGGTAGTTATAGGAGAAGCCATTGATGATGGAAACGGCGCAAAATTGCGTCCAGCTCAGGTCGAAGGAGAGTCGGCCATGTTTATTGTAAACGAGTCCTTCGTGTCCCTTCTGGCTAACGTACAAGGCAGGCTCAGAAATCGTCGACTTCTGTCCCTGGACTCTAAATCGATCGGCACCATAGAAATTCATGATTCAAACCTAAGACTTTCACTTCATAAACTTGAGGACGGTCGCTGGGAAGTTATACTGCTAGATGATGAAGGAGAAGTATCCACCAGACCAGGCGACATTGAAACAATCGATGATTTCCTCTATAAATTGCTCTCGCTCGAAGCAATTTCCTTTGTAAGTGACGCTCCTTCCGAGGAAGACCTCAAGGGATATGGCTTCGATCAACCCCGACATTCCGTCACGCTAACGACGAAGGAAGGAGAAACTTTAGCTTTACGGATCGGGCACCATGCCGACGGATCGTCTGGTTGGTATTCTCGCCGAGACGACGCACCCTTTGTTTTCACCGCTGACGAAACTGTCCCGATCCTCTTGGCTCCCTCCCCGCTCCGCTTTCGCAAACGACTACTTGAGCGCCTTCCTCAAGCCGTTGACATTCAGAAGATTCGCTTAATGCTTGTTGACGGTAACAACACGGAAATTTCTCTCGATGCCAATCAAACCAAGAATCTTGAAAATTTCGTAAGAAACTTCAGAGCTCGAGAAATAATTAGCGAAGAGTATTTGCCAGATGGTATCCAACTGCGAGGCCAAAAAGTTCCTTGGCGTTACGAATTACAATCCGACCTTGCTTTACCTGGCGGGGAGGGAGAAGAAAACGAAACTCGCGTTTATCGGTTCACCAATCGTCTAGGAGGGCAGACTTGGGGAGGAGGTTCGCCATCTGCCAACCTTACATTTCTTATACCTATTGGACTAATGGATCTTCTTTCGGAAATACTTCCTGTCGACTCAAATCCATGACCATTTTGGGTTACTCGCCCTAAGCAACCACGAGAAACTCCTGTAGAACTTGAAAAGAAATCAAAGATGGGGAAGTTGCTCGAGAAAGTTCCTTCTCGCAAGCCTTGTATTACAGATTCTGTTTTTTTTGGCTTTGGAAATTCGCTTTCCAGTCCCTGCATTTTGGATTCAGGAAATAAACAAAGCTACTTTACAAAAGGGATTAGTCATCGAGGTAGAGGAGGCAACCTTCACTCTTAAGGGAAACATTGGAATTAGGAACGCAAGATTGAAAGCTACTGCAGAAGATCTACCATCTCTCTGCTTCATTCGAAAGTTGGAGGCTAACGTCAAACTAGGTCCTTTGCTTCTGGGGAATTTAGAACCAACTGATGTCAGTATAGAAGACGCTTGGTGCTTCGCGACGGGGCAAGGGAGAGACTCTACTCTGGAAAATGTTTCGGGTAAATTACATTTTCGCGAAGAAATCATAAGGTTTGCTTTTGAAGGTCGGGGACTATCTTCAAAACTGGATTTTCGCGGTTTATGGAATACTGAAATGGCATTTTCAAAAAGAAGAGTTCATCGGAAACATACCCCTATGCTTCTAAAGCAGGATTTTTGGGAAATGTATTGGCAAGCAATAAAGCGGAGCCAAAAAGTAAAAACTCTTCTAGCGAAAGCCGAACAACCAATTATAGGTATACATATGACGGTTGAAGATCAATGCCGCATCCGCATTCTAGCCGAAAGCGGTGCAATCAAACTGGGATTTCATCAATTGGAATCGGTACACTGCGCATCCAATACAGAAATAACCAAACTCAAGGAAATAGAATGTTCCTTATTACTCGCTGCAAGCAAGCTATATTTGGAAAAAAATAGTGAAAAAATCGAGATTGGGCAAATTAGGTCTCGAGTAAATGGATTTAAATGTAGTCCACAAGAAATAACTAAACTACCTAAAATAGATGCTAGGTTGGAAGGACTGTCGTTCTCCGGTAGATTTAATGGAAGACTCCCTCCTATTCATCTTGAAGCCTCACCAATAGGTGAAAATCGATTTGACCTTTTCGCGGCAACGGGGACCGGTGAATCAAAGATCATCTTCTCGGGAGCATCCAAACCTTGGAGCACGAATGCAGAAGGGTTACTGACCATTTCAATTCGACCTGAAGATTTTTCTTCTTCGACCGTCGAGCGATGGGCAAAAAAACACATTCTTCTCACTCCAAACCCAATCACAGCAACGATTGGACCGATGCGACTTCAAGATGGGAATTTCTCAGGCTCAAAGTTCAGAGTGGCGGCCGAGAAATTAATCATAAGAAACTCACCTCCTGCAAGATACCGCATCCACGGAAAAATAAACCCAGACGGGTCTGTACTCGCTCACGACATTTATGGTAAATTCAAACACTCCGAAGCTAGAGGTTCCTTTCAACAGAACTGGTCCAATCTTGATTTTCGATTCCTCCTTCAGGGGCGTTCTATGCCAACCGAACTCAATCCATGGTTAAGGGAGTGGTGGGATGTCATCTGGCAAGATTTCGTTTGGAGTAAGGATATTCCTTACGGAGACTTTGACATAAACGGGCAATGGTTAAACAAGCAAAAGAGAACAAAGGCTTATGGTACAGTTGAAGTATCCAACATCAACTACAGAGGTCTTCCGTTGCGAAAAGGTTCGCTTAAAGTAATCGTCGATGAAAAGAAGACCAGAATCACGGAAATTAATCTCTTCCCGCCGGAAGGGAAGATTACAGGTGATTTATCCTTCCCTCGCTCCTCATCGAATCAGTCACTGCTTCTCGGTTTCGACCTGAATGCAGATATGAATCCTACGCATTGCCAAAGAGCTTTCGGATCAATTGCAGAAAAAGTACTCGTACGCTTCGAAACAAATTCAACAATAACAGCCCAAGCTAAAGGCCAAGTGCTTCTTGCAAACGAGGAAAGCAAAGGCGACAATGAAGACTTGACGGATTTTCACATTCAAGCGGCTGCACACAATCCTATACGCTTTTCCGGTATGAAATTAGAATACCTTTCCTTGAATTTGCAATCAAGTGCATACCAAACTAATATCGAAAAACTCGATTTTGGGATTGCCGGCGGAAGGGGATCGGGAAGTCTTCGATTCCGTGAAGAAAATAACGGCAGCGAATTGGACATAATTTTATCGATTCAAAAAGCAAACAGATCCGACTTTGTTGAGACGATGACTCTGTCAGATGCATTCTCGGAAGAAAAAAACTCTAGCCGACAAGAGCTGCCCGATGAAATCAGAAGTGGTATTATGGATCTGTCCTTGGAGGCTTCGGGGCGAACCGATGAGATTTGGAGCTTCGAAGGAAATGGTTCACTTTTTATTAGTGACCCGACCCTTGGCCAAGTCCGAATATTTGGTTCGATAGCGGAACTCATGGGGCAAAACCCCTTGGGATCTGTTCGTTTCACCAAACTGGACACGCCATTTAATCTTAATGGCGAACGAGCTATCTTTTCCAATCTGAATCTATCGGGACCTACTTCTCTTCTGGTCGCGAATGGAGAAGTCAATCTCCCAAAAGGTCTACTTGATTTCGAGGCGCGCTTCCACCTTTTTGGTAACATACCCGTAGTAAGCAAGATCACACAATTAGCCGATCCATTATCAGCTCTCGGGAATATAAAAATCGGCGGTTCTTTTGACAATCCGTCATGGAAAGTCCAATTTCGCCCGGGGAAGGCTCCTCTAGAGGTTCTTTTTCCAAATGGATTACCTCCGCCAAGAAAGCGACAGAGAGACTAGAATAATTTCATTAGAGCGAAACCGTGCAACAAAAGATCAAACTAATAACGCTAGAAAGCGCTGAAGGATATATGATTAGTATTCTAATGTTGCGTGGAGAAGGTTTTTGGAATTTGGATAAGAAACGACTAAACCCTAATCACAGTAACCTTTCATCTAGGAGACATAAGCTTTGGACTTAACCGACCTCAAGGGAATCATTTCCCTCATGCAGCGAACAGACCTTACGGAGTTGGAGATCGAAGTACAAGATCTCAAGCTACGTCTAGCACGACCAAATGCCAACATTCAGTCAGCATCAACGCAAATTCCAGTGGCTAATCTATCGCCAACTCCTACAGAAACCGAAAAGTTGAATCCCAACGAGAACCTGCAGGCAAAAGACAACCAGAATTTATTCAAATCTCCCATGGTCGGAACATTCTATCGAAGACCTGGACCAGATGAGCCTTCCTATGTTGAAGTGGGTTCTAAAGTGAAAGCTGGAGATGTTCTCTGCATAATTGAAGCAATGAAGGTGATGAACGAAATTAAAGCTGATACCCCAGGAACAATCGTTGAGATACTTCACGACGACGCCGACACCGTCGAGTACGGACAGCCTTTATTTAAGATAACTTAATCTTTTCGCAGAATGATTAGTAAAGTCCTCATTGCGAACCGCGGGGAAATCGCCCTGCGAATAGCCCGAGCTTGCAGAGAATTAGGCATTAGAACAATCGCTGTGTATTCCGAAGCTGACGAACAATCTCTTCACGTCCAACTGGCAGACGAAGCCATTTGCATCGGACCTCCCGCGAGTGCAGAAAGCTATTTGAGAGGAGACCGTATCATGAGTGCAGCCGAGATCGCGGATGTCGATGCCATTCATCCAGGATACGGCTTTCTTTCTGAAAACGCTGACTTCGCTGAGCAATGTGAAGCATGTAATATTCTCTTTATTGGTCCACGATCGGAAACTATTCGAAAGATGGGAGACAAGGCTCTTGCTCGTGAAACGGTTTCAAAAGCGGGAGTTCCAATTATTCCTGGAAGCGACGGTCCAGTAGAAAACGAGAAAGAAGCATTAAGAGTAGCCAAAAGGATTGGTTTTCCAGTCATAATAAAAGCCGTATCCGGTGGCGGTGGTCGAGGCATGCGCATTGCGCACAACGCAGTATCTTTTACAAAAGAATTCCTCACAGCAAAGATGGAAGCGGAAAAAGCGTTTGGCGATGGGACGATGTATGTGGAGAAATACCTGGAAAACCCACGACATATAGAATTCCAAATACTTGCCGACAAACATGGTAAGATTTTGCACCTAGGAGAGCGAGACTGCTCTGTACAGAGAAGACACCAGAAGGTAATTGAAGAAGCTCCATCGCCCTTTTTAGACAAGGCGCTACGCAACCGAATGGGTAAAATTGCGATTAAGGCTGCCGAAGCTGCAGAATACGAAAATGCAGGTACAATCGAATTCCTAGTAGATGCCAAAGGTAATTTCTACTTTATCGAAATGAACACCAGAATTCAGGTTGAGCACGGTGTCACCGAAGAAGCTACGGGCATCGACTTGATTAAAGAGCAAATACAAATAGCAGATGGACAGCGCCTAGGTTTAGACCAAAAAGACATAATTCTGTCCAAGCATGCCATAGAGTGCCGGATATGCGCCGAAAATCCTGCAGCCAATTTCGCTCCCTCTCCTGGAGAAATAACTCTATACTACCCTCCAGGTGGTCATGGCGTAAGAGTTGACTCACATGTCTACGGAGGTTATAAGGTTTCTCCTCACTATGACAGCATGATTGGAAAGCTTATGACTTACGGGAGGACTAGAAAGATAGCCCTCGACCGTATGTATCGAGCCTTGAGTGAGTATCTAATCCGCGGAATTCACACCAATGTTGGCTTGTGCAAATCTATAGTCGTGGACCCTTCATTTCGCCAAGGAGAAGCTACCACCAGTTATGTCGAGGAATTCTTAAAGCGAGCACCTAAGGAATTATTTGAACCCAAGTAAATAAACAATGGCCACAAAAAAAAAGCTAGACGTATCTGAAGACTTCTCTATCCCAACTCTTTCCGATGAATCAACAGATCTCGGTGATATCCGAATCAACCATAGTGTTGTTGCTGGCATAGTCCGATTGGCTACCAAATCGGTGGAAGGAGTGGTGTCCGTAGGAGGTGGCGGAGTAGTTGAAGGAATCACCGATTTCTTTTCAAAAAAAGAATCGGAGCGCGGGGTAAAAGTATCAGAAGGTCAAGGCGGTGGATACGAAATCGAAGTTAGAGTGGTCTTGGAATTCGGCGTAGACCTAGCCAAGACTGGTTTTGCGATTCAAGAAAGCATCAGAGATCAGATTCTGGCAATGACTGGAAATCCCGCGTCTAAAATCGATGTCATTATCGACGACATCAAAATGGATGCTTCAGACGAAAAGGATGAGTTGTCGGACTATGTGGACCAGCAGTCCGCCGGCTAAACGTCACCGCATAGAGTCCACTTATGGAGATCATTTGCAGTCAGTTTATTACCTCGGAAATATGGGAAATAACTTTCTCCGAAGCCATACGTGCGCCCTATTACCAAGCAACCTTGGTAATACTCTTTTTTTTACTTTTACTGCTGTATCTTTTAAGGAAGTTTAGACGCGAACTCATTCTCGCATTTTCAGACGAAGAGGGAGCCGTACAAATAACGCCAAACGCACTTCACGAACTCGTACGAAAATCTTGCGAAGATCTGGACAGCGTCCACTCCCCTACGACAAAAATTGTGCACCTTCGTGGAAAACTTCGTCTACATGTTCGCCTCAGGGTGGATGCCGACTGCAACATCAAGGAAACTCGAACATCTCTACGCGAACGCGTTGAACATGTACTAGTTGGAAATCTGGGTCTTAGGAATTTTGGAGGTGTAGACGTCGTCGTCAAAGGTTTCCGTGAAAACAAATAATCCTAAAAGGGAATATTGACCGCCGCAGCGCAGACATAAAATGGTTTGACCTTATCACCACTAGATGGAGGCACTAAGAAAACAGTCGATTTAGCGTCGAAGGGCAGGTTTGCCAAATGAGATTGATACTTGGCGACCTCTGACCTCTGCCCCCCATCCAGCGGTCGTTCGTTGAGCCCAATATTCGGATTGAATCCAAGAGGTTCCTATAGGTTTTCCCAACAAAGGCGAGTAACCGCCAGATGTAACACGCCCGACTGCAATATCTTCAAAAATAATAGCGTCTCCATCCCTTGGAATACGGCGATCTTCAACGATATAAAACCCCAGACGGCCAGCAGGGCTATTCTCCTTTTCCGCGAGCAAGGCTTCACGCCCTACAAAACCTCTTGGCTTATCCAACTTCACACACCATCCAAAACCTGCTTGAAGAGGGGTTATCCGCTCAGAGAGTTCGTGCCCATGCAAAGGTAACCCTGCCTCAAGGCGCAGACTATCCCGTGCTGCCAAGCCAGCCCAGCGAAGACCATAGGGTTCCCCGGACTCCATAAGAGACTTTGCCCAGCAGTGAAGGGTTTCCCTCCTGCAATAGATCTCGAAACCATCCTCTCCCGTATAACCACTTCGAGCTAAAAGTACAGGAGAGTCAAAGACATCAAGCTCAGTGAAATGCATTTTTCCGATGACGCCTAGGTCGACACCCGCGGATTCAGAAACAATTCCCAATGCACGGGGACCTTGAACTGCAAGCTGACCGTATTCCTGAGACAGATCAAACACATCACAGGCAAAGCTAGTCGAGAGATTGCTCAAGTACTCAAAGTCTGTTTTAACATTCGAAGCATTAACGCATAACAGGTAATCCTCGTTGCTCCTTTTACAGGCAATAAGGTCATCGATAACGCCGCCGGATTCGTCACACATCGGAGAATAGACTGCTTGACCCACATCTGCAGTGGAAATCCAATTGGTTAGGGCATAGTCCAGAAAAAGACCTGCTTCAGTGCCAACAACTTGAATTTCACCCATGTGGCTAACATCGAAGACCGCTGCCGCATGACGGGCAGACATGTGCTCCTCTACCGAGCTCCCATATGCAAGTGGCATTTCCCATGAGGCGAATGAGGTGAATTTTGCTCCTAAGTCGTCGTGTAAATCTCGAAGAGGGAGCGTTTTCAACCCAGTATTTGATTCCGGTTCTTCAACAATTTCTTGCATTTGTAATTATAGGATGGTTCAATGATAGAGAAATGACTCAATGAGAACCCAAACGGGAAAACGCAATATTAACCTGCGGGACACTTCATGCTCAAAGCATCTCATTCGTTCCAGTTGCTACATCTGAATGGGCTGTAAAAAAGGCAAAAACAGTCAAAGACCGGTAATATCCAGTATCGGTCTAAAAAATGTTTAAGTATGAGTTTACTACCTGAGCTAATTGTTGCAATCGTACTGACGGTTGGGGTTTCAGCCCTTTGCTCGACATTGGAGGCGATGATCTTAAGCATAACGCCCGTCGAAATCGAGTCATTGAAGAAAAAATCGTCTCAAAAAGGCAAACTACTGGAGAGATACCGAGAGGAAATCGAGGAAACGACCTCTTCCATTCTAAGCCTCAACACGATTGCCAACACACTGGGAGCCACTTTGGTTGGAGGACTGGCAGAGAAAGCCTTCGGGGATGGCGGCAACAGCTTGCTCATTTTTGCCGGGGGAATGACATTAGGTATTCTTTTCTTCGCTGAAATCATACCGAAAAATTTCGCGATCGCAGATGCCTACAGAAGAGGGCTTCAAGCAAATCTGGTGTATCCGTTAGCCGTGGTCCGCTTCGTCATGGCACCTATATCGAAGGTCTGCAAAGCTACAGTCAAAGCGGTTGTGCCTCAAAACAACGAACGCGAGATCGACGAAGAAGAAGAAATAATCCTATTAGCTCAAAAGGGAGCGAAGGAGGGGAGTCTGTCTAATAATGAAAGCGACCTGGTAACGAATGCTCTGCGTCTCGACGACATACACGTTAGGGACATAATGACTCCACGGACAGTAGTCACTGCTTTTGAAAAAGACATGACCGTGGGCGAGGTTTTTAACAAGCATCCCAACGTTCCATTCGCGCGCGTTCCGATTTTTGCCGAGACCATTGATTCAATCACAGGAATAGTACGGCGGAGAGATTTACTGCAAGCTGCTGCCGAAGACAAAGATGAAGTGATAATCAAAGAACTTGCCCAAGAGGTTGTTTTTGTTCCTGAAAACGCTTCGGCGGACAAAGCTCTCCGCCTCCTCCTTGCACAGCATAGCCAGCTTGTGGTCGTCGCGGACGAATTTGGTTCCACGGTTGGAGTTCTTGCCATGGAAGACATTATCGAAAGCATTCTTGGGCAAGAAATCTTCGAGCACGACGATGTTGCGGTCGACATGCGAGAACTGGCTAGACGAAAAAGTAATGTTATCGAACAAGGAGAAATACTTACAGATTCACTTCCCGAACCCTCAAATAAAAAAGCTTAATGCCAGCTGAAGCTCAGTACTGGGTTCATGACTTGAGCCCATTTCTCTATGAATTCCCACAAGGTTTTCGCGATTGGGGTCCAGGAGGTATTCGTTGGTATGGAATATCGTATCTCTGCGGCTTTATCGCCGCGGGGATGTTGCTACGACTTTTTTGGAAAAAAAACCGTAGCCCATATGAACCCGAACAGATTTTAAACCTACTGACTTTCCAAGTCCTCGGAGTGCTACTGGGGGGTAGAGTCGGTCATGCCCTGTTATACAACTGGCCGAAACTAATTGAAGATCCCTTAATGCTGTTTCGAGTATGGGAAGGCGGTATGTCGAGCCATGGGGGCTTCATCGGAGTTTTTATAGCGACACTCTGGTACGCTCGTGTATCGAAACAATCCCCTTTACCCATTGGAGACCTTATCGTCTGCATCGTACCACCTGGAATTTGCTTCGGCAGAATTGCCAATTTCATTAATGGAGAGCTTTGGGGACGTCCCACAGAGGTTTCTTGGGGAGTACTCTTTCCAAATGCGCCCGGCTTCATCGAGGGCATCGCTCGGCACCCATCTCAATTGTATGCAGCTGCCCTCGAAGGGATTTTAACTTTCACTTACATTCAATGGCGGTTCTGGAAAACAGATATTTCCTCTCGTGTGCCGGGAAGGTTGGCTGGGGAATATCTCATCATATACGCCTTGGCTAGAATTGCCGACGAATTCTTTCGAGAACCGGACGCCTCTCTAATTCTTGGAATGTCTCGCGGTCAATTTTATTCCCTATTCCTTGCCGCAGGAGGAATTACCTTGGTGATCCTTGCGGAAAAGATCTCCTCTCGAAAACAGTAACTAGTGAAAAAAAGCACTGAAACTGATAGGAATATTTCAGAAAAATCGGTTAAAACTCACTCCCGTACTCCCTTTACCTTTGACAGGTGCGGGGAAACCGGGACAAACCGAACAAGTACAAATAACGATTAGACACACATGTTCGGCAATCTGTTTGGCTTTCTCTCAAACGATATCGGTATCGATCTCGGCACTGCAAACACGCTCGTGTTCGTAAAGGATCGTGGCATAGTTCTACGCGAACCGAGTGTAGTTGCTCGCTACAAGACGAGTAAAAAAGTGTGTGCGGTAGGAAACGACGCCAAGCGGATGCTGGGCAGAACGCCCGGCACGATCGAGGCGTTGAGACCAATGAAAGACGGTGTCATTGCCGACTTCGAGATATCGGAAGCAATGCTCCGGTACTTCATCGAGAAAGTGGACAAAAGGAAACTGGTTCCTCCTAGAGTGGTGGTCGCCGTTCCATCTGGCATCACCGCAGTTGAAAAGCGTGCAGTTAAAGACTCGGCTATTCGTGCAGGAGCCCGCGAGGTTTTACTTCTTGGAGAACCTATGGCTGCTGCCATTGGCGCGGACCTCCCAATCGACGAAGAATATGCCAATATGATTGTAGACATTGGTGGAGGAACGACCGAAGTGGCCATCATTTCCATTTCAGGGATTTCATACCAACGCAGCATAAGGGTCGGTGGAGACGAAATGGATGAAGCCATCTTGGCTTACATGAAACGTGCGTACGGGTTGCTCATTGGTGAAAGAACTGCAGAAGAGATAAAACTTACAATCGGGTCGGCTTCACCAATAGAAAGCGGTGAGCTTAGCATGGACGTACGGGGACGAGATTCAACTGCCGGTCTACCTAAGACAATCCACATCACCTCTCAGGAAATTCGAGAAGAGGCCTTCAGCGACGTCATAAGCCAGATCGTGGAACTTGTGAAGAACGCCTTAGATCGTTGCCAACCTGAACATTCCGCCGATCTTATAGACAGAGGGATAGTGATGGCAGGTGGCGGAGCTCTTATTCGAGGACTGGATCAAGTTATCAGCGATGCAACGGGTTTGACTGTTCTTCAGGCAGATGATCCGCTTTGCTGCGTAGCGCATGGTACTGGAAAATTTCTGAACCTTCTCGGTTCCCTCAGTCGCGAGCAAGTCGACAGACTAGTCACCCAGTAAAACCACAGCCTTGGCTAGTGACAAGTCCACCGAGCGAGCCAAACCGTTCCTCTTACTGGCCGGCTTTCTGGTAGTCTGGTGGTTAATCCCCGCTGGATGGAAATTGGCGACACGTTCTAGTTTTCGAGAATTTCAAGCTCCTGTCTGGGAACTTGCATCCAGAGCGCAAGACCTAAGCGAATACTGGGGTCACCTTTCCGACTCAAAGAAAACCTTGATTGAAAAAGGTCGTGAAAATGCTAGAAGATCCGCCGCACTTGAGGCAAAGCCATACATTCCGCAAATCAAACTCTTGAGAAGTGAAATCTCTCGGTTGGAAACTACTCTGTCCATGCCTCCGGAACCAGGATTCAAAGGAGTTGTAGCAAGAGTAAGCCGGCGCGAATTATCCGCGTGGTGGCAAAATGTGACCTTGCGTAAAGGCGTTACAAGAAACCTCACCGTTGGCGCAGGAGTTGTTTGCGCAAGCGGAGTAGCAGGTCGCCTCAGCGAAGTAGGAGACCGATGGGCTACCGTAAGGCTCGTCACCAGCCCGCAATTTAGGGTTGCAGCTCAATTTGAAGGAGATGACCGCCCCGTTACCTTTCAAGGGGGCGGGATTCCCCCGGGCGGCAAACCTTTTGGCGTTGTCCGCAACGCACCTCATGACCTTTCACCAATTGAGGGAAAGCCCTTAAGGCTACTTACTTCTTCTCTAGGAGGCACCTTTCCAGCAGGGATTTCCATAGGGTATGTAAATAAACTCGAAGGAGGGGACGACGGTCTCTTCAAGAGCGGAAGGGTTGAATTGGACGAACTTTTGGGCAAACTTCGAGAAGTAACGGTTCTCTTGCCAAGAGACGAGTCTTTCCTCAGTCGATGAACAGGCAAAACCTGTTCGCACTTCTCGTCCTTTCGAGTAATTGTCTAGTACTTTTCTTTTTGTTCTCCTTGAATGATTACTGGGGGCGATACGGGATTTACTTTTATTTGCCTGGACTCTTTTTTCTTTTTGGGTCCACTCGATTGAGCAATCGCAACGGTGCGATGGTAGCATTTCTGACCGGCTTACTAATCGACTCAACGACCACAAGCCCCTTTGGTCTTCATGCCTTTGGTCTGACGCTTTGCCATTTGATCGCCCGTGAAGGAGGGGAAGGGATGGAGGCAACTCGAGGTATCAGACCACACATATATCAACAGCTAGCAAATCTTTTGCTTATCGCTACTCTTACAATCTCTAGCTTTGTGCAATCAGCGGAGACCTCATTTCAAGGATGGCACCGACTTTCCATCGACATCATTGCGTCACAACTTTTATTGTTCCTTCTAGGATCTTGGTTTCTTGCTTTCCAAAATCACCTTCCGCAATTTGACGGAGTTGGATCGCACTCACGATCGGTTGCTAAATGATTGCCGAGAAGCACATTCCAGAAGCAAGACGTCTTCGTCCTATTTTACTTCTGTGTGGTATTCTGCTACTAATCCTCGCGACAACGCTGGGCTATCGCCAGTTGTACCAAGCGTCAGAATATCGAGAACTTGAACGCAAACAGGCCCATCGTCGAATTCTTCGCCCAGGACCCAGAGGGGATGTATTTGATCGTGACGGCCGACTGCTTATCGGTAACCGAGCACACTATTCTACGGTAATCAAGCTAGAGATTCTGCGTAATGAAATTAAGTTGGAGAAAATTAAACTTGTTCGCAAGGCACGTCAGTTAAAGCAGTTGCTCCAAGAACAAAGCCCCTTGCCCTTTAACAAAGCGATGGGGATTGTTTACAATCCAATTTTCGGCTTAACAAGCCAACATCAAATTCATCTTAATGGGGAGTCGGAGAACCAAAACCGAGTGAAGATTCATTGGCAAGGAAAGCGCCTGACTGTAAATCAAAGTCGGACTGGAAAGTGGTTATCGATAATTCCATCATATGATCCAAACCTTCGGTCGAGAATCTCAATAGAAGGATCGACCAATGCTATCACGGCAGATTTAGCAGGACTGTGCAAAATAGGCTTTGAGAAAACATCCCAAGGTAGATTCTCTTGCGACACGGAGAACTCGTTAACTATCAGTGGGATTAGTTTGGAATGGGAAGCTCGCCTCGCCGTGGTACAAAAATACCTTCAACTAATAAATCATCTCTGCGGGCGACAAGAGAAATTGTCAATGGGTCAACTAAAGTTACATTGGAATCGCAGGCTCCTTTTACCACTAGAACTCGCCGGAAATCTAACACCCAGTGAATATGCCGTTCTTCTTGAAGGAATTCCAGTAGACTCTCCGATCCAAATAGTGACCGAAGCAGTACGTTACTATCCTTATAATTCTGCAGCATCCCATGTGCTTGGTTATGTGGGCAGCGGGTATAAATCGGACGTGAATGCGATTCCGGAAGCGGACCTAGCAACATTCGAGTTAAAAGGCCGAAGAGGAAAGGCAGGTATTGAAAAATATTTTGATGATCAGCTGCGCGGTCATGATGGTGGCGATATATGGAGGGTCGACCCAATGGGCTCGAAATTTGAACAAGTTAAAGAAAAGCAACCTCGAAAAGGAGACTCGCTTCGCTTGAGCTTGGACGCGGACCTTCAAGTGAAAACCGAAAACGCCTTAACAGGAATGATTACTCAGGTAGCCGAGCATAGGAAGCTACCTGATCAAGATTGGCGTAAAGCAATTCTTCGGCTTACTCGATCAGCAATGAGAGATGCTGGAGAAAAAGATGAGTCCGCCGAACTCCTGTTGCAATCCTTTCTGGACGCTCCTGTTCCGCTGGGTGCAGAAGAAGCTTCGACAGTTGCCGGTTTCGAGGGTACGCAAAAAGATGCAGAACGCCTTTTGGGAGTACTCTATTCCCGTGGCGTTTTGGAAAGACTCAAAACTTCACCCGACCGATATGTAATTGCACCACCGCCATTCACTCCGGGAGCAGGGGTCATGATCAAAGTAAAGACTGGCGAAATATTGGTCTTAGCAAGCAAACCGGATTATAATCTGAATGATCTATCACCTAGGATTTCAGAATCAACGTTTCGAGATATTCAAAGAAAACAAGCATGGCTCCCAAGAGCCATTCACCCAGGCTATTCTCCGGCATCTCCTTTCAAGCTCATCACTGCAATCGGAGCGCTAAGGGCTTCAAAGATCACTCCAAGCACCATTAGAGAATGCAATGGCAAATACAAAGGCATGAAGTGTCATATTCATCCTGGTAGACACGGAGAAATGAATCTGATGAATGCGATTTCCCAAAGTTGCAACGTATTCTTCTATCAGGCAGGGCAAGACCTTAAGCACGAACTGCTTATTGCCGAAGCAAAGAGATTCGGAATGCACGAGCAACCCTCTATTGAACTTCCCTCCATTCCCGATTCCCCCATAGTTCCGGATCCCGAATGGAAAATGAAACGCATCGGTGTGAAATGGACATTGGAAGATACCTTCAATGTTTCCATAGGCCAAGGCGGGCTTCGTCAAAGTCCTCTTAGTATGGCTTGCTTTGCGGCCTCTCTAGCCCGCCGAGAAACCCGAACACGCCCCACCCTCCTGCATCAGGAGTCGTCTTCCCGCATCGAACACGGCGGAATGCCAATTGGTCTGCAATCCCAGTATTACGATGCTCTCGTGGAGGGGATGCGGAAGTCCGCCTCCATCGGTACGGCCCGTCGCATTAAAGTCCTTGGCATAGACATCGCAGGGAAGACTGGTACAGGTCAGTGGAGAAACAACAACATGAAGTTGAATGTTGCTTGGTTCATCGGCTTCGCACCAGTGGAAAAACCCGAGGTAGCGGTAGCCGTCCTCGTTGAGGGCATTGTACCCCAAGATAATATTCAAGGAGGTCTTACGGCAACCCCTGTGGCACAAAAGATGTTGCAGGCTTACTTCGACAAAAAAACGCGAATCTCGCCGCAAACCGATAGCAATTAACTCATTCATTTGACTCCGAAGACTTAGGAACCAACCGGATCTTTCGTTCGTTTCGATAACCACTCACAAAAGAAAAAAGATGGTCGCGACATATTCCACTATGCTCCCATTAGGCACCAAGGCTCCGAAATTCTCTCTACCAAACGCGGACAAGAGCTCGAAGGTGACGCTTGATGACTTTCCGTATGCAAAGGCCTATGTAATAGCCTTCGTCTGCAATCATTGCCCTTTCGTAAAGTTGATAAGAGACCACCTTGCTGATTTCGGTAATGCCGCTCTACAAAAAGATGTCGTAACCATTGCCATATCCAGCAACGATGTAGAAAACTACCCCGATGACAGTCCCGCAAAAATGGTGATTGAAGCAAAAGAAGCGGGCTACGCGTTTCCATACCTTTATGATGAATCTCAAGAAGTTGCCAAGTCTTACAAAGCGGCATGCACCCCAGACTTCTTTCTATTCGACTCAAATCAACGCCTCGCCTACCGGGGTCAATACGATGATGCTCGTCCGGGAAACGGTAAGCCAATTACGGGAAAAGACTTGCAGTTGGCCCTAGATTCAGTGCTCGCGGGAGAGAAGGTGGCCGAACCCCATCAACCAAGTATCGGTTGCAATATTAAGTGGAAACAAGGGAATGCTCCCGAATATTATGTGTAGTAGACAAGAACCCGGACAGGGAAGAAATGACTATTTCGAAGTCATTACGTAGACTCCATCCCAATCATCGCCCGGAGGGTTGTCCTTCATCACTTGACAACGATCTATAAGAATCATGGAGGGATTGTCCTTAACGCCGGCAGTAACCCCCGGCTTGTTTGGCTCAAAGCCTTTTGCCTTCTCAAACATTTTAAGGGCTCCTTTCCAGTCTTGCAACAAATACTTGTCGATGCCCTGCTGAAAACAATCGAGACAATCTTGAGTCTCTTGGGTAAGTTCGTTTTTAAAACCAGTCGGTTCATACATAGAAACGGGCTGTGAACGACCTTTGACAACGATCTTATCAAGATAACGGTAGGCAATGTCATCCTTAGTCGGCATCGCGGCATCTCTGGTTTCCTGAGTAATCATGATGTAGGCGCCATAGGCCTTGGCACCACTTTCACAACGAGCCGCCAGATTCACCATATCTCCCATCATGGTGTAGTTAAAGCGGTCGAGTGCTCCCATATTTCCCACGGTAGCAGTACCGGTATTACAACCGATTCTGGTCTGCATCTTGGATACAAGCTCATGGCAAGCACCCCACTTCTCTGCCTCATTGGCCCATTTATCTCGCAACTCAAGTTGTCTAGACTGCATCAACAATGCAGTCTTAACCGATTGGTAAGCATGATCATCCATTGGAATGGGAGCCCCGTACATGCCAACAATAGCGTCACCGATATACTTGTCCAAGGTCCCACGCTCCTCTTGCAATATGTTGGTCATGGCAGTGAGGTATTCGTTCATGAGATCCACCAGTCCCGTGGGAGTAAGTAATTCTGAAAAGCTGGAGAAAGCCTGCACGTCGGAGAAAAAAGCAGTGATCTTGGTCTCTTGACCACCGAGAGATGGTTCCTCTCCCGACTCGACCATTTGATCCACAAGATCCTGTGAAACATAGCTGCCAAACATGCCCTTGAGCCGACCTTTGGCTTTCTGCTCGAGAACCAGCATAACGCCAAGTCCGACAAAAGTCGTGCTCAGTCCGGCGCAAGTCGGGGCAACTACCGGCCAAAGAACATGGGTCTCCGAAAACATAAAAAAAGCCATAAAAACATAGCCAACTTGAAGGAACAAGCCACCGACCTGCACTAGACTGGCCTTGGGTCCACTATACACAGAGATAAAAGCCATCGCCAGACAGAATCCAAGAGTGACCAAATGATCCACCCATTCGGGCAATCGTTTGAGATAGAGACCACTCGTAAGGGTTTTAACTAAGTTGCCATGTACACTCACCTTCGGCACGTCGACGGAATCGAAAGGCGTTGGAGCCAAGTCCTGAAAGGTTTTTTCCTCTGGACCAATGAACACAATGGCATTGTTGAATTTTGCAAAAAATGCATTCAAAAGTTCCAGCTCTTTCGACACTTTTACTCGCTCTCCCTCATTGCTTGCCAGAGCAACCTTGATTTCTTCCATTTTAGCTAAAGCCTCTGGATGCTCGGGATTCTCTTTCAAAACGGACTCTATTTGTGGGATGAACACATCTTGAATTTTGGCGAGCATCCCATCAATGCTAACCAAGTCGCTTGTACGTTGTGAAAGATAGCGATCGAAATCGAGGACATCCTTCATCCCACACATCGGATTGTAGGGAGAATCCAAACCCACGGGCAGAAAATAGTACTCAATAGCGACTGTTAGCGCCAATAACTCCTTGAATCCCGGAGCATCCTCGGGAGGTAACTCACCGGAAGCAGCCTTCACGAGTTCGCTAGCCACAGTAACATGCTCCTCCGCCACACCTATTTCGGAAAGTACTTGAGGCAGTTTCACATCTTCGAGTGGAGCGTCAAAATTCTTAATACGGGAGATAAAACCCCGTATAATTTCGGGTGTTAGGGCGATGTACTCACTATATCTCTTATCTCCATAGAACTTGCGAGCCTCACGAAGGCCAACAACCTCGGGGATTCGAGCCGACCACTTGGAAAACCAGTTCACTTCAACGAACTGCTTCTCATTCAAAGGAGCGTTCACTAATTCTTGACCGTCTCGGCCGATGACAACAAGACGCTTGTCGTCATTAGAAAGCCTAACGGCATCATGACCTAACCCGTAGTAAGCAAGTAGAGCCTCAAGTCCGAGAGTATAATAATTCCGTTCATAGAGAAGAGGCATCTCGTTGGGAAATGATTCGACCAACGACCCATTCCCTTCGTCTCCCGGCAGCTTGGACACTAGCCGTAATCGTCCATCCGATTCAATAAGTTCAGTTTCGAAACCGCCTTGAAGGAACAAGAGATTCTTCTCCTTTTGAGAAAAGTCGCCTTGAACAGCATCAAGTTTCGTACGGTTCTCCGCCAAAACCTTCGCTGCATCAGTCAGTTTTAAGGTCAAAGATCGCAGCTCTTCGGAAGCCTGCTTGATGGTTGATCGAATCTGAGTCACACGTTTATCATCGACAACAATTTCGCCAGTGCGATCACCGGAGGCGTTGTTGTCTCCAGTAACGGATTCAGAAATCTGGGCGGCAAGCTCGGCACGCTCTGCCTCACGAACTTTCAATTGAGGTGCAACAACTGCAGCAATTGCAGGATTCGCTTCCAATGTCTTCTGGAAATTGCCGATAATCTCGTCCAGTTCGCTAATTTTGGCTTCTAATTTTTTTAAGGCAGCGGGATCAAGTTGATCTTGCTGAGAAGATTTGGCAGTAACTTGCTTCAATTCCGCCAACTTGGAAATCAATTCAGTTCGTTCGTCCTTACGAGCTTTCAATTGCGGTGCAACAACTGTAGCAATTGCAGGATTCGCTTCCAATGTCTTCTGGAAATTCCCGATAATCTCGTCCAGTTCGCTAATTTTGGCTTCTAATTTCTTTAAGGCAGCAGGATCAAGTTGATCTTGCTGAGAAGATTTGGCGGTATCTTGCTTCAATTCCGCCAATTTTGAAATCAATTCAGTTCGCTCATCCTTACGAGCTTTCAATTGCGGTCCAACAACTGCAGCAAGAGCAGGATTCGCTTTCAAGGTCGTCTGAAAATTACCGATGACCTCGTTCAGTTCGTTAATTTTCTCCTCCAGTTGCTCCACTTCCTCCGAAGAAATGTTAGAATTATTGGAGTCAGGGGTTTCGTTACCCATGAGAACTAGGGCCAATTCGGCCTGTAGTTTAGAAATCTTTTGCTCGAGTGTTTTTTTCCCTTCACCCAAAGATGCCAATAAAGCGCCGGCAGATGCCAGGTCTTGTTGAACCGCTTTCCTTTTTGTTTTCAAATTGATCAAGGAAGACTCAATTTCAATGATTTCAGCGGAGCTACTCTTAAGTAAATCGAGGGCAAGTTTATCTCGTTTGCCGCCCAGCACATTGTAAGCGTGTGCCTTGCCACCGCCTGGGAACCACAAAGGCACCCATCGCGGTACATTGTCGACGGTACGATACGGAATGACCGTTATAGAACCGATACGACCGAGGTGCTCACCATCAACGAAACTCTGCATCGGATAGGTCGGAGCCTCAGGGTAAGGATATTTACCTTCGATCGTCGTTTCATCAAAACCCTCCTTAAAAACCGGAGGATTGGCACTAATATCGGGAACCTTCATTAGCATAGTCTGAACCCCAGTATACCCTGCTCCCAAGACAACGCGATCCGGATATGCAGCCACAAGTTCACCTACAGCGCCGTCACTTCGGTAGACGTTATCTTCGGGAACCATCCGAGATGCGCTTTTGGGTGAGAACAAGAAGTCAAAGGCAATCACGCGAGCGTTGCCCCTTTCAAGCAAAACCTTAGCGACGTCGCGGAAAAACGCCCTATCCCACGGACGCTCCCCTACACCCTCCATCTCGAGAGTCTTGGCATCAAAGTTCACATACATGACATGAGGCACTCGGGGAAGCGTTTGATTCTCATCGACTCTAACGGGATCATCCGCATTTGACGCCTCCCTATGCGATAATTCTCCGCGAAATAGGCCAAAGGGATTCCAAGTCATGCGTTGATCCAAAGTCCAAACCTTCCAACTATCAAGTACTCCGTACGAGTTGAAGGCAATCCAGAGACATGGTACCATCATTAAAGCGTAGAACGTGATCTTTGATTCTTTGCTAAGCTTGAACATGACAAACGAGATTGATGGGGTTGATCATTAAAAGAAAGATTCTAAAAAACACCCACAGGCTCTCGGCAAGTGAAAAGCAAACTTTAGAATATCAATAACAATAAGAAAATCATTTGGCTTGGACAATAGCAAAGCTTCGTTACGCTTGTAAGTTTCAATTCAAATAGAAAATTAATTATGCAACAGGATTCCATATCACCAAAAATACCTCCAGCACCCGAACAACAAGAAAAGATGCGAACCGAAGCGGCTTGGGTGGAACTATTGCGACGGGAAATCGGGCGCGTGATAGTAGGTCAAAAATATTTGGTCGACCGTCTTATCATCGGTCTCTTGGCAAATGGCCACGTACTTCTCGAAGGCGTACCGGGTCTGGCCAAAACCTTGGCAGTAAAAACACTTTCCCGATGCATACGGGCTGATTTCAAGCGCATCCAATTCACTCCCGACCTGCTCCCCGCAGATGTTGTGGGCACCTTGATTTACAGCCCAAGCAAGGGTGAATTCACAACAAAGCAAGGTCCTATTTTCACCAACCTTTTGCTTGCAGATGAAATTAACCGAGCTCCAGCAAAAGTTCAAAGTGCCCTTCTCGAAGGTATGCAGGAGAGGCAAGTGACTATCGGCGACGTCACTTATCCTCTGCCAACACCTTTTCTGGTCCTTGCCACGGAGAATCCGATCGATCAAGAAGGAACTTACTCGCTTCCCGAGGCTCAAATGGATCGGTTCATGCTGAAGCTCGTGGTAAACTACCCGAATCGAGAAGAAGAACTCAAAATCTTAGAAGCCAACGCAAATGTTAACGTTGAGCACGAGGTCAGCCCAGTGGTCGAAGCAGAAACTATTTTTAGATCTCGTGAATTGGTGGATGAAATCTATGTCGACGAAAAGCTCAAAGGGTATTTAGTGGATGTAGTACTTGCGACGCGAGAACCAGCAAGTTACGGAGCGTCCGAGTTGGAAGCCTTTATCCGATTCGGAGCATCCCCCAGAGCCACTATCAGCTTGGCTCTTGCATCAAAGGCTGTCGCATTCATGCAAGGTCGTAGTTTCGTGACCCCTCAAGACATAAAGGATGTCGGACTTGATGTACTCCGGCACAGAGTCATCGTCAGTTATGAAGCGGAAGCCGAGAATATAACCAGCGACGACGTCATACGGAAAATATTCGAAACCGTACCCGTCCCCTGAATCCACAACCTTGGAAGCAGGAAGTAGAAAGCCTTCCCAAATCGATGACAATATAGGATGGAAGAACCCGATCAAGAGTTCACGCGCCAAATTCTGCAAAAGGTGCGACAAATCGAGATTCGATCGAACAGGTTGGTCTCGGAGGCACTTGCAGGATCTTACCATAGCGCATTCAAAGGCCAGGGAATAGATTTCGAAGAGGTAAGAGAATACCAACCGGGAGATGAAGTACGGTCCATCGATTGGAATGTAACTGCGAAGATGAATGCTCCATTCGTGAAACAGTATCGAGAGGAGAGAGAGCTCACGATTGTTCTAGCGGTAGACATAAGCGCTAGTGGTTCCTTCGGTTCAGCAGAGCAAAGCAAACGGGAGCGACTCGCCGAACTGGCCGCTCTCCTCGCATTCTCGGCCGACCGCAACAATGATAAAGTCGGTTTAATTCTTTTCACAGACGAGGTGGAGCACTACCTTCCCCCCTCCAAAGGACAAAAGCACACTTTACGTATCCTCCGTGAAATCCTCTTCAACGAAACCAAGGGAAAAGGAACCGACCTTAGAGGCTGTCTTCGCTTCCTCAACAGAGTGATGCGAAGACGATCGATCGTGTTTTTTCTTTCCGACTTCATGATACCCGAAAACGGGGACGATGAGGAATCCGCCGAGGATATCCTCTTCAAGGAACTTTCCACGACGCGAAGGCGACACGACCTCGTTTGCGTCCGGGTCGAAGATCCTCGAGACATCGAATTGCCGGATGTCGGGCACATTCTTCTTGAAGATTTGGAAACCGGAGAACTCATTGAGGTCAATACCGCCGACAAGGCCTTTCGCCAGCGTTACTTCGAAAAATCCCGCGAATGGGTAGAGGGTTTCGAAAAACGACTTCTTCGGCGAGGCATCGACTGCTTTGGTTTATCCACGAACACCGACTACGTTAACCGTTTAAGAGAATTCTTTAAACTCAGGGAAAACCGCAGAAGAGGATGATGATCCCGGCATCTGCAAAATTAGCTCTCTTATCTCTTTTTAGCATAGCATCAAAGGGAATCGGGTACGCACAAAATGATAATTCCTATCTTGAAAAGAAAAGAGAACGCGACGAGCCCATTCCTCTGTACAAAAGCATCTCTGAAATCTTAACGGAAAACTGGTGGATTCTGGCTTTAGCGGTAGGAATCACCATGACAATAATTTTCGTCTTTTGGTTGCGACGGCGCTTTAGCAAGGCTGAAACCGCAGAAATGGCGATTCCCGCTCGCGACCCATACGAGGAGGCCATCGAGGCACTGGATGGACTAGATGCAGAATGTCATAGAATGGATGCAAAGCCTTTTGTGTTCCGTCTATCGGAAGTGCTTCGCGTGTATGTCGAGCGCTGCTTTGCTCTTCCTGCAATGGAACTGACAGGCGAGGAATTCCTTAGAGAAGTCGCGGAACACAAGTTTTTCCGCAAAAGATACGATGACCTCTTGCACGATTTCGTAGATCGGAGCGATATGGTAAAGTACTCGAGAGAAAGCATTGACGGGGATGGGCTTCGATTGTTGCTCGATTCCGCCGTCCACTTTGTCAAAGACTCTCACCGTCGACTAGAGGAAGAAGCAACGAAAACCAAAGACCAACCGCCAGAGGTGAAGGCATGAATCCTTTCGAGCACTGGGAACGCTTTCGATTGGCGGAGCCTCACTGGTTGTGGCTCGTCCCAGTGATAATAGCCCTAATCATCGTAAGGCTTCGACAGAAGCAAAGTAACTCCACTCTCAAGTTTTCATCGTTGGTCTTCTTACGTGTTGCGGAACCAAGAAGCGCTTGGCCTGCTCGTTGGATTCCACCGACCTTTCGATTTTTCGCGTTGGTCTGCCTTCCGATCACTCTTGCTCGGCCGCAATTGGATGAAAGTACTCGCACGATTCAAGAGAGTGGCGTGGACATAGTTCTGGCAGTTGACCTTTCCGCGTCCATGCTTGCCTTGGACATGAGTGAGAGTCGGAGCGAACCCATCACCCGGCTCGAAGTAGTAAAGCGAGTAATCAAAGACTTCGTCTCCATGCGAAAGCACGACAGGATCGGATTGATAGGTTTTTCCGTAAATCCCTACCTACTCAGCCCCCTCACCTTGGACAAGGAACACCTGCACCGCAATCTCGACCGCATGCGAGTAGGTCTCACGCTTCAGACGGGAACCAACATCGGCGGAGCTTTGGGCGAAGGCATCAACCGGGTCCGAGAACTAGAAGCAAAGAGCCGTATCGTCATTCTCCTGACTGATGGCAAGGACGACCCGCCACCTAGGCACAGTCCACTGGTTTTCGCCGAAGGAGCAAAGGAAGACGGAATAAAAATTTACACAATTGCTGTGGGCCAATCGACTCGAACTCGAACCTACATCTATGACAGACGGACGGGGGACTTGCTTCGTAACTCCTCAGGAAACCCGGAAGTGACTATTGCCAATTATCCTGTGGACAAGGAAGTACTTCGTAAAGTCGCCGAAACCACGAAAGCCAAGTTCTTCGAAGCAGGAGACGAAACAGCTCTTCGTGATATATACGAAGAGATCGATCAATTGGAAAAAACTGAAGTGGCATACGAAGTGAACGCTCTCTACAAGGAGCTCTTTCATTGGCCTTTGGCAGGAGGGATTCTTCTTCTTTTGATTGAAATAGTCCTGTCGCGAACTGTATTCTTAAGGATTCCATGAATCTCTTTGCCCACCCGGAATGGCTTTTGTCCGGCCTACTTGCAACCACCGCAGTCGGATTCTTCCTGTGGTGGTCTGAACTGCGGAAAATTCGCCGGTTGAAAAAGTTCACGGCAACCAAACTACTTTCCAAGCTATCCGAATCTCACTCCAAACCAAAAACCATCGCAAGAAACGTCATATATTCCGTTGCTATTCTCCTTCTATTTTTGGCACTAGCCAAACCGCAGTGGGGCAAAAGCCAACGGAAAGCGATCCCGACCGGAATCGATGTGCTTCTAGCCTTGGACGTGTCACGAAGCATGCTCGCCCGCGACGTTCGACCGAATCGAATCGAAAGGGTAAAACTGGGCATTTCAAATCTCCTCGAAAAAGTAAAAGGCGACCGACTCGGACTCATAGCTTTTGCAGGAACCTCTTTTCTTCAATGCCCGCTGACCCTCGACCACTCCGCTTTTCGCAGAACCCTGCGAGAAATGGAAGTCGGCGTAATAAAAAGCCAAGGTACCGATCTCTCCCGCCCAATAAAAGAGGCCGCTAGATCTTTTTCCGAGGATGACAGCGACCGTTTCCTCATACTTATTTCCGACGGGGAGGATTTGGAAGGGGAAGGCTTGAAGAAAGCCAAGGAAAGCGCCAAGGCAGGTGTGCGAATTTACACGATCGGAATTGGAAGCAAAGAAGGGTCTCGCATCCCTCTTGATCCCATTCCTCAGAAGGCACGCAATTTCCTTAAGAATCCGGAAGGCAAGGCGGTCATCACGAAACTCGACGACACATCTCTACGTGCAATCGCAGAATCAACCGGTGGCAAGTACTTCCAACTGGGACCCACCGGCGAAGGTTTGGCTAGAGTTTTCGATGAACTTCAAGCAATCGGACACCGCAAACGTCACGCCATTCTCTCACAGGAACTTCCAATCGAGCGCTATCAACCTTTTGTTGCATTGGCTATGCTCATGCTTGCCATCGAGTTTTTGCTTGGCAACCGACGACGGATTCGGGCAATTGCCCCCTCGCTCGCGTTGGTGATATTGATCTTCCTCTCTGGTTGTTTCCGCAGGGACAATATAAAAAGAGCTGAGGAAGCCCACAAAAACAAGGAGTTTGAAAAAGCCGCCGCTTATTACGAGGCGGAGATAAACGCCACTAAAAGTGAAGACAAGCAGGTTGACCCACGCCTTCATTTAAACGCCGGCCTCGCTCATCTGGATGCGGGCAACCTTGAAAAAGCCGAGACTTTCCTCGAAAAAGCTCTGGACGGAACCGTAGACGAGCCCTCCCTTCAATCTACAATTCTAAATGCTCTCGGAAACCTTCAATACAACCGAGCCAATCAAGCTCTGGATCGGACAGACGTAAAATCGGCGCGCGAAGCGTGGGAAAAGGCCTTGCAGCACTACGAAGCGGCCATGTCTATTGACGACAACGTAAAGGCCAATGTGAACAGGGACGAACTGGCCAAACAAATCGAAAGCCGAATCAAGTCGTTGCTCTCTCTTATTTCAGGTATTTCATGGAGGGACATCGATGGAGACGGACGACCACAAGAGAAAGAACCACCATTGCCAGGCAAAATCTATTGGGATCAAAACAACGACGGAGAACATAACGCTTCATCGGAGCCTTTTGTCGAAACCGACGAGAAAGGTCGATACGCCATCGAATGGATTTCCGCTACTTACCCCACTTCCTTTCAACTTGGATGCGTCCCAGCTGAAAGTAATGGAACAAAGGGCGTTACCCTTCTTCCCTTACTCGAACCACCACCACCTCCTTTCAATCCTAACAATGTAAAGACACAGTTCGTGGTACTGAGCAAAGCAGGCAACCGCCAAGTCCATTTCCCCTATCGAGCCGCTCCTATGTTGCAGGGTTTTGTATGGAATGACGCCAACCGAGACGGTATTCGAGACGACAATGAAACAGGATTTGCCAAAGCCAATCTCTTTCTCGACCTAGACGGGAATCTCGCCCTCGATGAAAACGAAACTTCTTTCAAACCATCGGAATCGGGTGAGTTCTCTCAAATCGTTCCACCTGGTCAACACGTCCTATGCATTCAAATCGAGAGCGAGGATGCAAACGTCACCTTTCCTCTAAACGATGAAAAAGCTCACTTGGCATCCGTTGATTTTGAAACGGCTGCCAAACATCTCAACTTCGGTGTTTCCACTCCAGAAGGACAAGGAGAGTCACAACAAGACAATCAGAATTCCGAAGCGGACCCGAAAGACTCGGATTCCGACCCAAACCCGCAAGAGCAAAAGGACGGCGATGAAGAGACCGCTGCATCACCACCGCCGGAAGTCCCCAAAGAAGTGAACGCTCTCTATGAACGCCTACTTCAGGAAATCGAGGCCAATTCCGAACCACTGGACATCGAGGGGAAAGTGGTTGAAGCTCCACGTCGAGGAAGGGATTATTAGAATATCGTGACAAGAATCACTTACGCTCTTTATTGTCTGTTGTCTTTACTGCTCGCGGGCTTTTCGGCAATAGGACAACAGCAAAGCATTCGCATCGAGGCGAACTTTTCGCCTTCCGCCATAACCTTAAGCCGACAGACCACCTACAAGGTAACCATTCACGGTTCACAGCAATCCCCCTCTGGGAGTCTTCCTGCAATCGCAGGGCTTGGCATTTCGGGGAATCCGCGCGTTTTTCGAGCAGCAAGCTTTATCAACGGAGTGCCTTCGGTTCGCCTCGAACTCTCCTTTGCCGTCAAACCGGAACGACAGGGAAACTTCACAATCCCTCCATGGAACCTATCGGTACAAGGCACTCCCCACCAGGTTCCGGCGACTACCCTTCGAGTCCTTCCCCCGAACCAAGAAGATGTGCTTCGAAGTCAAGCTCGACAAAAACAAGAGTCCGATCTCCGCCAAGCTCTGTTCCTAGAGGTAAACCTTAGCCGAAAATACCTCTTTGAGGGTGAAACCACACTTGGTTCAATCGACCTTTATATTTGGGAGCGATTGCCCATAACTCGTCTAGTGCAACTTCCTCAAAAAAACGGGGACGCTTTTTCCCAAAGCAAAATCAACCGCCCCTTGGAGAAACGCGCCTCCCGCAACGGTAAAAACTATACCGTTTATTCATGGCCCGTCGCTCTTACTGCAGCAATGGAAGGCATACACGAATTATTCTATAAAATGACCGTTCGCGTTCGCGTTCAAAACAATCGAAATTCTCCTTCGGGCAATCCGTTTTTACAGGATCCATTTTTCCGTGATCCCTTTTTTGGATTTGGTCGAGAAGAAGCGATGTCGGTTACCTCCGAAAAGCTCAAACTTGAGGTGAAATCTCTCCCGATGGAAGGTCGACTAAATTCGTTCCGCGGTGCCATTGGCACTATTTCCACAAATTCGACTACGGACTCAGAACGAGTGACCGTTGGCGACCCCGTGCGCATTACTTTCACGGTCACGGGCAAAGGCAATTTTGGGGTGATGCCCGCTCCCGAAATCGATTCCAGTGAGAAGATCAAGGTAGGACCACCGGCATTCTCGTTCGAGGGAGATGAAAACCTTCGATACGAAGGCACCCAACGCTTCGACTACGTAGTAACTCCATTGCGACCTGGACAAATAGAAATTCCCGCCGTTCCCTTTGCCTATTTCGACCCGACCTTGGAGCGGTATGTCGATGCATCGGGAAATTCGCATATCCTTCGTGTCGAAGCTGGCGAAACATGGGTGGACCCATCCCCACCTGAATTCGCCTTTTCTGAGAAACAAGAAGAAATAGAACCGGCCCGCAATCTCTTTCAGACTGAAAGCGAACCAAGCGAATGGCGAAAGTCCCTCACTCCGGAACCAGTCTTCCGTTCCACCGCTTTCTGGTATGCGCAAATCGCTCCGCTCTTTTGCTTCTGCGGGATTCTGGGATGGAGGATCCGCAAAAGAAGCTCATCGAGGGATAGCTCTGCCAAACGATTCGCAAAACTGCGAAACGAAATGAAGAGAGCCGCTCGATTTAACGACACCCTAGGCTTTTTCCGAGCTACTCGTGGAGCAATAAGAGAAAAGGTAGGTGCCATGGCAGGTCAAGAAAAGCCCGAGACTCTGGGAAGAGATGAGGTGGTTGCGATCTTACTTCAAAGAAAAGCCTCAGAGGAGCTTATCTCTGAGATCAATGAAATTCTCGAAACTGCAGACGCTCACGAGTTTGCCGGAGACGCCAGCTCGAACCTGCCCCTTCTGGATTGGCAGGTACGCATCAAGCGCCTCCTCAAAAACATTCGTTCCTTGGCATGAAGCTATTGAGAATCGTTGTATACCTCGCCTCAGCAGCATTTTGTAGCGGAGTTGATGCGAACGAGGCAAACCGACCATTCTACGACGGCGTTAGAGCTGAGGCGTCAGGTGACTTGGACGCCGCCATTGCTTCTTATGAAAAAGCCGCCGCCATTTCCCATTCGGCCAATCTCCACGGCAACCTGGCCAATCTCCACTATAAGACGGGTTCATCGGGCAAGGCTGTACTCCACTATCGACAAGCCCTATTGCTGGATCCGGGAAATCCGGAAATAAGTTCCAATTTAGCCTTCGCCCGGAAAGCGGCGGGACTACCTCCCGCCAGCCCTTCCGCCGACGATTTTTATTTCGCTCCCGAATCAATAAGCATTTGGGTGTGGGTCACTACAATAGCTTTCTGGCTGGGCATCTACTTGGGCTTGATTCTAACTAGATCTTATATTTCCGGATTCACTAAAATGATAGGTGCAATCGGTTGGGCGGGAATTATCGCCTTTGGGACTTACGCTATATGGCGAGCAGACCGTAATATAGATTTTCTAGCGCGTGAAGCAGTCGCCGTACTTCCGGCCACAACCAACGAGGGTAACGAAACTGCCGTTATTCGGCTGCGCCGCTACGCAGGTGGTGCCAACGACGCCAATGCCGA
>PCBO01000151.1 GCA_002730975.1 Opitutia bacterium
CTTTTTGGTCATGCAGATCGTTTTACTTTGAGGTTGGACGAAACATCTTTACCTCTGACTGATCCTCCAAGAGTAACAGGTTATGCTGATGTATTGAGTAAAGCGACACCTGCTGTTGTCGGGGTTTATACAGCCCAAGTAGTCCGACGTAGTTTTCCAAACGCATCCAATCCCCTAGAGGATTTTCTTAGACGCTATTATGGGCTTTCTAGAGGTGCGGACCGTTCTCGAGTGGAAGAACAAAAGGTGCCCGCCGGCATGGGGTCCGGTGTGATAATTGCCCCCGAGGGTTATGCAATCACCAACGCCCATGTTATTACCGACCAACGCACGGGAAAACCAGTGGACGAAGTCTCCGTTAAACTGTCTGACAAGCGCGAATTTCCTGCCGAAATCGTAGGCTTTGACAAAGCCACCGATATAGCTGTTCTCAAGATTAACGCTCCCGAAGCTCTTCCGTCCATCACCCTCGCAGACAGCGCCAAGTTAAGGGTGGGCGACATTGTCTTTGCCGCTGGCAACCCTCTTGGAGTTGGTCTCACTGTTACCATGGGCATTGTTTCGGCTACGGGTCGTACTGATCTCGGCATTCTAAAGGATCCGGGTGCCTATGAAAATTTTATCCAGACTGATGCAGCAATCAATCAAGGTAATTCTGGTGGTGCCCTAATCGATGCCAAAGGGCGTCTCGTTGGTATCAACACGGCCATTTACTCTCGGACAGGAGGAAGTATAGGAATTGGCTTTGCCATTCCGGTAAACCTCGCCCGCAGTGTTATGACCGGTCTGATTGAGAAAGGTGGAGTTCAGCGCGGTTTCCTTGGGGTCCAGCATGAGGATTTGCCCACCGACGAGGGTGCCCTCATCACGGGAGTCGTGAGAGGATCTCCAGCGGATCGAGCCGGGATTCAGAGTAATGACATTATAGTCGAGGCTGCGGGTAAGGAAATTGCCACCGTAGCGGAACTTCGTCTCGCCATTTCTCAAACCCCTCCCGGTGCAAGCGTCCCCTTGGTTATTATTCGTGATTCTAACCGTAAAAATTTAAGAGTTACCCTAGGCAGCCTTGATGATACATTGCGCCTTGGCATAGGTGGTTTGATCATCCCCGGGGTTACACTTGCTCCACTTGACCCTGATCTTCGTCGCCGATTCGATATTCCCAATACGGTTGCCGGTTTGGTGGTCACCGAATCTTCGGGTGAGGAGCAAACGATTCGCAAGGGGGTTGTAATTGTGGAGATTAATGGACAGGCTCCTCGTGACGAAAAGGATGCCCGAGCTTACCTGCGGCGAGGCCTAAACCGCTTCTATGTTTGGTTTAAGGGGAGATACACTTTTCTTCCCTATCGCATACCCTAATCCCTTCCTACCTCATATATTGCCACTCCGGCAAGTAGGTTTGGGAGGACTCTGCAATGGGTTTTCCAGTCTCCGCCTAGGCACACTCTCCTTCGAAGAACTAGGTTGCGTTCTCGACAGAAGTTTTCGAAATCACGGATTGCTATAGGGTTAATGGGGGCCCGTTCGTGCCAAGCCTTGTCATATACGTCGTTTATGATCCGACTCCCGTTTAAGAAATAGTGGAGGCGATTACGCCAATAACCGTGATTAACAAAACTTACCACCACTCGCTTGGCGACCTGTAGAGCTTTTTCAATAACTTCACATGGGTTGTTTAATTCTTCCATTGTTCGAGAAAAAACTATCCAGTCGAAAGAATCATCAGGAAAGCCGGCAAGAGTTTTGCGAACATCGCCTTGATAGACCGGAGCAGCACGTGAGACACAGCCAATAACTTTCTCAATATCAATGTCCACCCCTAAACCTCGGACCTGTTTGGCCTTGGCCAAGTGTTCTAGGAGAATTCCGCGACCGCACCCTAGGTCAAGAACGCTTTCGCCTTGCCCGACCCATTCATCGATTACTCGAAAATCAGCTTCTTTTTTTGCTTCGCTGCGAGTGATCGAATCAGGCCTAGAACCTTGGCGGTCTAGTTCTCTTTGGTCCGCTCCTTCTAGAAAAACTTGTATAAGGCGATGGAACCGTTCGGATTTGAGTAAGAAGGAGTCGTGACCGAAGTCGTGATCGATTTCAGCATAGGAAGCATCCTTCCCCAGACATTGAAGAGTTTCCACAATTTCACGATTTTGCTTGGGAGTGTACAGCCAGTCCGATGTGAAACCAACAGCAAGAGTGCGTGCATTTATTCGACTGAGGGATTGTTCGAGCCCTCCTTTCTCCGCATGAAGATCGAATCGATCGAGAGCCTTGGTGAGATGGAGGTAGGTGTTTGCGTCAAAGCGGCTTACGAAGGTTTTCCCTTGGTGGCGTAGGTAGCTTTCAACCTCGAACTCAACTCCAAAATGAGCCTCTATTGACTTCGTTATGTCACCGTCTATTTGCTCGCGGCGAGATCTACCGAACTTTTGCTCCATGCCTTTGCCCGAAAGATAAGTGATGTGAGCCATCATTCTGGCGATCGCGAGTCCGACTTCCGGACCCCCGCCTGACGGATAGTCTCCACCATTCCATTCCGGGTCGCCTTGAATTGCGGCTCGACCAACATCGTTAAAGGCGATTGTTTGGGCGTTATGTCGCGTTGTCGCTGCGATCACTACGGTTCGTGCTACTAACTCGGGGCATGATACTGCCCACTGCAATGCCTGCATTCCACCCATACTGCCTCCTACGACGGCATATAGCTTTTCGATGCCGAGATGTTTAACTAGACGTTTTTGGGCGAAAACCATATCGCCTATGGTTAACTCTGGGAATGAAATGCCGTATGTTTTCCCCGTAGCTTCATTGACCGAAGTTGGACCAGTGGAGCCTTGGCATGCACCAAGGCAATTAGAGCAAATTACAAAGAATCGTTTTGTATCGATAGCCTTGCCGGGACCTATCACTTGGTTCCACCAACCTGGTTTCGCATCCTCTGGCGAATGGACCCCAGCACAATGATGGTCGCCCGTTAGAGCATGGCATATAAGAATCGCATTTTCCTTGTCCGCAGCAAGCTGTCCGTATGTTTCATATCGTAGATTTATGGATGTGATTTCCCCTCCTCTCTCAAACTGAAAAGGTGTGTCGTCAACGAATTCCTTTGGTTTTACAAGACCAACTTCGCCAACTCCATTTAGGTAATCGGGATCTTTTTTACTTCCGATCACGTTATAGGAAACTCCTTTGTTTTAGATGCCTACGCTTACCTGCATCTAAGCACAAGATAATGAGTTCTCTTATCCTTGTGTAGCGTAGGCTTCAAGCAAAGTTTCATCTATGTCATAATTGCTGTGAACGGCCTTAACGTCTTCCAGTTCGTCGAGGTTGTCTATTAGACGCAAAACTTGACGAGCTATGTTTTCGTCCGAGACGGCGACAAGGTTTTCCGGCAGATAGACAAGTTCTGCAGAATCTGCCTCAATTTCTGCGGCATTCAGTGCTTGTGTAAATTTATCGAATTCACTCACTTCGGAAAGAACTTCGAAATGCTCTTTTTCTACAACAACATCATCTGCATCGTTTTCAAGAGCTAGTTCCGTAAGCGTATCTTCGTCGACTTTTTCTTTGGCAATTAGGAATTGGCCTTTTCGCTTAAAGTTGTATGAGAGAGCACCAGTGCCTGCGAGATTCCCCCCACCCTTTCCTAGCGTACTCCTGACTTCTGATGCGGACCTGTTTTTATTGTCTGTCGTGACTTCTATTATTAATCCAACTCCTCCAGGAGCGTAGCCTTCGTAAAGCAATTCTTCGATTATTGTACCCTCCAGTTCACCCGTACCCTTCTTAATCGCTCGCTCCACATTTTCTGCGGGCATGTTGGACTGCTTGGCCTTTAAAATTAAAGTACGCAGGCGTGGGTTGAACTCCGCGTCCCCTCCACCATCCCGTGCAGTTAGCATAAGCTCTTTGCTAATAACGCTAAAAATCTTACCACGTTTGGCGTCTACCGCAGCCTTGTGCCTTTTGGTTGTAGCCCATTTACTGTGCCCGGACATTACTTTTTCCTTATTTGATTTTAGCCTCTTGGCTTTTCGATAAAGCGATCTATTTACTTAAGATTTGTTGGCAAGTTTCTTCAAGAGAAATTCATAGGCAGCCTCTAATCTTTCTTTTTTCTGCATAGCTTCATCCTGCCGCTTGGCTCCCAGGTTTCGCAATTTGTCGGGATGATACTTTTCCATACGTCCCCGATAAATTTCATCGATTTGTTTTTTGTTTAGCTTGCCGCGCAACTTTAAACCGAGAACCTGTCGATGTTGTCTTTCCTCTTGCTCGATAAAATCTGCATCAGGTTTTTTCTGACCGGTCTTAGCTTCATCTTTCTTTAGAATGCTCCTTTCTGCTTCAATTTCCTTTGGAGATTTTCCCTTCTTCGTAATGAGTGTCTGGAAGATGCTCATCGAATTCTGCACTGTCCAATACAGAACCAGTGCAGAAGAAAAGAAATACAAAAACACGAGGAACATGAACGGCATCATTCGCATCATCTTCGCATTGATACGTTGAGAATCACTGGCATCAGGACCAAGTTGCATGGGTGTAAGTTTCATCTGAAACCACTGTGTGGCCAACATTACAAAGGGCAGAGCATTAATCGAAAATCCAGCGATGTCTGCGACATTGTCTTGCTCGGAAAGGTCACTTACCCAAAGAAAACTTTGCCCGTACAGTTCAGCAGCTGAACGAAGCATATAAAACATTCCCAGAAAAATAGGCATCTGAACTAGTATTGGCCAGCAACCCGCAAATGGGTTGACCCCTTGTTCCTTGTAAAACTTCATCATTTCCTGATTCATTTTCTGTGAATCACTTTTGTATTTTTCACGGAGTTTCGCCATCGGCTCCTGCAATGCTTGCATTCTTTTTTGGGAGCGTGTGGCTTTTGCCGTAAGAGGCCACAGCACCAATTTAAGGAGGATTGTGAGGACAATAATCGCCAAGCCGAAGTTGCCTAGAACGTCTTGCAACTTATTTAAAAGCCAATTCATTGGCCCAGAAACCCACTCGAATGGGTTAAATTGCATAACCTTGTCCTGATCCATTCCCAAAGAGGATAGTATCATATAATCTTTTGGCCCTGCATAGTAGAAGCATTCGACGCTTCTGCTTCCTCCGGCAAGAATTTCTCCGAATGGAATTGAGATGAATCCTGTTACTCCTTGTTCACTATTGCTGGCGTTGCCGTCAGTGTAACGTTCAATTGGCATTCCTCGAACCACGGCATCCTTTTCATCCTTAGGGCGGAGAATGCTAACGAAAAACTGATTGTTGACTGAAGCCCATTTGGCTTCTGATAATTTTTTCCCTTCGTGAAGTCGGTCGTAGTCTCCCATTTCGTTTACCTGAAAAAATTCTTCAGTTTCCCCATCAATGCGACCACTGCATTTAGCGCACCCCCAACTCGCCTCTTGAGGGCTTCCCGAATTGTAGTATCCGACATGCATGTAAGATGCGGCTTGGTCGATGAAATTAAATTTTCGGGATATTGGGAATGCCGAGCCTATGCCGAACCTAATCCTATCGAGCTTTAGGTTTGAGTCTCCTCTATTAATCACGGTTGTTTTGTGCCTGATCACATAGGTTTCGTTTGCTTCCCGGAAATATTCACGATGAACCTCAACGTTGCCCGAGCGATTCACGAAGGTCACCTTGGAATTCAAATCTCCACCGGCAATTTCGTAAGCTCTAATATCGTGGCCTGGTAATGGTTTGTTCAGAAGGTCGCCGTTATGGTCTTCGAACGACATGCTAAATGCATTATCGTTAACGCCTTTGCCATCATCATTCGTTGAGAACTTCATGTTATAACTTTTTTTAAGGCGTGCTGCTTCTTCGAGATGTACCGCACTGATGGCTCCCCCAAAAGTGGTGAATTCAAAGGAAGAACTGTCTCTGACAAGTCCCTCAAATGTTTTAACTTCCTGAGGAATCTTTACAGAAAGAGGTGTTGAGTTGTCGTCCGATTGCATTCCCCTTTCCGCACCATCAACTATATTGGGCGCTGTATAATTATCATCGCCCTGCGCCTGGCTTAAAATCTTATCACGCAACTGATCTTCTCCAGCGTTTTTATGCTGTACTTTTGCCTGTTCCCAAAAAAGGAAAAAAGCGAATAGCAATAAGCTGAAGCCAATGAGGTAGTTTTTCATTTGTCTGTTTTAAAGCGTTTGCATGTTTGTAGAAAGTCCAACTCCAACTTTGAATAGGGTTGCAAATAAAAAGTAGAGTGCGGAATAATCACTATATCGCATCTTTCGGGCAGGATTTCTTTATGATTTCTAAACAACTCCCTAAAAACTCTTTTGGCTCGGTTCCGTTTGACAGCGTTCCCTAGTCGCCTCGTTACGATTATACCTATCCTTCTTTCAACAGTGGACCTTTCGTCGACAATAAGGATTTGTGCCAAAAAGTGATTGGTGCGTACACGCTTTCCTTGATGTTTTACGGATTGGAATTCTTCACGCTTGCTTATGCGACTTTTAGACTTGAAGCCAAAACCGCAAATTTTGACTGACTTTTGCCTTAGGATAGCAACTTCTAACGGAAGCGACGCGCCACAGAAGCAGTTAAACGCTTGCGTCCTTTACGCCGACGATTCCTTAGGATATTTCGGCCCGCGCTCGTACTGTTGCGTTTGCGAAACCCACATTTACGGGCTCGTCGCACTTTAGACGGATTATATGTCGGTTTCATGGATCGTAGGGTTTATTGAAAACGTCCTATCAAAGCTTTTTTCCACACAAAGTCAAATCTTCGCTATGCAAAAAACTCGCTTGCCCCAAGTTGGAAAAGGGCGCGAGATATTAAAACACCGATTCTAGATCATTATAAATCACACAAACTTCCTCTTATGAAAGAAAACTTATCCTCCGACATGGCTCACGCTTGGGGACGCAGGTCTTTTCTAACAGCTGCGGCTTCCAGCTTGGGAACAGCAGTTTGCATAGCCAGAGACTGGACGGGCACCATTCCTACGAGATACCCCGACCCCGATATCATAGTCCACGACGAGCGCTTCAAAAAATACAAACTGGGAAACACTCCCATACAGCGCCTCTATACTCATCCCGATATGCTGTGGGCTGAAGGACCGGCATGGAACGCCGTCGGCAAATACCTCATCTGGAGCGATATTCCTAACGACGTGCAACTTCGATGGCTCAATGAAGACGGTCATGTCAGCACCTTTCGCCACCCGAGCGGCAACAGCAACGGAAACACCTTTGATTGGCAGGGCAGGCAAATCTCCTGTGAACACGGGAATCGACGTGTCGTCCGCTACGAGCACAATGGCAATAGATCCGTTCTTGCCGACAAATTCGATGGGAAGCAGTTTAATGCCCCGAACGATGCAGTCGTCCATCCGAACGGTGACGTCTGGTTCACTGACCCCGGTTACGGTTCGTTGATGAACTACGAGGGCAACAAGTCCGACACGGGAAGCGTCCAACCTCACCAAAAAGAAGCGGTCTACCGTATTGACTCCAAGACAGGGAAAATAAACAAAGTCACTGACGAAATCTTCAAACCCAACGGTCTCTGTTTTTCACCTGACTACAAAAAGCTCTATGTCGCCGATACCGGAGCCTCCCATTATCCCGAGGCGGACAAGCAGATCAAGGCATGGGACGTCGTGGAAGAAGAGACTCTCAAGAAAGGAAGTAGATTTGCCTCCATGGATTTGAAGATTGGCGAAGAGACCTATGCCGGCATGGCCGACGGAATTCGTTGCGACGTGGACGGTAATGTATGGTCAAGCGCAGGTTGGGTGGGTGCAGGTTATGATGGTGTCCATGTGTTCGAACCTTCCGAAGGCAAGCGCATTGGTCAAATTCTGCTACCTGAAATTTGCTCCAACCTTTGCTTTGGTGGTCCTAAGCGTAATCGTCTTTTCATGACCGCAAGCCAATCCATTTATGCCATGTACGTCGAAACCAGAGGTGCTCACATTACCTGAACCTCAAGAATGAAAACTACAATGGATAGCAACTCACTTTCGATTTTGAGGCTACGCGCAAGGCGCTAACCTTGAGAAAGCGAAGCAGCACTTCGGCACCTCCCTTGAAATTAAATTGAGAACTGATCCCGACAGAACTAATTTTTGTCGATCCAAGAGATCGCTTCTAGGCTTGATCCAATTGATACGGAAGATCCTGCCATGCTTGTTGCTGCTCTTCGTTTTCTCGGAATCTTGGCTTGCTGCTGAAAAAGAGTTAACCCAGCCCTTCAACTGGTCGGGCATCAACCTGCCTGACCTGCCCCCTGCTTCAGGAGAAGTCAAGCAAGCGGGATTGGCCGGACCATTCGTAGGAGTTCACGGCGACGCCTTGCTGGTGGCAGGCGGAGCAAATTTTCCGGATTTACCTCCGTGGAGAGGAGGCAATAAGGTTTGGTGGAACGATGTTTACGTGCTTGAGAAAGAAGCGGACGGCAAACCCAAACCCAACTGGTTTACCTCGCCGAGATTGGAACTCCTCAAATCCTCCGCCTACGGTGTAGCTATCTCGACTGAAAAGGGACTCCTGTGCATCGGGGGTTGTGATGCCGAACGGTGCCACGACGATGTCTTTCGCCTTCAATGGTTACCCGATGAACGAGAACTGAAACTGCAACGTCTCCCGAACTTACCTCGCCCGTTAGCCTTTATGGCAGGAGCAATGGTAGACGATGTCGTTTATTTAATGGGTGGACTGGAAAAAATGGGAGGTGATGCCACCAACAACTTCTGGTCGCTAGACCTTTCCAAAACGGACGCAGAATTGGCATGGCAGGAATTGCCCCCTTGGTCTGGACCACCTCGAGTTCTACCCTTAGCCGCGTCTCAAAGTAACGGAGAGAACGATTGCCTCTATCTCTTTAGCGGTCGCAATCCACATTTGGGAAAAGCAACCGAGATGCTCGTGGACGCTCACAAGTTCGATCCCTCGAAGATGACCTGGTCGCCACTCGCCAATGTCTCGGCTGGTAATGATCAACCCCTTTGTATAATGGCGGGCACCTGCGCTCCCGTTGGCGTTGCCCATATTTTGGTGTTCGGAGGAGCCGATGGAGAACGATTCCTAGAGATCGAAAAGTTGAATGCCCGCATAGCCGAACTTGATAGAAGTGCAGAAGACAGCAACGAAACGAACTCCACCGAACTTTCGGAGTTGAAGTCCCAACACCTACGTTTTCACGAACAACACACCGGCTTTTCTAAGGACATTCTTGCTTACCACGTAGTAACGGACAGTTGGACCAAAGTCGGCGAAGAAGAAATCCCATTCCCTGTAACTACCCAAGCAGTGGCATGGAACGGTAGCATCGTCATACCTACTGGAGAAACCTCTCCGGGAGTCCGAACGGCAAAAGTTCTCTTGGGAGAACCCGAAAGGAGTGAAGGATTCGGTTCTTTGGACTATGCGGCGGTAGCGGTCTATTTAGCTGTTCTTGTCTGTATCGGCATACGCTTGGCGGGAAAAGAAAAGACTCCGGAAGACTTCTTTAAGGCAGGTGGTCGTATCCCTTGGTGGGCAGCAGGCTTAAGTATCTTCGGAACTCAATTGAGCGCCATCACCTTCATGGCGCTCCCCGCCAAAGCCTATGCAACAGACTGGACCTATCTCTTCGGCAATCTCCCCATACTTCTCGTAGCTCCTCTGATCGTATTCTGCTTTCTACCTTTTTATCGAAAACTAGACGTAACTACCGCGTACGAATATCTTGAAAAGAGGTTCGACGCTTCTGTCAGGTTAGTCGCAAGTGGCTTTTTCATTTTCCTACAATTGGCAAGAATAGGAATCGTTCTGCTTTTGCCATCTCTTGCCTTATCGGTCGTTACGGGAGTGGATGTCACCACTTGCATCCTGGTAATGGGGGTTCTTTGCATCATATACGTAACCCTCGGCGGCATTGAAGCCGTTATTTGGACAGATGTCCTGCAAGTGCTTGTTCTGCTCGGAGGAGCGATCTATGTAGTTGTTTCGATTGCGGGAGAAGTGGGTGGTTTCCGGAGTCTTATTAGTCAAGCGCAAGCCGCCGAAAAGCTTAACTACATAGACCTCCGTTGGAATTTTTCAGAACCCACTTTATGGACCCTTCTGCTCGGGGGTCTTGCCGCCAGTTTAATTAGTTACGGAAGCGACCAAACCGTAGTCCAGCGCTACCTTACGACCAAGGACGCAAAGGCCTCTGCCCGTAGTATCTGGACAAATGCCTTTCTCACCGTCCCCGCAACCCTTCTTTTCTTTCTCGTCGGAGCTGCCCTATATGTCTTCTTCTCCAACCACCCTGAAACCCTCGACCCCCATCTCTCCACCGCCGATGCCATATTGCCCTTTTATGTCTTCGCGCAGTTGCCTGAAGGAATCGCAGGACTTGTGATCGCGGGCGTCTTCGCCGCAGCAATGTCTAGTCTCGACAGCAGCATGAACAGCGTAGCCGCCGCCGTTACGACCGACTTTCATGCCCGTTTTCGGCCCAGCTCCACTGCCACCGAAAAGCTCCGTGTAGCTCGTGTCGCAACGGTCGCGGTGGGTGTAGCGGGCACAGCTCTCGCCCTCTTTTTGGCGGGTACTGAAATCAAGTCTCTGTGGGATCAGTTCGTCGGCTTCCTCGGTCTATTCGGCGGAGGTCTGGGCGGACTATTCCTTTTGGCCATCTTCGCTGAAAAAGCCCACGCAAGAGGAACTCTGATCGGCCTTGCTGTCTCCGCTGTCATCGTCTTTTCTTTAAAAACTTGGCATCCGGTGCATTCTTGGTTTTATGCCTTCGCTGGAGTAGCTTCCTGCTTTTTGGCAGGCATCATTGCTAGTTTCATGATACCAAATGGTGATGTACAATCAACAACAGGTTTGACTTGGAAAACCCGAAAAGAAGATTAAATTCTTTAGCTTTCTTGTTGAGTGGAACTTTAGGAATTCACTTCCCCTATTTCATCATCTTGTTGGTGCCGAATTATAACCTCTTTCATCTTACTTAAACGAGATTGTACATTGAAACACTAGCGAATATCGCTTCTTTCGCTCAATTCAGATCCCTAAAAACTCTCAAAGCAGTTGATGATCAACTGATACCAACACAAAATTTCGCAATAAATGAAGTTCTGGAAATAAGATCGCTCGTCATATGTGTTGTTGCATAATAATAGTTTAAATCATTTTTTTCAAAGATTGCAAAGCAGGAAGATAATAGGTTCCATCGGTTTTCACTATAATATGCTGAAATAACCTTAATGCGACTATTTCTTTGTATTATTTACTCGTTCTTTCGAAAGTTTTATCATCAGATTAGCAGGCTTTTAATTATCTCTATTACCAATTGATGAAAAAAAAGGGGGCATTGGAACCCGAGCAAACTCAGTATCGGATACGTTATCTCCTAGGTGATGATGTTATTCCAGTTGAGAAGTATTTTATGGCAACTTCAACTGAACAAGCCTTGGAAATGTTTGGCTACTCGTGCCGCAATTTTCCCAGCTCACCTGAATTACTTGATTTTGAGAAATGGAATCGATGGTCAAATGAATGGATTGATGAGATTACCAAGGAATCCGCACAAGAGAAATTACAATTATTATTGAAAAGTGACGGAGATGAACAACCGAAGGCAGACGAACCTGAAAACCCTGCTGATGTACAAAAGAAAAAACTTTTACTGAAAGAATTAGAGAAATACGAGGATTTGTACAACGATCCATACTTCTACATGAGAGGAAAACCAAACCCAAAGTACGGACAGGAAATAGATAGGATAAAAAAAGCTCTCGCTAAATAAGAGAACACCAGTCAACGAGTAAAAAAACAGAAACATTAACTGGTCTACCCTCTGTATATGAATCGGAGGATGAAAAAAAATAAAACCTAGGCTAGGCACCTAAAAACTTGTCCAATACTTGGCCTTCGGAAAGAGGGAAGGGGCGACCGAGGGAATCGTGAAAGTGGGAGTGTGGGTCTAGCCCGAGTAGGTGGTAGATGGTGGCAGTGACGTCAGAGGGTGAGACGGCGTCCTCGATGGGTTCGGAAGCGATTTTGTCAGACTTACCGTACATTTGGCCGCCGGGTACTCCCGCCCCTGCCAGCCATATGGTGTTGCAGCGCCCCCAGTGGTCACGACCCGCATTTTTGTTCACCTTTGGCGTACGACCGAACTCACTATTCCAAACGACGAGGGTGTCCTCAAGCATACCCCGTTCCTCGAGGTCGTTTAGGAGGTGCGCAATGGGTTGGTCAACTTGAGGAACTAGACGATCCTTCAGTCCCTTGAAGTTGTCCTTATGTGTGTCCCAAGTGGTATCGACCCCCGGCTTGTCGCGGTGCCAATAGACGGTAACCAGCTTAACCCCTGACTCGAGGAGGCGCCGAGCAAGCAAAACGCTCTGCCCGAAAGTTTGCATACCGTAGCGTTCACGTTCAGTCTCGCCCTCATCTGCAATATCGAAAGCATCGGCTATCTTTGGGGACGTGAGAAGGTCGTATGCCAACTGGTTGACGGCGTTGAGGTCAGATACGTCCAAAGTGGAAATAAGATCTTTGCGAAAGTCGTCGAATTGCTCGGTCAGCTTTATCCGCTTACGAAGACGAGCACGATCAAGCCCTTCGACAGGAGACATATTGGGCACTTTAAAATCGGGTTCATCGGGGTGTCGATTAAGTACAAATGGATCGTAACGGCGACCGAGAAAGCCAGCGTTCTGCCCCGGTGTAACGAATCCTGCGGTAGTACCGATAATTTCTGGAAGAGCCACAAAAGTGGGCAACCCATTAGTAGCAGGCGAAAACTGACTAAGAATGGAGCCGACGTGAGGATAGTCGGTTGGACGAGCTCCGAAATTTTCACGTGATTCCGGGTGCTTGTGGCCAGTCAGCACCCAATGGGCCCCAGTGGAGTGATTGTTATCGGTGTGCGTTACCGAGCGGATGAAGCCGATTTTGTCTGTCACGCCACCAAGTTTGGGCATGAGCTCAGAGATGCGTATACCAGGAGTTTGACTGCGGACGGGGTTGAATGGACCGCGAAGCTCGGAGGGAGCATCGGGCTTCATATCGAAAAGATCGATATGGCTTGGACCTCCCCACATGTATAGGAGAAGGCAGCGCTTGGCTTTACCGAAAGTTCCTGAATATTCACCCGTTTTTTTTGCTGCAAGTAGAGAGGGAAGGCTTAATCCGAAAGGGGCCAATCCACCAATACGCAGCATTGCCCGGCGAGTAAGGCCGTCACAACAAGCCTGAGCGGGGTTTTCTCGGAGCTCGATCATTGTTCGAATTAAATTCAACCGAATAAAGCCGAGCAACAGAAAATGAAACATTCAACAAGGATTATCGTTTCAAGGAATTGAATAAAGAGGTTGAGATGGTTGTCTTCTCTTGCGAAAGTAATCCTATGAAAGTTGTTCCATTAACTATTCTCATGTTCACCAATGCATTTGTCTTTCAAGGTTGTGGGGGCAACTCCGAACCTTCGGGATCTGACCCTAGTGAAGGCAATTCCACATCGGCATCGATCTCTACCCCTGCTCCCTTTCCAATGGGTACGATTCTGAGCGAAGTTGAGGATAGCGGGGTGAAGGTAACCTTTTTCTTGGCGAAGGGGGAAAACGGCAAACATTGGCTTCAAGCTACCTTTTCGCCTCTGGAAATTGGTTATCACGTCTACTCCAAAGATTTGCCCGCCGATGGTATCGATGGAATCGGCCGCCCCACCCTTCTGGAATTAAGCGAAAGCGCTGCCATTTCAGACGTTGGTGAACTTACGGCCGACAAGAAGATTCATAATTTGGCGAGTCCGCTGAACGCGGACGGATTCCCGGTATACCCCGACGGACCCGTAACGTTAAGTTTACCTTTCACAATGAAACCGGATACTAATGGCACGGTCGACGTTATCGCCAAGATCACCTACATGGCCTGTACGAAAACTTCCTGCAACCCACCCGTTGAGGGGAAGGTAGTGAAACTGACCCTCAAATAATCTTGGCGGCAAGGGACCGTGTACACTCCAAAACTGTTCCGTCTTCTATTACTTATTGTAGCGCCTTTCCTGTTAGAGGCGGATGACTGGCCAACTTGGCGTGGAGCCAACGGGAACGGTCTTAGTAACGAAAAGAATATCCCCGAGAATTGGTCGATGGAGAAGAATGTTGCATGGCAGGTGAAGCTTCCGGGACCGGGCAACTCGTCGCCAATCGTATCCAAAGGAAAGGTTTTTGTGACGCAGGCCAACGAAAACGGGACAAAACGCGCCCTGCTCTGCTTCGACCGCCAAACGGGAGACAAACTCTGGGAGCGAGAAACTTTATTCCCCGATAAAGAACCTACTCACAAGACAAACCCTTTCTGTTCTGCTTCTCCGGCCACGAACGGCAAGTTGGTTGTAGTCACTCTCGGGTCGGCAGGCATGATCGCCTATGACTTCGAGGGAGAGGAGGTCTGGCGACGCAAAGATCTCGGTCCAGAAAGACACCTCTGGGGCACAGCATCCAGTCCCGTACCCTATGGCAAGACCTTCATCCAGTACCGAGGCCCCGGCCCCTTTGTATTCATGCTTGCACTCGATGCCGCCACTGGAGAAACCGTATGGAAACGCGATCTGCCCAAAGCTCAAGGCAAAGACGAGGAGCACTGGTTCGGAAGTTGGAGTACGCCAGTCTTACGAAATAACCATGGTCGAGAAGAATTGCTCCTTAGTTTGCCCAAGCGCCTCTACGCCTTCGACCCCAAGACAGGAAAACCTGTTTGGTGGTGCGATGGCCTCGGCGATCTCGTCTATAACAACGCTGTAAGCGCGGGTGACTTCGTCTTGGCTACTTCCGGTTATGGTGGTCCCGCCCTTGGCTTAAAGGCAGGTAAGGACGTCTCTGGCGACATCACCTCCCAACGACTATGGGTTACAACAAAGCGAAACCTGCAACGAATCGGCACGGGAGCAGTAGTTGGAGGCAATTACTACATCTTGACCGAACCGGGAATCCTCCAATGTATCGATATCGCCACAGGCAAGATCGTGAAGCAAGCCCGGGTGGGGAAAGGGGGCAACTGGGGTTCGGTCACGTATATCGGAGGAAAGCTCTATGTCACCAATCAGGGCGGCCAAACCCTCGTCATCTCGGCGAATCGCGACTTTAAAGTCCTGACCACAAACCCCGTAAATGAAATGACCCGAGGTTCCCCCGCCTTTTCAGAAGGGCAAGTGTTTCTTCGCACATACGAACACCTATGGTGCTGGGGCCAGTGACCAGTCGTGCCTTTGCCTTCACGCATAAGCTGTTGGTACCTGATGCTTTCTTCAACTTGCCCGCCCTGAGAAATGTAACCGAACGAACATACTTCAGTCACTGTTTCTTTATCCCAAACAAAAGCTCTCGACTCACAGGTCTTCATTCTTTTTCGGCTTCTCATGGCGTTCTTCTCCATCTTTTCTAAAACGATAATATAACCATTATTTCATACCGAACATTCTCTTGGTTTTGCTTTAGCTTCACTCTAAAAAAGAGGCCATCTAACTTGAGTCTGAGACGGGTAGAGTCATCTACCTTATGCAGAATCGTTTTTGACGAACTTAGGTTGTTGTTTACCTTTTAGTTTCATTACAAAAATGTTTCGTCTTGCCGTAGCAAATGAAATCTTCAATATGTTTTCTTTTTAGACTTAGTCCCGTTCGTCTAGCCAGGTTAGGACACCGGGTTTTCATCCCGGCAACAGGGGTTCGAATCCCCTACGGGACGCCATTCTTTCCAAGTTTTACAAGGATTCCTTCGCGGCATGATTTGGGTTACCGTTAATTGAAGGTAGCGTGGGAGAATTTTACTTGTGAAGAGACACGTTAAGCCAATTTATGTCCGTGGGGCTCGCCAAAACAATTTAAAAGGCGTTAATCTTAAATTGATGCCTGGGCAGTTAACCGTAATCACTGGGCTCAGTGGAGCCGGCAAATCTTCCTTACTGTTCGAGGTATTGCATGCGGAAGGTCAACGTCGCTATGTCGAGACCTTTAATCCCTATGTACGTCAGTTTCTGGAAACGATGCCACGACCAAAGGTCGACGCAGTAGAAAACATTCGACCCTCCATTGTAGTTGAACAGTGCAATTCCGTTCGAAACTCTCGCTCCACAGTAGGAACGATGACCGAATTGTGTGACTACTTTAAGGTCTGGTTTCCCACTGTTGCTAAACTCATGGATCCTTCTTCAGGCAAACTTTTACGAGAAGAAACTTCCACTTCCTTGGCTCAAGGAGTCTTAAAAGAGTTTGCGGGAAAAAGTTTAGTATTTGGCTTCCGTTCCCTACGCCCCGATACTTTTCCTGCAAAAGAATTTCTAGGTGCTCTGATTAAGGCAGGCCATGTTCGAGCATCCGAAGAGAATTCTTTCTGCCGGATTGAAGAGTTGCTGTATGCGAACTGGTCGAAAGGCGAGTTACTTGTTGGTTTAGAAAAAATTACCATTCTCCCTGGCAACCGCAAACGGATTGCAGATGCCGTCTCAATGGCCTTAAAACTGGGTAATGGTGAAATTGTTCTCTTTAACGACAAAGGGAACCTCTTGTGTTCTCGATTTGAAGGTCTTAGGTCCCCTGTGGATGGGTCTTGTTTTGCACCGCCTTCCCCTTCGATTTTTTCATTTAATTCTCCTTTGGGAGCCTGCAATCGATGCAAAGGGTTTGGCCGAATCATCGAAATCGATTATCTCCGAGTTATCCCAGACCAGTCATTGTCTATAGCAGAGGGCGCCATCCGTGCATTTCGTGGGGAGGTTTACGGTCGATCACAGCAAGACCTTATTCGTGTTGCTAGCAAACGCGGGTTCCCTCTCGAAACCTCTTGGTCTCTCCTTTCGGAGGCCGAGAAATCCTTCATCCTCGATGGCGAGGATGACTATGTCGAAGATACTCGGATGTGGTATGGGCTCCGTAGATTTTTCGGTTGGCTCGAGTCTAAAACCTACAAGATGCACGTGCGCGTTTTTCTCTCAAAGTACAGGAGTTATGTTTCTTGTCCCGTTTGCGAAGGTACTCGCCTCTGTGCGGAATCTCTTCTTTGGCGCTGGCGGGGTAAAACGCTACCTGAACTTTACGCCATGCCTATTGCGAAACTTGACGCAGACCTTCGGCGGTACGCCAAGTCCGGCGGAAACCTTCGTGCCGACCTTGCTCTTGAAGGAATTCTTGCCCGTCTTGGATACCTTGAACAGGTCGGTCTTAGTTATTTATCCTTAGACCGTGGGTCTAAGACTTTGAGTGGAGGTGAAATGCAACGAGTGAACTTAACGGCCTGTCTAGGTGCTTCCCTCACGGAGACCCTCTTTGCCCTAGATGAACCGTCAATCGGCTTGCATGCAAAGGACGTGGACCGATTAATTGGAATTCTTAGAGAGCTTGCCAGCCAAGGTAATGCGGTCTGCGTTGTCGAACATGACGAGCGAATAATTCGATCGGCTGATCAAATCATTGAAATCGGCCCTTCTCCGGGAGCCACAGGCGGGCAAATTACTTTCTGCGGTTCTGTGGCAAAACTGGAGTCCGACAAGAAATCCATCACCGGGGATTACCTTTCGGGAAGAAAGACTATTAATCTCCTGTCATCCGTTCGTAACAAGAAAATTCTTAAGCAACAGCCACTTCTTCGAATTCATGGTGCGTCTAGTAATAACATATGCAAACTAGATTTAGACATTCCAATAGGTTGCTTTGTTGCTCTTGCTGGCGTGTCGGGTTCGGGAAAGTCAACTCTTCTTCACAACATTATTCGGGAAGGTCTCATTGCTCCTTTGGGCAATCCTATGAGAAACTCAGCCACAACATGCAATATCTGTGCAGATGTAGACTTTGCCGAAATAGTCACCATTGATCAAACCTCCATTGGTAAAACACCTCGATCGAACCCTGCTCTTTTCGCGGATGCGTGGAATTCAATTCGCTCTGCTTTTGCTCGTACTGACGACGCCCGCCGGGCTGGTCTTTCCGCCTCCCATTTTTCCTTCAATTCCAAAGAAGGTCGATGCGAGGAATGTGAAGGACTTGGTTACGAACGAATTGAAATGCAATTTCTCGCAGATGTTTTTACTCCTTGCCCTACTTGTGAAGGGCGACGCTTTAAAGATGAAATTCTTTCGATTCGCCTAGATGGTCTCGATGTAACTGAGGTTTTGAGTCTTTCGGTGACAGCTGCAATCGAGAAATTTTCTAGGATTCCCCGTGCTGCTCGAAATCTTAATGCGGTTGCAGAAGTAGGTCTTGGTTATTTGTCGCTCGGTCAGCCTCTCTCCACGCTTTCAGGTGGAGAGTCCCAACGCTTGAAGTTGGCCAAATACATTACAAAGTTAGGAGTTGGAGACAAACCTTCTCTCCTTCTCATAGATGAGCCAACCACCGGTCTTCATCGAGATGATGTGGCGTGTCTCCTGAAGGTCATAAAAAGACTTACTGACAACGGTCATAGCCTGATAGTGATTGAGCATCAGTTGGACATCATTGCAAATGCAGATCAAGTCATTGAACTTGGACCAGGAGCAGGCGATAATGGAGGTAAGGTTATTGCTCAAGGTTTACCAAAGAAGGTCGCGAAAATGACTACCCCGACAGGTACTATTTTGGCAGATTACTTTAATGAAAATTCCTTTTTAAAAACTCACCAAACAAGTTGTATAGCCGAAGACCAATTGCGATATCAGTCTAATGCTTCATTGGAATCCGTCAGGATCGACGGTGCTAGAGAAAACAACTTAAAGAATCTTTCACTTAATATTCCTTTGAATGCGTTCACGGTAGTAACTGGTCCTTCTGGTTCGGGTAAATCCTCCTTGGCTTTCGATATCGTCTTTGCAGAAGGGCAAAGACGATTTCTCGAATCAATGTCTTCCTACGCCCGTCAATTTGTGGAGCAATTGCCGCGTCCTGCTGTAGATGCAGTTTCCAGTCTGCCTCCTACGGTAGCAATCGAACAACGCGTGACTAGAGGAACCCGGAAATCAACAGTGGGAACAATTACGGAAGTTGCTCATTATCTCAGATTGCTTTTCGCCAGAATCGGCATTCAGCATAGTCCATCAACGGGTGCGCCTGTCGAAAGTTCCTCTCTTGAAGTTCTCTTGAAACGGTTAAGTTCAGTCACGAAAAAATATTTAAAAAAGAATAAATATAAAAACAATATTTATCTTTGTTCACCTCTTGTTCGTGGGCGCAAGGGCCATCATAGACCTTTGGCTACATGGGCCGCATCAAAAGGGTATGAGTTACTGCGCTGTAACGGGGCACTGGTTTCGACGGAAGGCTTCAAAGGTCTTAGCCGTTATGCTGAGCATGATGTTGATTTGGTCGTGTGCCAAATTACCGAAAGCGACATTAATTTCCTTAGAAGTTCTTTAGAGGAATCTCTTTTTTTAGGTAAGGGTAGTGCATATTTTTTTTGCAGCAATTCAAGTCAGGTGGTTTGGCTTTCCACTGATCGTGTAGACCTGAAGACTGGTGAATCATTTCCTCAACTCGAACCTAAGCTTTTTTCTTGGAATTCGCCACGCGGATGGTGCCCGACCTGCCGTGGTTATGGACGAATCGACGATTCATTAGCCAGTGAACTTTCTCCATCTCCTACATTGGCAAAACTTTCCGATCGTGTTGTTTGTGTCTCTTGCAACGGGGACCGGATAACTGAACTTTCTCGATCCGTTTTTATTCCTCTCACTGATTCCCAGCGTACGAATCTACCTGACCTACTTCGTCTTAATCCATCTAAACTTTTAACAATTCTGAATAGGCTCAAACTTGATGAGAGAAGTAAGTTGATTGCGGAAATGATTATACCTGAGATTCGCGAACGCCTTATTTTTATGGATTCAGTAGGACTCGGGTACCTAACCTTAGACCGAGGTGCAACTACTCTATCAGGTGGAGAATCTCAGCGTATTAGACTTGCATCTCAACTCGGTTCAAATCTCTCCGGGGTTCTCTATGTTCTGGATGAACCTTCAATTGGGCTTCATGCCAAGGATAATCACCGACTTCTTGACTCTTTGGAAATTCTTAAAGGTAAAGGTAATTCACTTCTTGTCGTCGAACATGATGAAGAGACAATGCGTAGAGCTGAACATGTTATAGACTTAGGTCCTGGGGCAGGAGAATCCGGCGGTTGGTTGCTTGCAAGTGGAAAACCCGATGAGGTTTTGAGTTCAAATAAATCTTTTACGGCAAAATTTCTGAAGGAAGGCTTGTCGAATGCATTGGCTCGGCCATCTCGCGAAATACCAAGAAATAAACCGAATTCTCGTTCCCGAAAAATTTCACTAGACTGGTTCGGAGTGTTAGGGGCGAACATTCGAAATATAGAAAATGCAGATGTGTGGCTTCCCGTTAATCGACTCATTGCCTTTTGCGGAGTTTCGGGAGCGGGTAAATCGTCTCTTGCTCGCGGTTTGATTAAACCTGCAGTTGTTAGGGCTATCAAAAACCGAGAAGCTGTTCAAACAGGTCGAGCATTGGTCAACGAAGGAATTTTTCCTCAAGCACCTTGCCGTAAGTTCTTCAATGGCAATAGATTTGCCAAGGTGATAGAAGTAGACCAAAATCCAATCGGTAAATCTCCTCGCTCGTCGCCTGCAACTTACATTGGGGCTTGGGATCGTATTCGCTTCTTGTTGTCTTCCCTACCCGAGGCACAGGTCAGAGGGCTCGAGCCAAAAGCTTTTTCCTTTAATGTAAAAGGGGGGCGATGCGAAAAATGCAAAGGCGCTGGAAGGATAAAGCTCGAGATGAATTTTTTGCCAGATGCATATATTATCTGTGAAGACTGTAAAGGCCTACGATATTCGCCAGGTATGTTGGATTTGCGCTGGAAAGGTAAAAATATAGCGGAAATCCTTCAGTTTTCATTTGTTGAAGCTGCGGATTTTTTCTCTTTTGATATTAAGCTTAAGGCAATGATGGACCTTATGGTAGAAACAGGATTGGGATACTTGTCCTTAGGGCAGAGTTCCCCAACTCTTTCAGGGGGTGAAGCACAACGCGTCAAACTTGTAAGTGAAATGTCCAAAGGAATTCTCAGCAGGAAAAATCATTATCCAAACACTCTGAATAAAGGGAACCTTTACATTTTAGAAGAACCAAGCATCGGTTTGCATTCTTCAGACTGTGCTAAATTAATGGATTTGCTTCATCGACTTGTGGACGATGGGCACACGGTAATAGTGATTGAACACAACTTGGATTTACTCGCTAATTCCGACTACCTAGTTGAAATTGGTCCCAAAGGTGGGGATGGTGGAGGTGAAATATTGTTTTCAGGAAAACCCGAAGATTTATTGAAGGTAAAAGGAAGTCCTACCGCTCCATACCTACAGCCCATCCTTAATAATTACAATAATGAGAGTCTATTTATTCATTAGTACAATTTTTACAGTATTATGCGGATCTGCTAAAGCAATGCCGAGAGAGAGGATTGAATTGGCAGCGGTTCCTACTGTTTCACCGGATGGTAAGCAGTTTGGTTTCGTATGGCACGGTGATGTCTGGATTGCTCCCGTCAAAGGAGGTAATGCTAGACAACTGACTTCCCACCCCGCAGAAGATCATTGGCCCTGTTGGTCTCCAAACGGAAAGAAAATTGCTTTTACCAGTAAGCGTGATGGCTATTGGAACATTTATATAATCTCAAGCTCTGGTGGCGTACCTATAAAAATTACTGAGCACAGTGAAGGGTATACTCCGCTAGAATGGTATCCTGATGGTACTGCTATTCTAACTAAAGTTCGTAGGGATTATTCAGGTTTTGATTCCACTCGTTTGCTACGTGTTGATGTGAACGGCTCAACCGATGAAGAAATTCTTTTTGATGCCTATGCCAGAAATGGTACTTTGTCGCCGGATTCGACAAAAACGCTTTTTATTCGTGAGGGTGGAAACATGCTTTATAGAAAGGGATATCGAGGGTCTCGATCCTCGCAGATATGGCTTTATGATAATGTTACGAAAGAATTTAAACAAATTTGTATTGAAAATTACGGTTGTAGATCTCCACTTTGGAAACCTGATGGACTAGGATTTTATTTTGTTTGTGATAAAGATGGTACTTTTAATCTGTGGGAAAAAGATTTTTCAAAATCAAGTACAAATCAACTAACGTTTTTCAAAAACGACTCAGTTATAATGCCGTCTATTTCTAGAGATGGCGGAACGATTATATTTAGAAAAGGTTTCGATTTCTACAAGTACTATCCAAATAGCGGAAAAGAACCATTAAAAGTTAATTTATGGAGAAGGCAGGACGGATTACTTGATCCTTCAAGGCGTAGATGGTACGATGCTGCATGGAATAACGATGCCCGACAAGGTCTTGGGTGGACTGATGATTTTTTAGAAGTCGCCTTTACCGCTGGTGGAGATTTATGGGTCATGGATACTGTGTTGCGCGAACCCAGACTAGTCTGTGGAGAAACAAGATCACACGAAACCGAAGTAGTGTTCGGCCCTGAAAATGATGAAATTTGGTTCCTTCGTGACTTTGGGGATCGTACTGAGATTTGGAAGGCCGTCAGGAAAAATAAAGATGCATTTTGGTTTGAGAATGATAAATTTACACTAAGCCAATTTTCTTCACTCAAAGACCGAACGAATAAAAACCGATTGTCTTTAAGTCCAGATGGGAAAACTTTAGCGTTTTGTCGAGATACAGGCGATTTGATGACAACTTCGACCGACAAATATTCTCCTCGATTACTTCTACCATCTACCGTTTTTCCCGGTTACGATTGGTCTCCTGACGGTCGTTGGTTGGTTGCACAGTCCAAAGACAGCGAGGACAACTGGGATGTTTGGATTGTTTCCGTTAAGGGCGAAGAACCCCCGTTCAATCTATCTCGGCACCCCAAGTGGGACGGATCACCTAGGTGGTCTGCTGATGGGCGCCTGATCTCTTTTGTCGGGAAACGTGGCCGAAATGACGATTTCGATTTACATTATGCTTATCTTATTCCCGATGATGAGGGAAAAAGCGAACGCCTCTCTAAGCTGGAGGAAGCTAAGAGAAAACTTCTTTCCTCCCGTACGACTCCTTCGACGTTTATAAAAAACAAAAAGGACGATGACTTTCCTTTGCCTCCAATTGCTGTAGCGTCAAAACCTGAAGATCTTCCTCGAGTAGTAATTGACTTCGAGCATTTACATGAGCGCATCCGTCGAGTTGACTTGTCTGGTTCAAAGGAAAGCAACCCTTTTTGGCATCGTGATTCAAGTAAATTAGCTTTTACAAGTGACATAGGGGGCGTACGTGGAATTTACACCATCAAATTCCCCAACGAACTGAATTCTCCAAAACTGTTGACCAAGACGATCGGTTTGGACCCCTATTGGGAAAGTAACGAAATTCACTGGTTAGTCGATAATCTGCCATCAAAGACTAAAGGTTCTGTTCTGACGAAATACACTTTCAAGGCATATCAAGATACGGATAGAGAACAATATCTTCGTTTAGGTTATCGGATGATCTGGCGCAACCTCCGGGACTTTTTCTATGATAAAAAAATGAATGGTAAAGATTGGGACAAACTGCTGAAAAAGTACGAAAGCCATATCACCGCTAATATTGATCGAGATGGTTTTGGTCGTTTGGTAAACCTGCTATTAGGAGAACTAAACGCTTCCCATCTGTTTTTTGAGCTTAACGACAAAATGTGGCCACAATGGAAACCCGACCATGGCTGGCGCTGGCAAACCGTTCATTTGGGAGTGATTTTCGATACGTCATTCGAGGGTTTGGGACTGAAGGTTAAAACAGTCTTACGCGACGGACCCGCACATAAACCTGACTCTATGATTTATGAGGATGAAATTATTCTTTCTATTAATGGTTTAAATTTAGATTCACCACTTGCAAAACGACATGCCTTTAATCGACGGTTAAATGAAGTGATCGACCTTAAAGTTAAGGACCCTTTAGGTAACGAAAGGCTTGTGCATTTGGAACCAATTTCTTTTACAAAATCGAGAGAACTGTTAAAGGAATCGTGGATTTCTGATAACCAACGTATCGTAAACGAAAAGAGTAATGGCAAAGTTGGTTATTTACATGTAAACAGAATGAGCTGGGATGATTTATTCCAATTTGAAGAGGAATTATTTTCTATCGGTTATCGGAAGGAAGGAATCGTTATTGATGTCAGAAACAATACGGGAGGTTTTACTGCTGACCGAATGTTGAAAATGCTTTCTCGCCCTCTACATGCAATTACAATACCAAGAGGTGGAAAGAGAAGTTATCCGCTAGGCTATCTTGATAACTTTTACTGGGACAAACCGATCGTTGTTCTTTGCAACCAAAACACAGCCAGTAATGGTGAGATATTCTGTCACGCGATTAAAGCGACTAAAAGAGGCAAGCTAATTGGGGTTCGTACGGCTGGAAGTGTTATCTCGATTTACACGGATGAAAAGTTCTTGGATATTGGTAAAATGTCCATACCTTTCAGAGGATGGTATAAATTAGATGACGGTAGAGATATGGAAGGTAATGGTGCTGTCCCCGACATTCAAATTTGGCCTCTGCCTGGGGAAATGCCCAATAAAATTGACCAACAACTTTTAAAAGCCGTTGAGGTTTTACTCAATGACCGTCTCGATATTAATGGTCATAAGCCATCTGAAATCAAATCATCATCAACTAGAAAGAACAAATTGAATATTGGAAACTAATCAACATTGGTTTTTCATTATCAGATTTACAACTCTCTAGCTGTCTTCCGTTGCTTTTTTGCTATGGAGTAACTTGAAAATATTTTCTTTTTCCTGCTCGCATAATTAAAGCAGAATTAGGTTTTTTTAGAACTTTTTGGCCATTTGTGTGCGTCTTGTCGTTTACTTTTACTGCGCCTTGCTTAATTAGTCGTCGAATTTCACCTTTGGATTCGAACAAATTAGTGGCCGAAATTATGTCAACCAAGGTACACTCTTCATAATCTGGTGCGAGTTCAGTCCAATTGAAAATGGGCATTTCGTCTGGTGTTTCTCTTTTTGAGAATACTTTTTCGAACTGAGTTAGTTCTTCATTTGCTTCTTCTTTGCCGTGAAATTTCGCTGTGATTTGTGTTGCGAGGTTTTTTTTCACTTGCATTGGATGTTCGGATCGAAGTTTCTCTATTTTGCAATCTTGAGTCAGTAAAAGAAGGCGATAATAATCCCACATCGCATCATCGGGAATGGACATGACTTTTCCAAACATGTCTTTCGAGGTCTCGTTGAACGCTATGTAGTTGTCATAGCTTTTCGACATCTTACGCGAACCGTCGAGACCTACTAAAAGAGGCATGGTCAACACAGACTGCTCTGGTTTCCCCGCGTCTTTTTGTAGAGACCGACCAACGAGCATGTTGAAAAGTTGATCGCTACCGCCGAGTTCAATATCTGCCTGCAGCACCACCGAGTCATATCCTTGCACTAGCGGGTACAAAAATTCCACTATTGAAATAGGTGTGTGGTTGGTATGCCTTTTAGCAAAATCATCTCTTTCTAGCATTTGAGCTACAGTCTTGTTTCGCGCTAAATTCAGGCAATCTCCGAAACTCATTTTATTGAACCATTCACTGTTTCGGCGAATGGTGGTATTGGATTCGTCAAGGATCCGAAATGCTTGCTCCAAATAAGTCTTTGCGTTAGTTTCTACTTCATTGGCGGTAAGAACCGGACGAAGAACCGATCGTCCGCTGGGGTCTCCGATTTGAGCGGTGTAATCTCCGATCAATAAAATTGCCTCATGCCCCATCTCTTGAAATTGCCGAAGTTTTTCAAAGACTACCATGTGTCCGAGCGTTAGATCTGGTCGGGTTGGGTCTACGCCAAACTTGACCTTTAGTCTCTTGCCTTCCGAAATTCTTTTCTCAAGTTCCTCTTGGCCAATGATTACTTCTGCGTTTGTTAGTAATGTTTCTATAGCGTTCATTTTATTAGGAAACTCTTCCTTAAATGTACTTCGATACCCTGTTGTGCAAAAGAAAAACGAAAAGCTATAATCTTGAGTCTCATTGCGCTTGCCTTCCATGCTTCTCTTGCTACCTATTTTCCTTTTTAATTCTTTTCTAATTTCCAAATTTTTTTTTCATGGCTATTAGTGTTGATTCAACCGCACCTGATTTCACTCTCAAATCTAAAAATTCTGATGGTCTACAGGATGTGACATTGAGCAGTAATTATGGCGAAAAAAATTCCGTTCTGCTTTTTTTTCCATTCGCGTTCACTGGTGTTTGCATGGAGGAAGTTTGTTTAGTGCGGGATGATTTATCTGCCTTCAGTGAACTTAATGCATCCGTTTACGGAATAAGTGTCGATAGCCCTTTCGCTCAAGAAGCGATGGCTAATCAACAAACACTTAATTTCGCACTGTTAAGTGACTTCAACAAGGAGGTTTCGAAGGCTTACGATGTGCTTTACGAAGACTTCATCGGCTTCAAAGGCGTTTCCAAACGTTCTGCGTTTATCGTGAATACGATTGGTTCGATCGTTTATTCGTGGTCATCCGATGACCCTAAGCAACTGCCTGAATTCAAAATCATTAAAGATCGTTTGTCTCGGTTTTGCTGAAGCATTCGGCTCCATATCTTTTCAATAATTTTAACTTTCAAAAACATATGATTCAAGATGCCTTTGGAATATTGAGAACACTTCATGAAGGTACAGGTGGTTACTATTCATTACCAGCATTAGAGGTGCTCGACGTTGGATTCGTAAGCCGACCTCCATTCAGTATTCGAGTTGTGCTTGAAGCTTTACTGAGAAATTGCGATGGGGAGACAGTCACCCAAGAATATTGCCGTATGTGCTTCGCAAGCTAATAAGCGAAGCATCGTAAATACGAGAAGACCGGTTTTGCGAAATGGGCGAAGAAAGAAAGCCAATGTATCAGGTCTGCACCCATACAGGCTACGCCTTCATCAAAGTTACTGGACGAGCTTCTTATTTGAACTGTGATCCCTTTCGTCGCTTTCTGCGTGGGATGATGGAGGAGGGACACCGAAATTATGTTTTGGATTTCACGGATTGTTCGGGTTTGGATAGTACTTTCTTAGGTATACTGGTTGGTGTGGCGCTTGCTGTTCGCAACGAAGGAGAAGAAGGTTCAATGACTCTTCTGAGTCTTGGAGAACGAAATCTCGAAACGGTGGAAAATCTCGGGATACATCGTATCGCTCACGTACGTTCTAAATTGGAAATTGCAGATCTCGATCAGCTTGAAGCTGTCGGAAACGGATCTGATGATGAAGCGATTTCGGCTCGTGAGGGGTGTGAAGCCCACAAACGATTGATGGAATTGAATGATAGCAATGCGAGAAAATTCCATGACGTAGTTTCTTTTCTTGAGCAGCGAATGGACGAGGGCATGAACGGTGATTCTACCCGAACTGCAAGCAATGCTCACTGAAGCCCTTCTCTTTGCGTGTGGCTTGTTGGTTGGCACCGCTTTAATTTGGCCTCTCTTGTCGAAAGCCAAGAGAGAGAATGTTGAACTTGACGAGGAAAAGCAACTTATCGAGCAAGAGAAGAAAAGCGTCGACAACTTCATGCACAACCTCGTTACCGCAATTGGCGAGGGTGTGGAACGTGCTGAACTGTTTCGCAGAATTGCCCACACTGCGGTCCAAAGCACTGGAGCCATGAGTGCTTGCGTTTACGAACGTGTGGAACATGGTAAATTGCGAGGTGCAGCCGTGGAAGGACTTTTTCCTCCCCAACGACGACAGATTCGCCTTGATGACGAACACGTCTCCACCAGAGCCCGTTTCTTAGAGAAAATACTCCGTTCCGAAGTTCTGGAATCAGGAGAGGGCGTAGTTGGAGAGGTAGCCCGCACCGGTAAGCCTGTGATCATTCAAGACGCCATCAACGATCCCCGGGTTCCGCGCCATGCCGATCCCGCCCTTGCTGTGCGATCAATTATTTTTTCTCCGATGCAGTTCAATGATCAATTGATCGGTGTACTTGTTGTGGCCAACCCTGCAAGTGGTCTTCCCTTCTCGGAAACCGACTTCTCACTTGTCAATTCGCTTGCCGAACAAGCTTCGCTTGCGGTTCGTAATTCGGATGTCATGAATCTCCGAATCGATAAAAATCGACTCGAAATGGATCTGTCTCTTGCTCGAAACGTTCAGGCTCTTTTTCTTACGGAAAACTTTCCTACATCCAAGGATTTGGATGTGGATGCCCGCTACATTCCATCTGCTCAAGTCGGCGGCGACTTTTATGATTTTCACAAAATCGGTCGATCGCGATATGCTATTGCCATAGCGGACGTATCGGGCAAAGGAGTACCCGCTTCCTTGCTCATGGCCATTTGCCAAACGAACCTGCGTCATTTCGTCAAGCGGGCCCATTCCCCCTCAGAAGTATTGGTTAAATTAAATCGGGATTTGAACGAACGAATGAGGCAAGATATGTTCATCACTCTTTTTCTTGGCATAGTCGATACCGATAAGAAGACTCTTACCTATTCTCGGGCAGGGCATGAACCAGGTTTATTGCTTCGCTCTTCTGCGGGGAGTGAGGCGAATGTCGAAACTTTGCGAGGAGAAGGAATGGCTATAGGAATGGTTCCCAACGAGCTTTTCGAGGAAATCGTCAGTGACCAAATCTGCTCTTTTGAGAAAGGCGATGCGCTTGTGCTTTTTACAGATGGTGTTACTGAAACTACCAACCAGCATAATGAGGAATACTCTCTTTCCCGCCTCATTGCGAAACTTGAGAAGTTAGGAGGGGGAACTGCCAATTCGTTCAACGATGAGCTGCTTGGCGAGTTGGATCAATTTGCGGGCGAGTTCAATGACCGTGACGATGTTACCATCATTACGGCTAGAAAACTTTAAATTTTACTAACGGCTATCCTATCCTGCCCTCGTCGTATTCGATCACATCGGCGAAAGAGACTAGGTCATCACGGTCTGCTGCTCCCATGTTGGCCTTAACCTCTTCCAGCTTTTCTTTTGCCATGGAACTCATGCCCATCTGCACCAATTTGCGGTTCCACTTGTGGGCTTGCAGATCATTGGGAAGCATTTCTTCTAGTCGAATCCAAATTTCTTTTTCGCTGAGACCATCTCTCACCATATCTATTACTTCTTGTGGTTCTATGCCTAAGTGCAGGCATAAAAAACCATCGAAACCCTTCGTGAAGTTTCGTCTGTAACTTTTAGGTAATTCTCCCACAAGGAACTTGCGAATTTTTGCAAGAAAGCGAGGTAAATGCAACAATCCACATGGATGCGCTTCGTATGGAGAGGGCAAGTCCCGGAGGATTGCCCCTGTCGGTCCTTGTTCATCTTGATGTTCTTCCATGTTTGCCACGCCTTTCATTAATCGCTTTTAAAGTCCGATGCATATCTCCAACCACACTGTCCGGGCAATGCCAAAGCGATGAAAATAATTAGTCGAGTTACTTTTTATTTGTTCCGTTACAAGGGTCTTTTCGTTGCCACTCTTCTTATGGCAGGTGCTATGACTGCTCTTGCAGTAGCGGTGCCGTGGGTGATTCAGAAGGTACTTGATCAAATGTTTGAGCAAGGTGTGCATGAAGCTAAATTACTGCTTCAAGGAACGGGAGTCATTGCCGGACTCTATTTCGTCCGTGAAATCTTTAATTGTATTCGTATTCGCATCAATAATACACTGGAACAAAAGGTCATTCTCGACCTGCGTCGGGATTTACACGACAAACTTTTAGAGCTTCCCATTGCTTTTTATGATCGTCGAAAGAGTGGAGACATTGCTTCCAGAGTAGTCGAAGACGTGCAAAGCGTTGAAAGAGCGATACTCGATGGTACAGAGCAAGGTTCAGTTGCAATTCTTACGATTGCAGGAGTGGGCGTGGTAATGTTTGTCCATGAGCCCACTTTGGCCGCCTTTATTTTTCTCCCATTGCCTGTGCTGTTCGTTATGGCGTGGAAGTATGCAAAGGTTTCTCGACGAAACTGGAAGGCGGTTCGCGAAACATCCGGTGAGTTGAATTCCCTGCTGGTTGAGGACATCCAAGGGAATCGTCTTATTCACGGTTTCGCCTTGCGGCAACGCGAGCAAGCCCGCTTCCTTGAGATTAGCAAAGAGTTGGAAAAACGAAACCTTCGAGCCATGTTTCGCTGGTCGATACAGGGCCCTGCCGCGAACTTTACTTCTTCCCTTGGCATCATTGCGGTGGTCGGGATGGGAGCCTATCTTCTTCAGACTGATCCTAGTTTTACCAAGGGCGAATTTTTTGCGTTTTTGCTCTATGCAAATATGTTTTACGAACCCGTCCGACAGCTTGTCGGAATCAATAATTTAATCGCGGCAGGCAAGGCGTCCGGTGAGCGCGTCTTTGAAGTATTGGATCATCCTATTGCCATTTGCGACCCCAAGAAGCCTAAACCTTTTCCCAAAGGTTCTGTTGGGATTCTTTTTAACGATGTCCGATTTTCTTATCCCGAAAGGGGAACTCTGGTAGAAAGACTGAACTTAGAAGTTCCTGCAGGTAATGTGACCGCCCTCGTGGGCCCTACTGGAGGCGGAAAGAGCACTCTTGCGAACCTTGCTTTACGATATTACGAAGTTGACGAAGGTTCCGTGAGCGTAGGTGGCGTTAATTTGCAAGACTTTGCACTTGCAGATTTGCGTGGAAATATAGGTATCGTGTCCCAAGACCCTTTCCTTTTCGATGCTTCCGTTCGAGACAACTTATTACTGGCTCGCCCTAATGCGTCCGAGGAAGATCTGGTAAAAGCCCTCTCGGCGTCCTGTGCCCTCAATTTTGTGAACTGTCTTCCCGAAAGGCTCGATACAATGATTGGCGAACGTGGGATACGCCTAAGCATGGGCGAAAAGCAGCGTTTGACGATCGCTCGGGTTCTCCTAAAGAATCCGCCCGTAGTCATTCTTGACGAAGCTACCTCCAGCGTGGATGTTGTGACTGAAAGAGAGATTCAGGAAGGACTCTCCAATCTAGTCAAGGGAAGAACCACATTGGTTATTGCTCATCGCCTTTCCACCGTGCGCGATGCCGATCAGATTGTTTTTCTTGATCATGGAACAATTATTGAGAAAGGCTCGCACTCCGAGTTATTAGCAAAAGGGGGTGCTTATGCGAACCTCTGTCGCCATCAAGATAACATGATTTCCGAAGGTTTTTAGGGTATTTCCAAGAGCTGAACTCATATGGGCTTACTTTTCGCTAAATTTATATAGTAGTATTCTCAATCCAAGCATTGCAAAATAAGGGCCAAGTAAAAACAACAACCTTGATAAAGATCTCAATCCCCCGTCGACTAGTGGACCGTACACTCGGTTTTCCGCCCAGTCTCTCAGATGCATGCCCTGAAAGTATTCAATCGCCAGGGTCCTCCCCCCATAGTAGCACATTAAAGGCCAGATGGTGAAACCCACACAGACAAATAGAAGACTTAACCACAACTCCTTGCTCCAGTCGATTTTCATGCCTATCACTCTTACCCACACCCTTTCGTTCTTCAAGCTTTCGCGAAAATTATTTCCTCTCGAGATCATTATTGAGGTCTTTACAACCAACGATTAATTATGAAATGTTGGTTTCTTGATTAATGTTCATTTATTATGTCCTATGTCCTATTTCTTTAATTATGAAAACAATCACACCATTCACACTCTCTTTCTTGGCTTTAGTAGCATTCTCATCTCGCTTGTTTTCCGAGACGAATCCAACCACGGCCAAAGTTTTTGATGATGTTATCCGTCCAATTTTGGCCGCTAAGTGTTACGATTGTCATGGGCAATCAAAGGATAAGGGCAAGTTGCGGCTCCATACGGTAAAAGATCTTCTTAAAGGCGGAAAAGGTTCAGGAGCGAAAATCATTGTCAAAGGGAATGTTGAAGACAGTGAACTCTATTATCGCATGTCCCTCCCAACGGATGACGACGATGTGATGCCTCCCTTCGAAAAGGATGAACTTCACAACTCCATCACTAAAGAAGAACTCAAAGTCTTCGAGGCTTGGATAATCGGGGGCGCTTCTTTTGACTCCAAGGTTTCTGAACTCAAGGGGGAAGCTCGAACCAGAGCAGAGGCCATCCTCAAGAATCCCCCTCGTCAAAAAGAATCAGCGACTGCACTTCTTCAACCCAAATTACCCAAGTTGCCTCCTGCTGACTCCAAGCCTCTTTCCGGCCTGAAAGACTTGGGCATACTCACTATGCCAGTGGCTCAAGATACAAATGCCCTGTATGTGAATGCCTCTTATGTCGGGGAGCAGTTTGGTGATGAGCAGGTCAAGAAGCTTGTCGGTGTATCAGCCCAACTCTTTTGGCTTAACCTTGCTCGAACAAAAGTGACCGATGCAGGTCTTGCTGAGGTTGCCAAGTGTGTTCAAGTTACTCGGCTTCATCTCGAGAACACCTCAGTTTCCGACGACGGTTTGGCTCATTTGGCAAAGTTGTCAAATCTGGAATATTTAAACCTTTATGGCACGAAGGTTTCCGACAAGGGGATTGCTCATCTTAAGAAGCTTAAAAAACTCAAGAAGATATTTCTTTGGCAAACCGAGGTGACCAAAGCCGGGGCCGCTGATCTTCGAAGTGCCTTTGTCGATGCAAAAGAACTTGCCAAACTGGAGGCTGACCGCAAGCGGCTTAAAATTGAAGTCGATCAATTCCGAACAAGCACAGAGAAGGAAGTAGCCAAGAATGAGGAGGCACTTAAGAAAACAGCTTCTTCAGGGGCTTCGGGTGAACCATTTAACGCAAAGTGCCCTGTAAGCGGCAAGGATGTGGACAATGCGAAAAAGTCTTTTCTAGAAGGGCAAACGATTGGATTCTGCTGCGACAATTGCAAAGGGAAATTCGATAAGGACCCTAGTGCTTTCCGTGGAAAGCTAAAGGACTTCAAGCCCTCGGACGCTTACATTAAAGCAAAGGAAAAATTGGATGGTGTTAATGAACACCTGGAAATTGGGGTTCAAGAAAAGCAAGACAATCTGCGGACTGTACTTGTCAAACTCCGCAACGCGGGCCCTGTCATCAATCTTGGGTGGGAAGCGGAATCCGCATCGACCGAGAAGGACGTCGAGAAAGAGACCAAGCACGTTAAGGTCGGTAATCCCGTAAACAAAAAATGTCCCGTCTCTGGCAAGCCGATAGATAAATCGCAGGTATTTGTCTACAAGGGTCAGTCAGTCGCCTTCTGTTGCGGAAACTGCAAAGCCAAGTTCGAGAAAGAGCCTCAAAAATTTATCACTAAAGTCGACGGATTTAAGAAGTAAGTCAGACGAGAATTTCACAAATACTGGTGTCGATCTTATGGCTACTTTTCTCCTGCAATGTTGCCGCTAGGCCAACAATGCGTCTAGGCGTGTCGCTGGTGGAAACTCGTTGCCCTTAGTCTCCTGAAACTGGTTCCTGCGTGGATTTACTGTCTTCGGCCGACCTCCTACAGTGGTGCAAGAACCTTGAAGAGTCATTGGAGCGCTGGCACGAATTGATCAACCCGAATGGTCGTGTTCTTTGCCTTTTCTTCATTAAAGGCACCTTGGGTAAACTCGGATCACTGCATCTGGACATCACTTCCCTGTCTTGGCTAGATGCACGAGAATGCAAACACGCCTTTAAGAGTGCTGGTTTTGAAATACTGTGAACGGAGGAAAGTCGTCGGAAATTCTTTCACGAGGATGCCATTCCCCCAGCATGAACTTTAATAGCAATCGGCGATACCGGCATGACCCGTCTCAACGCGAATCATCTGTGTAAGCTCTTGTGCTCTTATGACCAATACTTTCTTGCCGAGTTTGGTATTTATTCAACATTGAACTTCTTTCGCCTCGAGGTGGCGGTCGGCAGCGAATAAGTTTGCTTTTTTGGAAGGGCTTGAAACCTTCCCATACATGCAGAATTCGCAAGAGGAAGCGCTATCTATTTTCAAGGAAACCGGAGCCCTATTGACTGGCCATTTCACTCTGCGCTCAGGTCTGCGTAGCGGTCATTTTTTTCAATGCGCTCAGGTATGCCAGTATC
>PCBO01000152.1 GCA_002730975.1 Opitutia bacterium
CCAGACACCCGAGGCTGCCGAGTTTTACGCCTTTCTCCAAACCTTGGAAACCTACAAGTTGATAATCGATAGCCAGTCTTCTTTGATACTTACGACTAATAGCCCCTTGTTCAAGCTCTTCAAGAGCCTGAATTCTGAAGTTAAGGAAGTTGTTGAGCCGGCCCCCTGATAGGGGTTTCCGTTTGGTTTGCAACTAATCCGTTGGCGGGTTTTGAGCTTCTCCGGGCTTGACCGATTGCCCGGTCTCGGCGCTTTGAAGGGCAGCAAAGCAAAGCTCCAGCGACTGGAGGTTGTTTCGGGCGCTGTTGGAGGGTTCTCGGTTCTCTTCTATGGCGCATAGTAGTTCGCCCATGGTTCCTTGAAAGCCCGATTCAAACCAACTGCCGGTTAGCGGAACTTTGACCGAGCCTTCCTCGAGGCAAACCTCGACCTCGGGTTGCTCGTTGAGCCCGGGACCGCGTGACCGAAGGGTACCTTTTGTTCCGATGACGGTTGTGACGTCTTCTTCGCCTAGCTTGGTGTGGGCGTTGAACGCCATGCGGACTTGGGCTTCGGGATACTCCACGATCACTGCGCCGAGGGCGGGCGGGCGATACTCCTGCTCGGAATAACCAATGGCGGATGCGAATACCTTCGTTGGTTTTTGTCCAGTCATAAGGCAGTCTGTTATGTCGAACCAGTGGACGGCGAAGTCAAAAAGCACCATGTGCCTGATGTTTTCGAATCCGGGAATACCCTTAATCCAAGTCTGATCCCATTGGAGTGAAAAATCCACAGAGGTCACACGCCCGATCAAACCCGATGCGATTGCGTTGCGGAGGTAACTGAAATGGGGAGCCCATCGACCGTTCTGGTTGACGGCGATCTTCAGGTTTTTCTCCTTGGCCAAGTCCACTAGTCGTTCGCCTTCGGAAAGGTCGTGTACGAAAGGTTTTTGACTAAGGACGTGCTTACCCGCATTTAGCGACTCTCTAAGAATTGGCAAACGGTCGGCGGGGTGGGGGGTTACGTCGACGACTTCGATATCCTCGACCGCCAGCAATTCTCGATAATCCTCGAATACGAGGGCTTCGGGGTAAAACTGATCCCGTTTTTCCTCTCCCTTTGATCGCGTGCGGTTGGCTATGGCCGCGACTTCGAAACCGCATGCCTTGTAGTTCTTAAGATGGAATTCGCTGATCCCTCCGGCTCCGATCAAGCCGATTTTCGGGTTGTAGCTTTTCGGTTTCTTGGGAAGGTAGTCGACTGGTGGAGGATCGATCGTCTTTTCGACCTTTTCGGAGCTCAACCCATAGTCGTCGTCCTCGGACACGTCGTGTCCTATTAGTTGCGAAGACCGACTTGTTCCATCATTTCGGCCGTTGAGCGGTAGGCTTCCTCTACCCATTCGACGATCTTCGATGGATCAGGTGAGTACTCCAGTTCGAGTGATACGGAACCATCGAAATCGAGGTCTTTAATGGCTTGCAGATAGGGGGAGAACTTCACCACTCCTCGGCCGGGAGGAAGGTCTCCGTGTACCTTTCCGTCGCAATCGCTTATGTGTACATGTGTTGCCTTTCCCTTTAGGGTCGCCAGTTCAGACGGCGAGACGTCGGCGAGCACGAGGTGACTGACGTCGATATTGGCCTTCACTCCGGGGTGGTCGCAGTCGTCGATGAACCTGACCATCTCTTTTACGTTGTTTAGCAAGCTCAGCCTGAACGGCTCCAGTTCTAGTGCAATTTCGATTCCGTGCTCGGCTGCGTAGTCGGCTATCTTGCATGTGTTCTCCACGGCCCATTGCCATTGCGCCTCAGGAGGGATCACCTCGCGTTGCCAAATGTATTCGCCAAGAACGAGAAGGAGGTTGTTCGACTTAAAACGAGCGGCGAGATCTATGAATTTCTTTGCCCTTTCTACATGGAAGTCGCGGACGGGGTCGTTGAAGTCGATCAAGCCTGCTGCGACCACCACGACGGACACTATGGGTAGGTTGTTCTCGCCGCAGGTCGATTCGATAAGCTGAATCTCTTCTTCCTGTATGGTCATGGCCTCAGTGAATACGTCCACCGTGTCGAAGCCGATTCTAGCTATGTGTTCCAAACCGGTTTTGGTGTCTACGCCGGCTTGGTCGAAAGCGCTATTGATGATTCCAAGTTTCATAAGATTGTGAGGATTAAACGTTCGATTCTTCGAGGCTTTGGGCACTCTCGTCTTCCGCCTCCAGATCTGCGAAGGAGACTCCCGAGTTTGTGGTGTTTGCGCAACCGACTTCCAGTACCTTTTCGTCCTCCACCTTGTTAAGTTTGGTATAACGGGGATGATGCGAGTCCTTATAGGGGTCGTTCGCTGCGGCGTTGTAACAGCAGATCATGGCCCAGCGAGAATTTTCCGAATTATTGGCTGCCGAGCAGTGCAGCAAGTTAGGATGAAAGAACAAAGTGTCGCCGGGATCCAGCACGACATGTACAAGATCTAGGCGTTTTTTCGCTTCCTCAACTCGTTCCAGATCGGCACCCGCTTGATCCCCTGACAACACATGATTCACCCTGCCCATCTTGTGCGAATTCTTGAGAACCTGCAGACAACCGTTTTCCTCTGTGGCCGCATCCACGGCGATCATGACGCTGCACAAGTCGGGGAAGAGAACTCCGTTTTGGTACCAATAACCGTAGTCCTGATGCCAAGCCCAGGCACCTCCGACCTTTGCGTCCTTCAAAATCATTTTGGAATGGTAGTGGTATGCCTCGTCATTAAGCAGTTGCTCGACGGATTCGACCACCCGTTTACAGCGGGCAAACATGCCGTATATTCCATCGCCGGGATGGTTCCATAAGGCGAGCCGCACTTCATTGCCTTTGCCGTCGTCCATGGAGGAGGAAGCTTTGTCCATGGCGTTGTCGTGATCAGCCGTTGAGCGTAACAATTGCGTCTCTTCTGTTGAAAAAAGTCCTCGGACGATTACGTAACCGTCTTCTTCGTAAGATGAAATTTGGTCTGTTGAGAGTAGTGACATGATATAGGGAGTGTTAAGGTTTATTGTTTGATCTATGCATGCGTCAAAGCCGAATTTTTGGATTGTAAGATAAATTTTCTCATCACCAAGCTAGGTTCGTGATCGGAGGCTACAAATGGATTTTGTTCGTTGCTCCTCTGCCCTTAACCTTTAGAAGAGTTGATCCATGAGGTTTAGTAACCCTAAGATAATAGTCATTATAATTTCCTTTGCCTTTTGTTTTGTAGGAGACGCGAGGACAAGAGCCGATCTTGTGCCCGAAGACACTTTGTTGATCGATCTTGTTACTGGCAGAGTAGTGATCGAAATGTATCCCACCATCGCTCCAAGGCACGTCGCCCGCATTCGAGAACTTGCTCGGGCAGGTCTTTACGATGGGGTTGCTTTTCATCGTGTGATCGATGGTTTTATGGCGCAGACGGGAGATGTGAAACACGGAAACATAAAAAGTAACTACAACCGATCCCTCGTCGGCACGGGAAACTCCGACCTGCCTAATCTTTCCGCCGAGTTCAATGTGCTCAAGCATTTGCGAGGCACTGCGTCGATGGCGAGAGCCCAAGATCCGAACAGCGCTAACAGTCAGTTCTTTATTTGCTTTGCCGATGCAGCTTTTCTGGATGGTCAGTATTCAGTTTGGGGACAGGTGGTGGAGGGCATCGAGCATGTGGATAAAATTCAACGAGGAGTAGCCGGCAGCGGGGCCGTAGCGAATCCCGATTCGATGGTCAAGGTGATGGTCGCGTCGGACTCAGTCCTGCGAGTCGACGACAATGCCTCCGCGGGTGGAGATGGAACTTCTTGGGCCAAGGCGTTTACGGAATTGTCGAAAGCTGTCGAGCAGGCTGATTCAGGATTCGAGTTATGGGTCGCGGAGGGAGAGTACCGTTTGACCGGATCTCTGGAGTCTCGCTTGAAGAACGAAGTAAAGTTTTTCGGTGGTTTCAAGGGTAGTGAACTAATTCGAACTCCTCTAGGCGAAGCCAATGCCACCCGGTTGGTGGATGCACTCCCCAGTCAGGCATTGGACACCAACGCCACACCTCATACTTACGGATGGTACTTTCAGCCTGACTGGGGTTGGATCTGGACAGCTGAAAAAACCTTCCCCTACGTTTACATGGCTGGAAGCAGTGGCAAGACCGCCGGCTGGTTGATGTTCCGCGAAGGTTCGGCGGCCCCCGTTTACTTTTACAGCTTTGCCCAGAAAAAATGGGTGACTCTCGGTGAGTAAATATCCGAGCTTAAACGAGCGAATTGCAAGTGCCACGGCTTTTGGGTATTGAACGAGAATTATAGATGCTCAAACTTCAAATCCTTGAGATTACAAAGGTATGCAGGTTGACATTCAGGATTTGCGTACCCATCTGTTGAAGTAATTGGCAGTATTAGTTTCGCCACCATTCTCAACTTCCAAAGATACGAATTATGACTTCAAACCCATTCAAGCCCTTTATGGGGTTTCTCATTTTCGCCTTGTTTGTCACTTCTCTAGCGGGAGCGACTAAGGTGTTGTATTTCACTCATGAGCCAGGCAGGTGGCACAAGTACACTGCTCAAAAGAAAATCTTTAGCCAAATCGCCGAAAAGGCCGGTTGGGAACTGTCCATCCTGACTGGCGAGCACGAACCGCAGATCGCCAAACTGCGCACCCCCGACTTCGGCAAGGGATACGACGTCATCGTCTACAACTTCTGCTTTGCCAAGAGCAGAGATACAGAGGCTCAGGCCAATTTGGTTGCCCAGACAAGAGAAAACGGTGTGCCCGCCATGCTCATTCATTGTGCCATGCATAGTTGGTGGCCCACTTTCAGGGACGGGAAGACGGGAGCAATCGGCCCTGATTACAAGGGTGACGCTAAGGCCGACCCGGTTCTCGTTGCCGAATGGAAAAAAAAGCACGGCGAGAAACCTTTTCCCGCATGGGGTGACTTCACTGGGGTGGCTAGCGGTCGCCATGGTCCCAAGCAACCCATCAAGATGATTAAGGTCGGCAACCATGCTGCGACGAAGAGCTTTCCCAAGGAGTTCACTACAGGCAACACCGAGCTCTACAACAATATTTACAAATTGGATTCGGTTATTCCTCTTATCGAAGGCGTTCAAGGAAAAGCCAAGGCTACCGTAATGTGGCTCTGCCCCCAAGGGAAGTCTCAAGTGATGGGACTGACCGTAGGACACGATATGGGCGATTGGGCCACCGACGAGTATCGCGGTCTGATTACCGATGGTGTAAACTATCTCGCCAAGCATCCAAAGCCATAGTCGTGTGCATTCGGGCAAACGCTCGGTTGTCGTCAGTGTCTATTTTAGCTTATTCCAAACTTCTGCATTAATTCCTATGAAAGATATCGAAATCCAAAAAACAAATCGCCGCTCTTTCATGAAGGCTTCCGGTAAGGCTGTGGCCGCCGGTGGACTTGCCTTTCCAAGTGTGACTTTCGGCAAACCGGATAGTCGGAAACTCAAGATCGGTTTCATTGGATGCGGCGGTCGTGGAACGGGAGCCGCCACGCAGGCGCTGACTGCTGATAGTAATGTCGAGCTTTGGGCGATGGGCGATGTTTCACGGGATCGATTGGATCGCAGCTTGAAATCCGTCAAGGGTAGTCATGGGAACAAAGTGAACGTAGAGGAAAAACGTCAATTCGTGGGGTTGGATTCCTACAGTAAGGTGCTCGATAGCGGAATAGATTTGGCGATCCTGACCACGCCTCCCGGTTTTCGCCCACAGCATTTCAAGGCGGCGGTCGATGCGGGAATGCATGTGTTTCTGGAAAAGCCCATGGCGACCGATGCCCCCGGTTTGCGTTCGGTCATGGAATCCGCCGAGCTCGCCAAGAAAAAAGGTCTTTCGGTGGTGGCCGGCTTTTGCTGGCGTTACCATGAAGCTCGACGTGAGTTCTACAAACGCATTCATGAAGGAGAGATCGGCGACTTGCTGTCCGTTTATGCCACTTACTACACTGGTCCTGTTAAGCCGATGCCTGCCGACTCTTCTCGCAAGGAAGAGTGGAGTGATATCGAATGGCAGGTACGCAATTGGTATAATTTTGCTTGGTGTGGTGGTGATGGATTGATCGAGCAGGCTGTGCACAGCGTGGACAAGGTTGGTTGGGCGATGAAGGATAAACCACCTCTCAGCTGCGTAGCTGTGGGCGGTAGGCAGATACCTAACAATTCAGGAAATATCTTCGATCACTTCGAGATCAATTACCTCTATGAAGAAGGCGTTCGAGGTTATCTTGGCTGTCGACAGCAAAGAGGTTGTCACAATGAGAATAACGACTACCTAATCGGTTCCGAGGGCAGAGCGGAAATCGCAGGCGGTCGTTGCGTAATTCATAACAAGAAGGGTCGCTGGGACTATCGTGGACCTCAGCCGAACATGTATCAAGTCGAGCACGACGAGATGTATCTGGCGATTCGAAGAGGTGAGCCGATCAACGATGGCAAGCGTATGTGCACCAGCACGATGATGGCCCTGATGGGACGCATGGCGGCCTATACAGGGCGTCAAGTTTCGTGGGATATGGCAATGAACTCGAAGGAGGATCGATTCCCAAAGGATTTGAATTGGAATACTGGCAAGCACGAGGTTCCGCCTTTGGCTACTCCTGGAATCAGTCAAACTATCGCTCCCCATAAGTGGGGCTGAGCCAATATATTTTGGAGCTTCTGAGCTGTTTTTCAGGATGCGAAATGGGTTGCCATTTAGTGACCTGAATTAGATTGAATTGAAATTTTGGCTGAGGCCTATCGCCTCTTTACCCGCTTGCCAATCATGGATTTGAAAGTTATATATGGACGGCATGTCAGACAGCCCCATCACCTCAGAGCGAATCCGAAATATTGCCATCATCGCACATGTCGATCATGGCAAGACCACTCTCGTCGACCAAATGCTGAAGCATTCCGGAGCCTTCCGGGAAAATCAGGTATTGGAGGACCGAGCCATGGATTCCATGGATCAGGAGCGTGAGCGCGGTATCACCATTAAGGCGAAGAACACGTCGGTTAGATGGCAAGACAACCTCATCAATATTGTAGATACTCCCGGTCACGCCGATTTCGGTGGAGAGGTGGAGCGTGTCATGAAGATGGTCGATGGCGTCATGCTCGTGGTGGATGCGTATGAAGGTCCGCAGGCCCAAACTCGCTTTGTATTGAAGAAAGCCTTGGCTGCCGGCCTTACCCCGATCGTCTTCGTGAACAAGATCGATCGACCGAACGCCCAACCGATTGAGGTACAGGATCAAGTTCTCGAGCTCTTTCTCGATCTTGATGCGAACGAGGAGCAATTTAACGCTCCTTTTCTCTACGGTAGTGCCAAGGACGGTTTTACAGTCAAGCACCCGAATGATGATCCCGAAGGCATGACGCTTCTTTTCGAGACCATCCTTTCCACTATTCCGGCTCCCGAAATCGAAGAGGGTGGGGAATTCAAAATGCTTGTGTCGAATATCGATTGGTCCGACTACGTTGGTCGAATCGCAATTGGTAAGATCCTCTCCGGATCAGCTGTTATTGGTGATGCCGTTTGGCGTTTGCGCGCGAACAAAGCTCCTCAGCGAGGCAAAATTTCAAAAGTATTCGAATATACCGCACTTGCCACTCAGGAAACATCCGAAGGCGTTGCGGGGAATATCGTGGGGATTTCCGGTTTCGAAGACGTTGATATTGGTGAAACGATTGCTGGAAACGAGGAGGTCGAACCTATACCTTTTGTTGAGATCGATCCTCCCACGGTGATGATGTCTTTTTCCGTGAATGACGGTCCCTTCGCAGGATTGGAAGGCGATCGCGTTACTTCGCGTGAAATTCGTGAGCGTCTTGTGCGTGAAGCCCGTACAAACATTTCAATTAAGTTGGAAGACACAGATAATGCCGTAGAATTCAAGGTCAGTGCTCGTGGAGCCATGCAGGTCGCTGTGGTGGTTGAAGAGATGCGAAGGGAAGGTTACGAACTACTGGTCTCCCGGCCAACCGTAATTAAGAAGCAAATTGAAGGCAAGTGGCACGAACCTTTTGAAACAGTCTACCTAGAAGTTCCCGACGACGCCGTCGGTGGATGCATGCAGTCACTGGCCAACAGAAAGGGATTGGTTGAGAACATGTCCTCCAAGAATGACCGCACATCTCTCGAAGCTACGATTCCTACCCGTGGCTTGATTGGTTTCGAGTTCGAGCTGCTCAATCTTACGAGCGGAGAGGGTATCATGTCTCACTTGTTCAAGGAGTATCGTCCCGACAGCGGTGACATCCGTACTCGTCGTACAGGCACTTTGGTTTCCTTGGAGAAAGGAGAGTGCATGACATACTCTTTGAACAACATGGAAACTCGCGGAAAACTTTTCATAGGTCCCGGTGATCAAGTTTACCCCGGTATGGTAGTTGGGGAAAATCCTCGCACCGAAGACCTTCCCGTCAACCCTACTAAAGCCAAGCACGTCACCAATCATCGGGCCGCCGGCAGCGACAACACCGTCACCCTTACGCCTCCCATTCGGTTTTCCTTGGAACGTGCCATAGAGTACATTGCCCCCGACGAACTTGTGGAAGTCACTCCCAAAAGTATTCGTCTTCGTAAACACCTTCTCGACTTCAATGAACGCAAAAGAGCTACCAAGCGGGCAGCTCTTGCAACTGTTTGACCTAACTCTTAAGTCGCGACCATAAGGGCTGCAATCACACCAGTCCGCAGTTCAAATCTCTTCATGCTACGACACATCTCCTTTATCGGATTCGTACCCGTTCGAATTTCCTATTTGTATTTTCCGTCTTTCGATATTGGTTTGAATGAATGTGGTCCGCGAATGTTCATTCGTGAGCGGGTACTGTTTTTAATTAGGAGTAGTAATTCAAAATAGGAGGATCGTAAATGGCTTGGTATGCTCTGAAGACATTTTTGACGGCCGGAATCATCGTACTGGTTTCGGAAGTGGCCAAACAAAAGGCAATCTTGGGTAGCTTGATTGCATCGTTACCCTTGGTTTCCGTTCTAGGGATGCTTTGGCTTTATGGTGAAACACAGGATGCGGAAAGGTTGATCAAGCATTCGGAGGGGACTTTCTGGTATGTTATTCCATCCTTGCCCATGTTTCTACTCCTTCCGTGGCTAATGCGAAAGGGCATAGGGTTTTACGGAGCTCTCGGGGCTGGCTTGGCGCTGACGGTAGCCCTTTATCTTTTGACAACCAAGTTCATGTCCCGCTTCGGGATGAATCTCTAATCAATCATCGAACCATTCGTCTTCTTCGTCGAAGCTAGGTACGGGGACGTTTATGATCTTGAGTGTTCCTACTGCTCGATGGCGGCATCCGGGCTTAATGAGTACCGCAGATCCGGAGCTGACGGGAACGGATTCACCGTCTAGCTCGAAGTATCCTTCACCTTCGAGTACATAGTATATTTCAGTCATTTTCTTATGGTAGTGGACACGACTCGTCTCCGAAATCTCCACGACGTGCATAGAGGCTACGGAATTGTCGGGTGCGACGAATGCTCGCTTGGCAGTGCCGCAAGGGCAGGGCGTGCCGGCGATTTCGTTGAAGTCGGCAAGCCGGTAATTCTTTGCTTTGGTCATGAATGCTATTTCTTCTCTTAGGTCTTTCTCTGCGAGACTTTTCTTGCTTTTAGCTTCAGGTCTTCGCTTGAAGAGGCTAGTCTCGCCTTTATGAAACACTTGTTGGTTGCGGCTGGATTATTGGGAGCTTTGGGTGTGCTTTTGGGAGCACTTGCTGCTCATGGGTTGCGTGAGGTGTTTGAGACCGACCCTAGAAAGGGAGAAGCTTTCGGCACTGCCGTGGATTATCACTTGCTGCATGCGGTGGGGCTTTTGGCTATTGCGATTGCCGTCGGAAGCAAGAACGAAGTTTTTGCTAAACGGTGTAAAAGGGCGGGGTGGATCATGGTGATCGGAATCTGCCTTTTTTGCGGTACAATGTACACATGGGCATTAGGCGGACCGAAGTGGCTGGTGCATGTTACGCCTTTGGGTGGGGTAACCTTGGTGGTGTCATGGATAATGGTGGCGTGGTCGGGACTCGCATTGACTAGGCGTGGGAACTCTGTTTAGCTCATCTTATGACTAACAAAATTTTGATTGCCTCGATATGGGTAGCCAGCGTGGCTCTTGCCTATTGGTTAGGGCTTGAAGGGAGCAGCGAGTTCACTGTCTCTGATGGGAAGCTTAAGGGTGGGGGCAATCTTGGCAGTGAACCTCTTGCAAGTGTCAAAAGTAAGGAAGAATCGCTTGTGCCAACCGGGTTGGACGCTAGTAAAATTAGTACTCTGGAAGAAGAGGTGTCCAGCACACAGCAACCAAGTTATTTGACCTTTGAAGAGCGACCTGAGGTCGATATGCAGGCGGAGCAAAAATCTATTTCACAGCGTCTTCGATCCGGCAACCCCGTGGAGCGTTTAGCTGCATTTACCGAGGTTCTCAATGACCCGACTTCGTCTAATTTGTCGTCTGCGATAGATGCCTATAAGGCTTTGCCTGAAGGTCCCACTCGTTTTAGTGAACTCCGTTTGCTCACTTACGCTTGGTCTCAGGTGGACCCTGCGGGAGCTTTGGAGTGGGTGGGGGAGTTGTCGCGTTTTGAAAAGCATATCGGTTCCGGTGCTGTTCTTGATGCTTGGTCCAGAAACGATCCCAATGCAGCGATCGAATGGGCGAAGAACAATTACGAAGGAGACGATAACCCCTACTTTGCCGGTATCATCAGTGGAATGGCTGAAAAGGATTTTGACGGAGCAACTCAATTGATGGAGTCGATGCCCTATGGTCGCAATCGTGGAAGAGCTGCATCCATGATGTTGGAAAAAGCCTGGAATAAGGGAGAAAATACCGCCGTCAACTGGGCGAACGAACTGGAATCAGATAGCTTGAAGGAGTTTGCCGTCGGACGTTTGGCCGAAAAGATTGCTCGCGAGGATTTGGATCGCGCCGCGGGTTGGGCAGGCCAGATGGAGGAGGGAGAGATCAAGCGCCGAGCTGTGGAGTCCGTCGCCGATCATTGGGCGGAAAAAGATCCTGTGGCTGCTGCTGAATGGGTTGATGGGTTGCCCGAGGGAGCCAGTCGATCGGAAGGGATGCAGGAAGTTGTTCGCGAGTGGGCTCGCAAAGATCCTACCGCCACAGCAGAGTGGTTGAACAAGTATCCTGCCAGCGCGGGGATGGATAAGCCGGTAGAGGCCTTTGTGCGAACTGTGGCTCAGAAAGATCCTCAAAATGCCCTCACTTGGGCGGAGTCCATTTCGGATGAAAAAAGGCGCGAAGAAGTGGTGAAGGATTTGAATCGCGTGATTGAACGTCAGCAAGCTGCAGCAGCTGCAGGTGAAGAACCCCGGCCCGATTCTCGTGGTCGTGGCGGGCGTGGTGGTCCCCCCTTCGGTTCTCCTCGCTGATTCATCTCAGCGGTCAAATCTCGTTCGGCTTTCGGCGTTTAACATTCGCCTTGGATTCACATTTTCTGTCTTTCCTGACCCTAGATTGAAACCTCTTTATTTAATGGTCGCATAAATGAAGTTCGAATTTACGCAGAAAGAGTACCGCGCTTTGGTGGATGTTCTTACTTTGTCGGGGATGATTTTAGATGCTTATGGCCGGGGCGAAGACAGCTCTAGAAAAGGTTGCTTCGAGCTGGAGCAAAAGATTTACTCATATTTCGAGGACATGGGATCTCGGGATTTGATTATGCGTGACTCGTCGACCGGTCAGTATGTTCGGAAATGGTCTAGTGATCGAAGTGAAACGATCGTAAAGATCCTCGACGAATACGTGGACGCTTCCTTTTGGGAAGAACTTATTGTTCGTATGGCTGAAAGAGATATGTTGGCCGACCTCGAACTTCAGGGCAAAGATCAATCCAAATTGACACTTGAAGAGCGAGAAGCTTTGCTCAGGAAATATGGGGACCGTTACGATGGGGAGTTTCGTTCGAATGGGCTGAAAAGCATGATTTCTCGAATTGATTCCCCGGAAAGCACCAATTAATCAACCCTTCTCTAATGAATGCCTTGAACAAGGTTTTGCTTAGTGCTAGCGGTCTTTCGGTCGCTCGAGACAGTTTGATCCTCCGAGATGTCGACTGGACGGTTCGGAAAGGAGAACACTGGGTTATTCTTGGTGCGAATGGATCCGGAAAGAGCACTCTACTGAATGTCTTCAATGCTTTCATGGCACCAACAACGGGCCGGCTTTTCGCCTTTGGTCGCGAATACGGTGAGGACGATTGGAACGAGGTCAAGTCGGGCATTGGATACGTCGGAAGCGAGGTCAATCGGATGATCGAGCACGGGGAGTCAGCTCTCGACGTCATTGTTAGCGGAGCTCGAGCAATGATCAATTTCTGGGGGGACGTCGATCCGAAGGAGCAAAGATCAGCTTCTCGCATTCTTCGTCAAATCGATTGCAGTCATCTTCGGGAAAAGTACTGGCGACAGTTTTCTCAAGGCGAACGTCAGAAACTTCTTTTCGGTCGCGCTCTAATGGCTAAATCCAAGGCACTTTTTCTGGACGAGCCTTGTGCCGGGCTCGATCCTGTGGCCCGGGCAAACTATCTTGCTTTCATGGAAACTCACGCGACAAAGTCTAAAGGTCCTGCTCTTATTCTAGTGACTCATCACATCGAGGAGATCACCCCGGGCTTCACTCACGCCTTGCTCCTTCGCGAAGGTTCAGTCGTGGCTTCCGGTCCGAAAAAAGAAATCCTTAATTCCGCCAACCTTTCAGCAACCTTTAATTCCCCTGTGCGCTTGCGCCTCAAGAACGATTGGTATTCGATGAGTCTAGCAAAATAGGATTGTGCAAAAAAAATTGTCTTTCTTTGCGATTGAGAGGGTGTGAAATCGTTTCAAAAATTGAAAAGTCCTCTAAGCTAATTCATTGAGTTGGTTCATAAATATTTTTAAATCTTTGGATTTCTTCCTTTGTGTGTAAGTTAGTTCGATCGTGTTCTCTCTAAGTTTTAAAAGTTTCTTTTTAACTTTCGGCCTTATTTCCAATGTTTATGGCGTGGATTTTAATCGTGAGATTCGCCCCATCCTTTCCGAACATTGTTTTCAATGCCACGGATTGGACCAACAGGAGAGCAAGCTGCGGCTTGACTTCGAGGAGTTCGCCCACAAAGGCGGAAAATCCGGTTTGGCGGCGGTGAATCCAGGCAAACCCGCTCAAAGTGAAATTATCAACCGCGTGACCGATCGAGGCGAGGATCGTATGCCGCCGAAAGGTAAGGGGCTTTCCCAAGAGCAAGTGGCTAACTTGCGTCGCTGGATAGGGGAGGGTGGGAATTATGACAAGCACTGGGCATATGTGCCCCCAAAGAGGCCCGACTTGCCAGTGGTGAAGGCTACCAAGCAAATCGTCAACCCAATCGATCGTTTCACTTTAAGCCGCCTCGAGGAGCGTGGTTTAACCTTTTCCGTGCCCGCCGACAAAGCCCGTTGGTTGCGTCGCGTGAGTCTGGGGCTGCTCGGCTTGCCTCCCTCGGTAGAGCAGTTGGACGCTTTCTTGGCCGACGATTCGGAAAACGCTCGCGAAAAGGTGGTGGACGCCTTGCAAAAGTCGCCTCGTTACGGCGAGCATTGGGCCCGCCAGTGGCTCGACCTTGCACGCTATGCCGACTCCAACGGTTTCCAGGCCGACCAATTGCGCGACAGTTGGGCCTACCGTGACTGGGTGATTGACGCTATGAACGCCGACATGCCGTTCAACCAGTTCACCATCGAACAAATTGCGGGTGATATGTTGCCCGAGGCGACTTTCTCCCAAAAGGTGGCTACCGGGTTTCACCGTACGTCCACCTGCAACGTGGAGGCGGGAGTACATCCTGAGGAAAACCGGGTCAACCAAGTGGTCGACCGGGTTAATGCAACCGGCACCACTTGGCTGGGAACCACCATGGAGTGCGCCCAGTGCCACAGTCACAAGTACGACCCCGTTTCTCAAGAAGAGTACTACCAGCTCTTTGCCTTCTTCAATAATACTCCTCTGGAAGTGAAAGGAAAGGGGGGCGTTTCTTTCGATTTCTGGGGGCCAACTATGGAGCTACCCTCGAATAAGGGCAAAAAACCTCAAAAACAGGCTGCTGAGGCCGCCCTCAAGGCAAAGGAAAAGGAACTGGCAGTGGCTAAAAAGGTTTCCGAGGCGAAATTCGAGGACTGGCTCGCCGTCGAACGCATGAAACTAGGCAAAAAGAATCCCGCTTTCCTTTGGACCGTGCTCAAGCCGACCCAGTGGAAGTCGAGTGGCAAGGAACCTTTCACTCTCTTGGACGACAATAGTTTGCTGGCGGGTGGAAAATCAGGAGAAAAGTCGATTTACGAGATAGAGACGGAGGCCCCGCAAGGCAAATTAGCCTCAGTTCGTCTCGAAACCTTGCTCCATGACAGTTTGCCCCAAAAGGGTCCCGGTCGCAACCGGACGAACGGGAACCCCAACTTCGTGCTAACCGAGGTGACGGTTTCCCTAGTGGATGCGAGCAAAAAGCCCGTCCCGCTTAAGCTGACTCGGGCTAAGGTCGACTATTCGCAGGGCAATTTTTCAGCCAAGGGCCTGATTGACGGTAAACGCGACCTTCGGAGCGCCTGGGCCATCGGGTCCGAGTTCAGTAAGCCCCATTGGGCCACAATGGATTTGGAAAAGCCCGTTGAGCCGGCTCCCGGCTCAAAGCTACTCTTCAAATTGGAACATCTTTACGGTGGCGGCCGCAATGTGGGCAGGCCCCGCTTCTCCGCTTCCGCCGTACCTGCCCGGCAACCCTCCTTGCCAAATGAGATAGCGGACCTGCTGCGAAAGCCCAAGCCGACTGCAAGAGAAACCAACAAATTGCTGGCCCACTATCTCCAGATCGACGACCAAGTAAACGAATTGGAGAAGGCGGTGGTCGAGGCCAAGAAGAAGGTTGATGCGATCAAGCCCTCTACCACCCTGATCATGGTGGAAATGGACAAGACGCGGGAGACTCGAGTCATGTCGCGAGGGAACTACTTGGATCTCAAGCAAAAAGTGGCTCCTGGCACTCCTGCCGCCCTACATCCCTGGAAGAAGGCATGGCCCGCCAATCGTCTCGGCTTCGCCCAGTGGCTGGTCGACCCCGCCAACCCGCTGGTGAGCCGTGTGACGGTCAACCGCTGGTGGGGGCAATTCTTCGGAAGCGGCATCGTGTCGACGGAGGAGGATTTCGGTTCCCAGTGCGAACCGCCGACTCATCCCGAATTGCTGGACTGGTTGGCGGTGGAGTTCATGGAAAAGGGCTGGTCGATGAAGAAGCTGCACAAGGCAATCGTTCTAAGCGCCACCTACGGCCAAAGCTCGCGGATCACTCCCGAGCTCCTCGAAAAGGATCCGAAGAATTTGTGGTTCGCTCGCGGACCGCGCTTTCGTCTCACCGCCGAAATGATCCGCGATAACGCCCTCCGCATATCAGGTCTCTTGAGCGAGAAAATGGGCGGCTCCCCGATTTATCCCCCCCAACCCGCCGGGCTCTGGCGGCAAACCGGACGCAACGAGCCGAAATACGTCGCCGCCACCAATCAGGACCGTTTCCGCCGCGGTATCTATGTTGTTTGGAGACGAGCCGCCCCTTATCCGAGTTTCGTTAATTTCGACGGCCCGGATCGTTCCACCTGTCATCCCAAGCGCAGTCGTACCAACACTCCTTTGCAGGCTCTCACTTTGCTTAACGACGAGGCTTATGTCGAAATGGCCCTTGGTTTAGCCATACGCGTATTAGAATACAATCCAAAGTCAAGCCTCGACGAGCGCCTACTTTACGCTTTTCGTCGCACTCTCGCTCGAGCACCTGATGCCGGCGAATTGACCGTACTGCGCGAACTGTACCTAGGCGAATTGACTCGCTTGACCGCGGACAATCAAACAGCCCAGTCGTTGCTAAACGGAATCAAGGCGGTGAAATTCTCCGCTAAGCTTGACCCGAACCAGTTGGCAGCTTGGTTTTTCGTGGCCAACGCCTTGTTGAACCTCGACGAAACCGTGACCAAGGGATAAAGAAATTTTTATGCATCCAATTGATATTTGGCAGCGTAATTTGACGCGCAGGCAATTGTTCCTGCAAGTCGGGATGGGCGTGGGCGGATTTGCCTTGGCCGACCTTTTGGCCAACGACCTCGGAGCCTCTCACTCGGCCAATCAGTTTCGGCACTTTTCCCCGAAAGCGAAAAGCGTGATCTATTTCCACTTGGTGGGAGCTCCCTCGCACCTCGATCTCTTTGACTACAAACCGGAACTCCAGAAGCGTACGGGCGAGCTCTGTCCAGCCGAAATGTTTGAGGGCAAAAAGCTGGCTTTCATTCGCAAGCGTCCGAGCCTGCTTGGTACCAGCAAAGACTCCAAGTTCAAGTTTCGCCATTGCGGATCATCGGGCATCTTGATGTCGAACCTGCTGCCTCACTTGCAAACCTGTGCCGACGAAATGTGCTTCGTTCGCTCCCTTCGCACAGATCATTTCAACCATGCTCCCGCCCAAATGTTCATGCAGACGGGTTTTGAGCGCTTTGGTCGTCCCAGTCTCGGAGCGTGGGCCAATTACGGGTTGGGTACCTCCAATTCCGACTTGCCCGGTTTCGTGGTGATGGTAACCGGTCAGTATCCCGGAGCAGGCAACAGTGCCTTTGGCAGCGGGTTTCTTCCCTCCGTCTACCAAGGGGTCGAGTTTCGGGCTTCGGGTGATCCCGTTCTCTTCCTCTCCAATCCTCAGGGCGTCGGTCCGAAGGAACGCCGCAGGGTCGTCGATGCGATTAACAAATTGAACCAGCGCCAACTTGACGACGTCGGCGATCCCGAAATCTCCACTCGTATCAGCCAGTACGAGATGGCCTACCGGATGCAGACCAGCGTGCCTGAGCTGAAAGATCTTTCACGAGAGCCTAAGCATGTTCTCGATGCCTATGGAGCAAAGAGGGGTGGGTCCGGCTTCGCCAACAATTGCTTGCTCGCCCGCCGCATGGTGGAACGAGGCGTGCGCTTCGTCCAGCTCTTCGACCAAGGTTGGGACCACCATGGCGGAGTTTTTAATAGTCTACCAGGCAAGGCCAAGCAAGTCGACCAGCCTATCGCCGCTCTAATCAAGGACTTGAAGGCACGAGGATTGCTGGATGAGACCCTAGTTGTTTGGAGTGCCGAGTTTGGTCGTACACCTATGGCCCAGGGCGACCGAAAAAATGTCGGGCGAGACCACCACAAGGAAGGGTTTACCGTCTGGATGGCCGGCGGCGGAGTGAAGGGCGGGCACGTCTTCGGTTCGACCGACGAGCTAGGCTATTCAGCTGCTGAGAATCCTGTTCATGTCCATGACTTCAATGCTACCATCCTGCACCTCCTCGGCATCGACCACGAGCAACTGACTTACCGTTTCCAAGGGCGCAAGTTCCGCCTTACCGATGTCCACGGTCACGTCATTCGCGACCTGTTGACTTGATCGTTAAGCTTGAATCTAATCTTATTTAAGATTTTTTTTTCGGAGGGGTTGGCCAATTGCGTGTTCCAGAGCGAGGTGAGCGAATTGGAATTGGTATCTGGCCTGAAGGAGTTTGCGACGGACTTCGAAGAGTCCGATGCGAAGCAGGTTTCGTGAGACAGGATCAATGTCTTGCCCATTGGGGCTCTCTTCTAGGGCAGGAGCAAGCTCGCTTTCGAGTTTTGCTGAGGCAGTTTCGTGCTGGCTGAGTTGCCGCGAGGTGGCTCGGTAATCACGCAGAGAGCTAGCGAGTGTGAGTCGGAGGTCACGGCGAGCAAGACGTTGGATGGCGAGATTTTCGTGTAATTCGGCGGTGGCTGCTTGAATGTCAGCCCGATGTCCCCACATTGGAATCTCTATGCCGATGAGAACGCCCCACTGGTCGGAGTCGGATGAAATGCGCCGATCATGTTCGATATTACCCTGAAGGAAGGAGAACCAAGGGATACGGCGAGCCTCGGCTTGATGGATACGGGCCCGGGCGGCTTCACCTTCATGTTCGAGTGATATTAGCTCGGGGCGTCCCAGAGTGGCAGTGTAAAATAGGTTGTTGAGGGTAAGGTTAGAGGTGTTTTTATCTGGTTTGGAGAAAGCGGTTACTAGATTTACGGGTGTGCCTTCGGGTTGGTCGAGGAGTGCGAGTAAGGTGGAAGAAACACTTTCGTAGGTTCGTTCGGCTTTGGATGCTTCGGCGAGAGTTTCGTAGGTCTCGAGTCGACTTTCAAGAGCTTTTGGAAGGGTGAGTTGGCCTGCTTTGACAAGTATGTCGTTGGCTGTACGGATGGCCGCTTGTGTTTCGGCGATTTCGTGGGCAAGAAGAGCATCTTTTTTCCGATAAAGAGTTTCAAAATAAAGCCGCTTGACCTGGTTTGAAAGGATGTTCTCACTCAGCTTGAGACGTATGCGTGCGACTTCGGTTCTGGCTTCGCCTTCTTCCACCAGAGCTTTTGTTTCCCATGGGTTGTTAAGTCGAAAGCGTAGGGCATATTCTTGACTGGATTCACCTGCGAGACGACCTTCGTCTTGGCGAAGGCGAAGCTCAGGTGAAGGCATGGCGCCTATGGTGCGAAGGCGGGCGCGGACGGATGTAATGTGATTGCGTGGAGCATCAAGGTTTTCGGTGTTGTTCCTCGCCAGTTCGAGAGCTTGTTCAAGTGAAAGATTCCGAGTGGCGTTGGTGTCTTGGGCTTGTATGACTGATGCGAAAAAAATGAAGAATACGAAGATTGCTGCATATACGAGCCCTTTCATCAAAAGATTCAGGAACCGCGTAGGAATCCAAAAAAACCTATCGAGGTGGTTTCGATTACTACCCACTCGCCGGGGACGAGTGCATCGTGATCTTGGCCCGTGATCGATCGGAGTTGGATGTTGCGTCCACGAGCCATGCGATTCGGGGCGTTGCGGACGCGCCCGGGGAAGTTGAGTATGTGAGGGGTAACGGAAACGACCTCCATTCGGATTTCGGCAGAGGGGTTGGTTTCAGAGTATACGACTAGTTCGTCGCCAACGGTGGGTTGAAGGTGGGCGAAACGTTCGGGCTGGAAGCCCATTACTCGCTTTACTTCCTTACCATTTGAAGGGTCGTACTCCTTAATGATAAGACGGGCGATTGGCTCACCTGCGGGGACGTTTTCTCCTCTTTGGAAGGAGATTTCCGCTACCACCCCGTCATTGGCGGCTTTAAGAAAGCAGTGTTCACGACGTTGCTCTAGAAGAGCGAGGCGGTTATTGCCGGGGCGTTCGATTGTGTGTAGCTCTGCGAGGCGTGCGATTGAATCTTCCAGATCTGCCTCCACTTTAGAGATAAGCGAGGGGTGCATATCCCCTCGCTTTGCTAAGACTGCGATCTTGGACTCGAGTTCACTCACGATTTCTCGGTCCACCAATCCTTGCTCAAGCAATCCTTGAAGCCGTTCGAGTTGGCGCGATAATATGGCTATTTCAGCGGAATCGGAGGCTTGGTCCATGAGTAGCTCGCTAACATCTACGCGAATGCGTTGGACGGATGAGGTGAAGCGGCGATCGCGATCGAGACGGTCGAGTTCTAATTCTTCCCTGATTGAGGCGATTTGTTTATCGATAAGGCTTGTGTCGAGGACGATGAGGAGATCTCCGCGAGATATCTTTTGGCCGATTGCGACCTTTATGTCCTCGATGCGTCCAACTTCACGACTAGAAATGGATTCGAAGTCAAATTCTACGGTTCCGTTCAGTTCATAATATCCGCCCCCATATTCGTATAGGGCGAAGAGTGCGGGAATGAAGAGAAGCCAAACGAAAAGAGGCCACTTCCTACAGATGCGTCCGAGGCTGCTGCCGCTGTGACGTTTAGGGGCAGGTCTTTGAGGCGCTGAAGTTGTTCCTTCGTTAGACATGGCTCAAATTTCCACGGTTGAGCGCTGCATGACCATGCTCACATCCTCGATGGCTTCGATAGCTTCGAGATCGACGATCAGGTCGGATTTTCCGGACGGATCCAGCAGGCGAACCTGGTAGGAGTGCTCAACAGCCTCTCCCTGAATGGCTTCACGCATGGCGACCATGTTGACTGAAGAAGTGTGGCGTTCAAAGACCTCACGGGTTAATGCTTCTCCAGATTCTCCTTTGGGTAAAATAAAGCGAACCAGTCCCTCGAATGAACGGCGAGAGGCAAAGGGCGAGTAGTGCAGAAAAAGTACGGCGAAACAGAAAAACACCGGTCCTATTATGGCGACGTCAACAACTTGAGCTCCAGCGGCGATGCCTGAGGCGAGACTGGCGAATAAAAAAATAATGTCGCGGGGATCACGGATGGGCGTGCGGAAGCGAATGAGGGCGAGGGCTCCGAGAATGCCGAGACCCCGGGCTAGATTGTTGCCTATTGCTATGATCATTATGCAGGCCACGATAGAGGCGAGCGCAATGGTTTGCACAAAAGTGCGAGAGTAAGAGTAACCTGTGTGCGTTCGTTGATAGACGGCGGCTAACAACAGCGACATGACAAAGCTGAGCAGGAGGGAGAAGAGAATCTGCAAAGGACTAAACGCCCGAGCGGGTCCCAATGCGTTAAAAATCGCTTCCATCTTCGTAGGAACAGTTCTCAGAGACATCAGAATAGGCACTGCCTCGAAATAGGGACTCTAATCTCATAGCAGTTGAATACTTACAAAACCCAGTGTTCACGAGATCAAAACGTTCAACCATTTCCGCCATCCACTCGGGGAATTCGGTTTCGGACTTCAGTTCTAGAATCTGTCCAGGGTATTCGCGGGACAAGGATGTTTGGGTGTCCATCGTGTACCAACGAGCGGATAAGGGTGGGAATGTCCAAGAACCTCGAGCGGGTCGATAGCGAAGGCGTCGATCGATGGTTACGCGGGCATAGCGTTCGCTAATACCTTTATAGGACTCTCGGACATAGTTGACGTAGACAAACGGTCTTGCGCCTATCTCCCGCACGAGCCGAACGAACTCAAGATAATTCATATTCTCTGCTTCGTTTGCAAAAGGGATAATCCTTGTGGGATGTAAAATGTTTTCCTTTGAAAAGTCTTTTGGCTGCAAGACTGCGCGACTCTTCAGAATCATAATGTTAATTTTTCGTTTGATTTCCAAAAAATATGGGCATTCGTTGCCTGATCCATATGTGCGTATTCGTAATTTAAAACGAGTTCTAGCCTTCCGTTCTTTAGCGTAATGAAGGGTTGCGTTTGCCGCATCTAGTTGAAGAGTGGTAACTAGGTACTCGGGAATGTTCCCGTTGGAATGCTCATCCTCGTAAACGAATGGGCGAATAAACCGTCGAATCTCTGGAACTTGCTCCGGGGTGACCACATATTTGCACTCGTAGCGATCTATTTGTCGGTCACTTGTTGGGATAGATGCTTGTGGACTAGTGATAGTAAGAATTTTGTGTTGAAGTTTATAATCTCAAACGAGTAACGAGGGATTGCAAAATTTTAATCAAGCTCACAAACTGATTAAGAAAATGTTATTATGGGAAAAACACGATACTTCTCAAGCAAATCGTTTGATGGGAGCAAAGGTCTCTTTTCTCAGAGACTCTGCCTGTAACTTCATACTGTTTTGCCCAATGACGAACCATCTTATCGTCTATCCCTCTTGAAAAAAACTGCAAATAGTTGGATTAGATGGCGAACACTCGTTCTTGCATTCTCGGTGGCTCTTAGTCCCAGCTCGTCTTTCGGCGAAGCCATGTTGCAATACTTCAACACTAGCTGGGCCGAGATCACTAACAGGATGCCCGAATTAGCGGAAGCGGGCTACTCTTCGCTTTGGCTACCCCCGCCGACGAAGGGAAGCGGTGCACTCTCGGTCGGTTACGACCTGTGGGACCCGTTTGATCTTGGTGGACGAGAGCAACGAGGTACTTTCCAAACGCGATATGGTACTGAGTCGGAACTGCATCGATTAATAGAAATGGCTCATAGGTTTGGCATTCGAGTGTATTTCGACAATATCATGAATCACCGTGCTTTTGACGTTCCCGGTTACAACGAGCACGCTCCCGAAGACTTGTATCCGGGAATGCGTCCCGAGGATTTTCACATTAGACGAACCTCTGACGGACTTTATCGAAAATGGGATAATGTTCGCGAATGGTGGAGCGAGTGGCAGGTACAAAACCTCGGACTTGCAGATCTAATCGATATTGCGGCGGAACCTGGAATAACCAATCGGAACTTCGGCGAGTGGGAAGGCGCTACGGCGGAGAAGATCAAGTTTCTTCGACATCCCGATAATCCGGAATTCTATTGTTACGATGCAAACGGCAGCTACGTCGGTTTTGGAAAGGACAACGGGCTCACGGTTGAATACCTCGCTCAACATGAGGCCTTTTACTCGGAATACGTTGAGCTTTATCTAAACCGAGCTGCTCGTTGGCTTCTAGACCGTACAAAGGCCGATGGTTTACGATTGGATGCCGTTAAGCATATACCGGCCGATTTTTTTGGCGCCACTTTTGGAGCAGATAGAGATCGTAGCAACTACGGTTACCTTGGGCAGGCTCAGGAGCAATTCAACCTTACTCGAGGTTTTTCGGATTGGGATAACCATCGAGATACCGTCTTCGATACCGAGCGTCCGAGGGATGACGCCATGATGTTCGGTGAACACCTTGGATCTCCCCCAGCGGTCGAAGATTACATCAATGCAGGTATGCGTCTTCTTGATAATGACCTTCGCCATCATCTAAATAGCCAGCTTGGAAATCCATGGGGCACCTTGGCTGGAATGGATGAATCCGGAAGCCATGGTTTTGCGACGGGTTCTTCAGTTATGCACGCCCAAAGCCACGATAGCGATTTTGCCGCGCGTCGTGAGTTGCAACACGCTTTTTACCTTACTCGTGGAGGAATCGGAATAATTTACTCGGACGGCAACCATAAGGCAGGTCTTCTCAAAGGAAGCGGAGGAGCTTTTCCACGCCATGCAAACACCAATTTCCTGGGTCAATTTGGAGACAACCGGATTCCTAATCTCCTATATTTTCACGAACACTTTGTCAGGGGGTATCAAGTGGGGCGCTGGAGCGATGGCGACGTAGTGGTTTACGAACGAGTAGACAAGCGAGATAATCCCGGCATGTCCGATTCCGCAGGTACGGTCGGACTTATTATGATTAACGATAATTACTCAAGTGGTCAGGCGCGGGTTTTTAACACAGGCTTTTTCGCTGACGCCGGAACTGACAATGACGCTTACCTCTATAATTATTCATCCTATGGTGGAGGCTTTTACCAGTATGCCAGTAATTTAAGCCAGGTGGTGATTCCTGCAGGGGGCTATTTCCTGTTTTCCTGGAGGAGCCCGGAACCCTCGGACCTGTGGGAATCAGTGGGAGGGCACCCCTTGAGCATTTTACAAGATGGCTTAGAAGTGGAAACCATTTCGGTTAGAAGAACTGACGGGGCTGATGGTGATCCCGCTTTCAATCCTTATGGCGTATCCGATGCCAACCAAACTGACTTTTCTTATTTATGGAAAGTGCCAAGGGTAACTAATGGCAAGAACTTGAAGTTCGTAGTTCGGGCCGATGGTTCGGCTGAGAATATTTTACTGAATATCGATGGAGGACTTGACGTTAATGGTAACGGCCGACGGGACAATCCGCCTGCACTTGCCTCTGATGTTTACCTTGGATTCGAGCAAATGGATTTCGTCGGAAGACAAGGGCCGGAAAAATTTGCCGCCGGCGACATAAGTCGCAACATGATAGGATCCGTAGGGGCAGAAACCTATTGGTGGTCTGCCGATAACGGTTCTTTCTTCACCGTGAAGGGTGGTTCCGGGTCAGATTCATATGAAAATTATACCGCCCATTGGGCGTATCACGCCCCAGAGCAAAACAATGACCAAGGGGAAAAGCAGTTTAAGGTTACGGGAAATTCGGCTACTGTTTGGGTGAAAGTAGGCTACAGCCTTGAGGTTAACCAAGCTCGCCTTTACCATGTTTCTGACGGCAGTAACCCTGAGGGAGCCGGGGGCAGCGGTATCGGTGCGACGCAAGTTACCTCTTTTGCCTTCTCTCACTCCGACGTACAAGAACCTACCGTCGATTGGTGGAAAGCCTCCGTTCCTTTGCCCGACTCAGGAATCTTCAAATACAAGATAGGTGTATATCGTAACGAGTTGAACGGTGCTTCGTTGGCCAGCGTTTTTCCGAAAAACGAGTCCTCCGTGGTTCTCAAAAAGAAGATGCTAACGACCTTCGAGGTAGACGGTTTTGATGCCGAAGCAATTGAGTATTATCCGCACCGCGACTATGGTGAAAAGGTGACTGGTCTGAAGGAGGGTTTTCATTTTGTGAAGGGACGGGCTTTCCTTAGTCGACTGGGGGAAGCCTCCATTTATAACACTTTTTCGCGTACCATTTACTACGATAGCAAGCGTCCCGAGGGTTCGGTCACATTTCCCGGTGTAGACGGTGAGGAATTATTCGGTTCCGAATACGGGTTCGTTGTTCGCAGTGATTCGAGCGTTACCGAAGTGCTTTTCCATATTGATGATAATGATCCGACTAACGATGATGGTCAGACTGGTGCTTTCAACGGCAACGGGGAAACCGGTGATGGAAATTCAAGTGCTTGGGCTCACGCTGAAGAAATGACTTCTCGACAAGATCTCGATGCCAGTCATCCTAAAGAATGGCGTTTCAGTTATCGCAATGTGCCATCAGGAGGAGAGGACGCCACGGTGCGGATAGCCCTCAGGGAGGCCTCCTCCTCAACCGATTTGACGCTTGGCGAAGAAGATGGTCACTTCCGCATACTAGAGCGAAAAGTGAAGACTAGCGGTCCCAGTCATCGACTCTTCCTGACTTGGCCTCAGCGAGACGGTGACAAGGTTGGGAAGGACTATATTATTAAGACTTACCTAAGTTCCGAACTCGTCAATGGTCGAAGTGATGCCGATATTATCGCCAACTTAACCGTCAGCATTGACGCATCTATGATCCAAGAGGCTCCTCATGCCTCCGCCGCAGTCCAAGACATCTCCAGTGCATGGGTGGAAAGAAACGTGGTCCCGGGGTTGGCTGCGCTCGCCTACAAGCTTCCCATCCTAAGGAACCCGGTGGGGGCTCCGGACGATTTTCGTCAGACCATCATTGTGGACTACAAGGATGCCGAGGCGGGCGTCGACTTGCGCACTATACGTACTGTCGTCACAGACTTCGTAAGTCACGGTGCTGTCAAGCCTATCCTTACTGTCAACGGGGTTTCTGCCGACTACACGACCACCAATCTGTTTTTGGACGAGGTTAAGGGAGAAAAGGAAACTTTGGAAGTCATTCTCGAGGTGCCTCACGTGAAGGTAGCGGAAGTCTACACCAACCTAAACAACCGCGATCTTGCTACTGTGGACTCGAACAAAGACGGTATCGAAGACGGGATTCAGCCACCGGGCCGTGATTCAGTTTCGTTGGTTAACAACAACGGTTACTATCAAGTGCATACAATGACTTTCGACTCCAATCGCGGCGATGCGGGAGCATGGGTCTGCCAGCTTAATGCTCGCAAGACAGGGGCCTATCGCTTGTCCGCACGCTTCAAGTTGGAGAACGATGCCGATGTCTGGCACTGGTACACGAGCGATGGGCGTCGCGATCACGCGGTAGTTGTTACTCCGAAGAAGGTTCGTGGGGCCGTCATGTACGAACTGAACCCGCTCACTGTTGATGCCACTGGAGACACTTTCGAGAGTAGAAGTACCTTCGATGACTTGCACGACGAGAACCGCTGGAATCTTCAATACCTTAAGGGAATTGGCGCAAATTGGCTCTGGTTTCAACCCATCCATCCCCGTGGAGTCGACGGCCGCGAAAATATCAATGGTCAACCCTATGACCCAGGTAGTCCCTACGCGGTAAAGAACTTCTTCGAGGTGATGCCGCAACTGAGTCGTGCCAACAACCGGCCCGCCGCCATGCAGGCTTTTAAGGATTTCGTAACAGCGGCTGATGCAGAGGGAATAAGTGTCATGGTGGATGCTCCCTTCAATCATGTTGCGTGGGATGCTGAACTGGACGAGGAAGGGGTGGCAATCTTCGATACGGGCCTCCCCGAAGATGAAATTCGAAAGATACTCCCTGGTTTCTTTTCTCGTAAAGATGATTATGGCTTTCCCGCCCGTGACGAAAACGAAATTGCTACGGCTCCCGACCGCGACGACTTCGGTAAGTGGGAGGACGTCAAGGATGTCTACTTCGGCAACTACTCGGCTCTCGTTCAGGGTAACGATCCAGCCGAACGAAACTCTCATCAGAATGAGGAGGATGCCTTCGACTACGCCGGCGAAGGTTGGAATGATCTTACCCGAAGGACTTGGAGGTACTTCGCCTCCTATGTTCCCTATTGGTTGGAGAAGACCGGCCTGCCTCCAGGACAGCCACTCAGCGTTCAAGCCCAAACGGGTATCGATGGCCTTCGGGCTGACTTTGGTCAAGGTTTGCCACCCCAGCTCTGGGAGTACGTTATCAATGTGGCTCGCTCCCGCAAATGGAGTTTCGTATTCATGTCGGAGGCTCTGGACGGTGGGGCGGTCACCTATCGTTCGAGTCGACACTTCGACGTCCTGAATGAAAACATCGCCTTCGCTCTAAAGTCCTCCTCCAAACCTAGTGACTATCATGCGGCCTTCGAAAACCGCCGTACGGTCTACGGAGACAGTCTCGTACTTCTGAACAACGTCTCCCATGATGAGGAGAACCTTCACGACCCCTGGCAAGCATTCATTCGTTATGCTGTCTCAAGTACCAATGATGGCGTCCCTATGCTCTTCATGGGGCAGGAACTGGGTATCTCCCGCACCTATGGATTCAGTCACTATGAGACCAATTTCGGCAAGCAGGTGCCCCACTTCAAACGATACAATTCGATGCAACCAATTTGGGATAATGCGGACTTCGGTTTGGATCAGCTTTACAATGCCTATGCGAGTATAGGACGAGCACGATCTAGTAGTCCCGCCTTAAGTTCCCCTAATCGCTATTTTCTCAACGACCTATCCACCAACGCGCCGCACGGAAAAATCCATGCAACAGCCAAATGGGAGAAATCTGTGTCCTCGCCCAGTACCTCAGATCTCCTCCTCACCTTCGTTAATCTGGAGCGCGATAATCAGCAGGCGGGTACCTTCGACTTAAGTCCGGGTGGAGACGACACGCTCTTCGGACTCGAGAAGGACCACCTTTACAATGTCTCCAACTTGGCCGCCTTTCAGGTTGAGTCGAAGGACTCGTTTCTCTGGACGCAGGCTCGATCCGGGCATGACTTGCTTGAGAACGGCATCTTCGTTCTCTTAAATCCGGTGCCCTCCGATCCAGAGGGTTGGGCGAATACTCCATACGAGGCCCAATTTTTAAAGGTACACGACCTTTCCGTTTCTCTGCTTGAAATGAACGCTACAACTGGAGGGAGCATGAAAGGTGCTGGAAGTTACTCATACGGCAGTCATGCAAACATTGAGGCGACTGCGGAACCTGGATACGCCTTCGATGGGTGGCTTGGTGCCGGGGTTGTTACCCCGTCCGCTACCCACACGACCATATCCATGACCGAACCTCGTTCAGTAACCGCCACTTTTCGTTTTACCGGTGACCCGGGGAACATGCCGACCATTTCGGAATTTATGGCATCGAACGACAAGACCCTATTTTCCGCTTCGGGAGATTCGGATGACTGGATTGAGATTCACAATCCAAGTACAAATTCTATAGATTTGAGCGATTGGTACCTGACCAACGACCCCGCTAACCCAGCTATGTGGCGCTTCCCTGTTGGAACCATTCTCGAGGGGAATGATCGCCTCGTTGTCTTCGCCTCTGGTTTAGGTCCGGCAGCAAACGCAAGTGCGGTTTCAACTCGTGCTTCCGACCTTCTTGCTCATTGGACTTTCGACGAGGGGAGCGGTACGCGTACCGCAGATCAGAGCGGCAACAACCACGACATCTCAAGTATCGGTGGTGCGACTTGGACCGACGGAAAGTTCGGTAAGGCGTTTTTCTACGAGGGAGGTTCGACTGCTCTGCCCTTGGCTGCCCATCCTCCAGCATCGGGCACCGAATTCTCCATATCTTTCTGGAGTTATGGTGACCCTGTTGAATTACCTGGCAAGAATACCAGCATCATCGAGTCTGGCGGGCTGAGTGGTCGTATTTTGAATATTCATTTCCCTTGGAGCAACGGTAATGTCTACTGGGACGTCGGGGATGGTGGTTCCGACCGGATTAACACAGCTATTGACGATAGTTACCTGTTGGGAAAGTGGTCGCATTGGGTATTTGTGCACAACCGGACTACGGGAAATCAGAAATTTTACCTAAACGGTTCGGAAGAAATTTCAGCTTCGGGTAGAACTCGACAACTTGGAACAGTAAATCGATGGTATCTTGGATCCAACCTTAATGGTAACAGTTCCTATTGGTACGGCAAAGTGGATGACCTTCGGGTGTACGGGGTGGAACTTTCCAGTTCCGACGTCAAGTCAATCTATCGTGAGAACCCTTGGCGTACGCACACGACCTTTAAGCTCGATGCTTCAGGAGGTTACCTCGCACTCATGAAAAGCGACGCTACAGTTGGCAAAATTGTCAACTATTCAAAACAGGTAGAGGACTACTCCTACGGCATACCTTCCAATAAGGTTCTTCCCTCTGATTCCTATCTCAAGTCGGCAACGCCAGGTAAGGAGAACGAAGAGGGGTTCCTGGGTTTCGTTGCAGATACTAAGTTCAATGTAGATCGTGGGTTTTTCGTAAGTCCTTTTACTCTCTCAATAACCACAGCCACTTCTGGAGCTACTATTCGATACACTACCGATGGTTCAACTCCGTCTGCTTCTAACGGGAATGTATATACGACTCCCTTCCCTATAACCACCACCACCATCGTACGGGCCATTGCCACAAAGCCGGACTATGTTGCGACCGACGTAGACACCCAGAGTTATTTCTTTCCCGAAGATGTTATTCGCCAGTCAGCCGACGGCTTTACTCCGATCGGGTGGCCCGCCACCGGTGCAGTAAACAGCCAGAAGATGGTCTACGGGATGGACCCCGACATTGTGGATGGTTTTAATACTCCTGAGGAAGTGAAAGAAGCTCTGTTTGCTCTTCCCACGCTATCTATTGCAACCGAGTTGGATAACTTATTCGGACAATCGAACGGAATCTACGTTAACGCAAGGAACGATGGTCGATCTTGGGAAAGGCCAATGTCTCTTGAACTTATTCATCCGAAAGGAAGTAAAGGATTCCAAATCAATGCAGGGATGCGAATCAGAGGAGGATACAGTCGGAGCGCAAATAATCCGAAGCATTCATTCCGTATCTTCTTTCGGAGCGAATATGGACAAGGCAATTTGCATTACCCCATGTTCGAGGACGAGGGTGTGGAGGAGTTCGACAAGTTCGACCTCCGTACTTCGCAGAATTACTCGTGGGCCTTCGGGGGGCCTGCTCACAATACCATGGTTCGTGAGGTCTGGAGCCGCGATACCCAGTCCGCCATGGGGCAGCCCTACACACGAAGTCGCTACTATCACCTTTACCTTAATGGAGTTTATTGGGGAATCTACATGACTCAAGAGCGTGTCAGCGGTACCCTCTGCGAATCCTACCTTGGAGGCGAAAAGAGCGACTATGATACAGTCCACCAAGACAGTTCCAGGCAAATTAACGCCACAGGCGGGAATTTGGAAGCTTACGACCGCCTTTGGCAGCGAACCATTGACGGATGGACGGACAACGACGATTATTTCCAAGCCCAAGGCCTTGGTGTGGATGGCAAGGCTCGAAACCCTGACTTTGAGAATCTTCTGAATGTCGACAACCTCATCGACTACATGCTTATTGTCTACTACAACGGCGATCGAGATGGTCCAGCCTCCCGCTACACCACTCCTCGGGTGAACAACTACTACGCCTTTTACAATAGGGCCAACCCCGATGGCTGGAAGTTTCCGGCTCACGACATGGAGCACTCTCTAGGGCGAGGCGAGAACAACATGGTAACTCCACTGGCCAGCGACCATCAAGACCGAGATGAAAAAAAGTACTTTACCGCTCACTTTCTTCACGAACAACTTACCTCCAATCAGGAATACGTTATTCGTTTTGCAGATCGCTTTTATCTGAGACATTTTAACGATGGGGTCCTGTCGGAAGAAAATTCAAAAGCCCGAATTGCGTTTCGTTCGTCCCAGATTGACAAGGCTATCATCGCAGAATCCGCACGCTGGGGAGACACTAAGTCCGGTATCCCAAAGAATCGCAATGACTGGGTGAACAATGTGAAAATGGTCACCGACTGGATGGTGGGGCGCAATGCCGTCGTCTTGAATCAACTGCGTACTACGCGGATCAATGCGAATTCCTCCTTTTGGTACCCGAGTATCGATCCACCGGGTTTCAGTCAACACGGCGGACAAGTGAGCTCCTCCTTCCGCCTTAGTATGTCTGATTCCAATTTGGCTCCAGTCACCATCCATTATACTCTTGACGAATCCGATCCTCGACTCGTTGGGGGAACCATTTCGCCTGTGGCTCAAGTGGCCCAAGCCAGTGGAATGCAAAACACTCTACTGCTTGATGCCGGTGCCCCCTCCAAGGCCTTCGTACCGATGAATAATTCATTTGGTTCCGCTTGGACTCAGCCTGGTTTCAACGATTCCTCATGGCATTCGGGAACGTCTGGCGTGGGTTACGATACCGCGACCACTTACCGTTCTCTCTTCGGCATTGATGTTTTGTCTGCTATGAGGAACAAAAATACGAGCGTTTATTTTCGAGTACCCTTCACCGCTACCAATTCTACGGCATTCACAAATCTCACTCTCAAGATTAAGTATGACGACGGGTTCATCGCCTATCTCAACGGCGCTAAGGTGGCTTCCGCCGGCGCGCCTTCAAATCCTGCGTGGAATGGGAAGGCAACCTCCAGTCACAGTGATTCCGCTGCCCAGCAATATGTCTCTTTCGACCTTACGCCGCATCTTGGCCACTTGCGAGAAGGGGCTAATATACTGGCCTTTCATGGACTAAACATATCGATGGATAGTTCCGACATGCTTATCGTTCCTAGGCTTGAGGCAAGTAGAATCGTGGGCGGATCGGAAATTGCCCTTCCCGATTATCTCACGACCGTGAAGGCCCGTTCCCGTAGCACTTCGGGTGAATGGAGTGCTCTCCACGAAGCCTCATTTCAAGTGGATGTCGTACCCGCCTCGGTCGACAATCTATTAATTTCAGAAATCATGTACAATCCCGCCGGAACAGGAGGCTCTGAGTATGTCGAGGTTCGTAATGTAGGAGCATTTCGCATCGACTTGACGGGAGTCACTTTAGGCGGAGCCTTTAATGATTTCACTTTTGGTTCTCTTAGCCTTGCTCCTGGCGAGAGCGCCGTTGTCGTCCAAGATATCGCTGGCTTCAACGCCCGGTACCTCGACCCCGTCTCCCCTTATTACTCTCCTAGTATCGTGGTGGCTGGCCAATGGCCGGAAGGCAAGCTGAATAATGCAGGCGAAACGATAACCCTGACTGATGGCAAGGGGGCAGGCATTCTAACCTTTAAGTACGACGACGGAGGCAATTGGCCGAGTCGCACCGACGGTCGAGGTAGTTCGCTCATCCTGCCCGATCCTAACGTCCTTGTCGGTATGACTCTCGACGAACGCAACGTTTATCTTGCCGATGGCGAGAATTGGAAGTCCTCCGAGGGCTTTCACGGTAATCCCGGAGCTGTCGAAGCAACTATAACTGGAGTCCCGATAGTCATAATCAGCGAGATTCTTGCTCATACGGATCCTCCTCTTCTTGATGCCATCGAACTACACAATCCAAGTTCTCAAGTCGTCGACTTGAGTGGCTGGCGCCTCACCGAATCCGCTTCAAGCCTACAGGGTTTTCGTATCCCTGACGGCACTGTCATTCCGTCTGGAGGCTACCTTGTTTTTGACGAAACGGACTTTAATCCCAATGGCCTATGGAATCCTAACGCGGGAGCTCGTGGTTCCGATGAATTCGCTCTCAGCGGTGCCCGCGGCGGAGATGTCTGGTTACTTGAGGCTGATGGCGCTGGTAATTTACTTGCTTTCGTGGATCATGTCGAATTCGGGGCATCGTCAAACGGAGTTTCCTTTGGGCGTTGGCCGAACGGTTCCGGGAGAAAACTCTATCCGATGAAGGAGCGTTCTCTCTTCGATGAAGCCTCTGCGACCTATCCACCTCAAAAACTTGGTGGTCCGAACCCAGGAGCGATGCGGGGTCAGATAATGATAAGCGAAATCATGTACAATCCACCTGGCGGGAATGTGGATTTGGAGTTCGTTGAATTGTACAACTCCGGAGATTCTTCAGTATCCCTTTCGGGTTGGAATTTGGACAAGGGCGTAGATTTTACCTTTTCACCTGGAACTTTGCTTAAGCCCGGGAAATCCATAGTGGTGGTCGGCTTCGATCTCAATGCGACCGAAAAACTCACAGCTTTCAGGCTCGCCTATGGCATTGGTCCTGAAGTTCTTCTTGTCGGTGGTTGGAAGGGCAACCTTAACAACGGAGGCGAAACTATTTGCCTCCTCCGACCTGATGCACCGCCAGCGGACGATCCCACTTTCACACCCATGCTTATTGAAGAAACTGTCACCTATTCAAACCTTTCTCCCTGGCCCAGCCAAGCTGATGGCAATGGAGCTTCTTTGGTTCGCAGCAAGCAGGACAGTTGGTCTGACGATATTCAAAGCTGGGGAATTTCTACAGGGACTCCTTCTCCGGGTCCATCGCCGAGTCTCAATAATCCACCCACCTTTACGAGCCCCCCCCCGATAGCGAAGATAGCTGTCGGGTCGATGTTCAGCCACCGATTCGTCGCAACAGACCCCGACGGAAATACCCTCTCCTTCTCCTCGCCTTCGACTCCCTTTTGGTTGAATTTTAGGGACGATGTTAACGGTTCGGCCGTCCTTTTCGGTAATCCGCCTCCTTATGTACTGGGTGCTCACACTGTTGTTATCAAGGTTTCCGATGGCATCGCGAACCCCATCGAGAAAATCTTCGTTTTGACGGTTGAGGATAATACCCCGCCAATTCTAACTTTGCGGGGTGCAGCTAATCTCTTTCACGAAGCGGGTACTCCTTATGTTGATTTGGGGGTAATCGCCGCGGATGCGGTTGACGGTGACTTGTCACCGAAGGTAATGGTGGTCAACCCCGTGAACATTAGTAATCCCGGAACCTATTTCGTTAGTTACTCGGTGAGTGACCAAGCTGGTAACGAAGCGTTGGGGCTTTCGAGAACTGTGGTCGTTGCCGATACGAAACCTCCAGTTTTTGACTTACTGGGAGGTGTCGTCCTATCGCACGAAGGGGCTACCCCTTTTACTGATCCCGGAGCTTATGCTTTTGATGTTCTTGATGGAAATCTCACCGCTAATATTACCGTTAATGGCACAGTCGATGTAAATGTCACGGGGAATTACCAACTTACGTATGAAGTCATTGATAATGCTAATAATTCCGCAACGTCTATCATCAGGACGGTTGTCGTGGTCGATAATACCCCCCCTGTTTTAACTCTCGTAGGTTCGCCCTCCGTCCAACTCTTGCTCGGTTCAATTTTCATTGATCCGGGAACCGTCGCAATTGATGCTATGGATGGAAATCTTACGAACGACGTAGTTGTTTCAGGTGGGATAGACATAAACGTACCAGGAACCTACTCGCTTCATTACAGCGTAAACGATGCCTCCGGGAACTCATCTCAGAGGGTTTCTCGAACCATTACAGTGGTTGGCATTCCGCCACCTGTGATAACCTTACTGGGTGGAACTAGAGTTGTTCTTGATGAGGGCGAAGCATATGCGGAATTAGGTTTTTTTGCCGAAGATTCTCTGGACGGTAATCTGACTGCGGCCGTTGTGATTGGAGGGGACACGGTGGATGCAAATCGACCCGGTTCTTATTTCGTGACCTACGACGTTTTGAATTCCAAGGCAGTAGGTGCCACTCAAGCCATTCGCAAGGTGATCGTGCATGACGTCACGGCACCGGTGCTAACTCTGTTAGGTTCGGAAACGATCTTTCACGAGGCAGTTACATCTTTCTCTGACCCCGGAGCTATCGCCAACGACGTAACTGATGGAAACCTGACCAACAGTATTACTGTTGGAGGGGATTTTGTGGATAGCGACCGTTTAGGCCTCTATGTCATCACTTACGATGTATCCGATAAGGCGGGCAACACTGCCGCCAGTCTAACTCGAACTGTAACGGTTAGGGATGATTCCGCTCCCGTAGTTAGCCTTCTCGGTGAATCGAACGCCACACATGAAGCAGGGACACCCTACCACGACCTTGGAGCAACTGCCTTTGACGCGTTCAATGGAGATCTTTCTGGCGCCATAAAAGTTTCAGGAGATGTCAATGCAGACGAACCCGGACTGTATTTGCAAACCTACTCCGTTTCCGATATGGTAGGCAATGTCGGGCAAGTGGTTAGAGCGGTTAATGTTGTCGATACTATGCCACCCGTCCTCACTTTACTTGGTGAACTTAATGCGACTTTCGAGGCCGGACTTGGTCTCGGATTACTCTACTCCAGTGCTGTTGCTCAAGATGTTTTGGATGGCAACCTAACAGATTTAATCATCGTTTCGGGTAATGTTAATGACCATGTCCAAGGAGATTATGTCATCGGCTACTCAGTTTCCGATAAGGCGGGCAATCCTTCACGGGTTCGGGAACGTATCGTTCGGATTAGGGATACACTACCACCTGTCCTTAGCCTCTTCGGGGGAAGGGAAATCACTATCGAACCTGGCTCCCTATGGATCGAGCCGGGCGTGGGAGCCTTCGACCTCGCGGACGGCAACTTATCCGGCAAGGTTCTCGTTGTTGGCGAGGTGAACGTAAATAGCATCGGTGGCTATGAGTTAAACTATTCGGTTTCGGACAAAGCGGGGAACGCCGCGTCCACCCTCACTCGTATCGTCAATGTTCGCAGTTCGGCATCACCCGTCATTACGCTACTCGGGCCAGATACGGTGAGCCTAGATCAAGGGACTGCCTTTGTAGATCCCGGAGTCATCGCTCATGATTCTTTCGACGGCAACCTAACTCATCTTATTCGAACCTACGACAATCTTGATGTGAACGTCCCCGGCATCCATCATATCGCTTATCTAGTTACTAACGCTTCTGGACTTTCCTCTAAGGAAGTTGTTCGTACGATCATCGTCAATGATCTCAATGACGCACCAACAACCAATGGCGTGGAAGCCTTCCTCTCCCCGATACGCGAAGATATTGGAAGTGGCGTTGGAAATCCAGGCGATACGGTATCCTCGCTTGTCGAAGGCATAACCGATCTGGACTCCAATGCCGTTCCTGGCTTCGCCCTTGTTGCAACCGATGATTTCAATGGAACTTGGCAATATTCTTTGGACGGAGGCAAATCTTATTTCTCCGCAGGCAAAGTGACGCAAGCCAACGCCCTCCTTCTGCGTGCAGACGATCCAAAGACTCTTCTTCGGTTCGTGCCAAGGAGCGAATTTTTTGGTACAGCCTCACTCACCTTCCGAGCTTGGGACCAAACCGTAGGTGCCAATGGAGAACGTTTCACCATAGTTGAAACTGGTGGTCATTCCGCATTCAGTTCGGATGTTGCACTTGCCGTTATCAAGGTCGAGCCTTCGGAGGACTCACCTGTCTTCACAACTGAACCAGTTCTACGCGGCAAGGCTCTTTCGAACTACTCCTACACCGTTACTGTTATCCATCCGGACGGAGAAGACTTCAGTCTTCATGCTGTCGCCTTGCCCCAATGGCTCTCCTTCGAGTTAAAAGCAGACGGTTCAGCTACTCTTGCAGGTATGCCCTCGGTAGGAAATGTCGGCGCTCATGCCGTTATTTTAAAGGCAACCGACGCTTCGGGCAAGTTTTCGGAGCAAAGCTTTGCCATCGCAGTTTCTTCAGGCAGGGTCTTCGATCTCGAATCTGGTTGGAATGGACTCGACTGGTTCGGCCAATTCTACGTGTCTTCCAAAACTTGGATCTACCATCCTGAACACGGTTGGCTTTTCCCGGGAGAAAAAGCAGGAAGCAATGATTACGGTATCTGGTTTTGGTCGGAGAGTCTTGGTTGGCACTGGACCCGCGAGGACGTTTACCCTCACCTCTATATTCGTCGTCGTCAACGTTCTGACCTAGACATCTTTCGTACAGACGAACTCTTTACCGCATTCGGTTGGTTCTTTTACCAACGGGAATCTCATCAACCCCGCTTATTTTTCGACTATAAGATAAACGATTGGATTGCCGATTCTCACTTTGCTCCAGTCCTTGTAAATGCGAATATTAACGACTCTCGAGGCGGTATTGTTTCAGGTGCGGGATCTCATGGACACGGAGACGAAGTCACTCTCGTGGCAGAACCCAATCCAGGCTATAAGTTCTTGAACTGGCGTGGTGCAATTCAAGGAGAATCACCCACCATCACTTTTATCATTACACGAAATATTTCCCTGACTGCCAACTTCGAGAAACTTTCCGACGAGGAAATACTCAAAGGGGTCTTCGATTAAAAGGGTTGAAATGTTTTTTCGTTTCAATGTACCCCTACTAGATTGCAATTGCTTTTATCACGGAAAAAACGGCTTTGCTAGTTAAGTCTACTGGTATTTTCTCTCTGTGTTAGGAAGACACTTTTATGCGTCTATCCTACGAACTCGGGGGCAATAAAGGTTTTTTTAATACCTATCTTAGCACTTTCCATACAAGGAGCTTCTACGGAAAGTGAAAGAGGCGAGTCGATAGCCGAGGACGAGCCAGTATATTCCCTCAAAGCCCGAGCGTACAGCCTTGCGCCGGATTACTCTGTTTGCTTGGCTCGCTCATCGGTGAAGACGGGTTGGACCCAGGCGTAGTGCTCTAACAAGGAACCATCTTTCCCTTTAACGCGACGTGTTACCTTGCAGCGAAGGTAGGGCAGGGCGACTTCGCAGGAAGCCTTGGCTGTGTTGCTCGTCCTTATGACTTTTCCCTTCGGTCCTATGAACTCGACCGAATAACCGGGTTTGCCTTCTTTTACTTTCCGTCCGTAGAGAATGGGTGAGGTCAGTTCTTTGGAGGTGGCTTCCTCGTCCACTTCGATCTCGATGCGCTTCGAATCACGGACGACCTTCTTAAGCATGACGCCGGAGGATGCGTAAAAATCACCGCGAGTCATGGCTTTGGTGATGGCGTCTGAAGTGAGTTCCTTGGTCCGTACCATGACCCAGCCTCGGCCAGGGTTGGATTTGCCGGGGTTCCATTGGCCGAAGTGGTGGGCGTCGTCGGAACCTACGCCATAGATAGTCATGCCTTGGGTGAGAAGATCGTCCCAAAGTTCTTCGGTGGAGGGATGCTTGTGATCGCCGAAATTCCGTACCGAGGGATGCCCGTTGTAGAGCTCGAAGAGATACAGCTTTTTGACTGGCAGCATGTCCTTGGCCTGAATCGCCCAGCCGAAGTTGGGATGATTGAGTATTGTGGCACCGCCGGCCTTGATTGTTTCGTCGACGTGCTTTTGAATGATTTTGGAGCGGTGTCCGTGGTCAAAGTGCCAAGGCACGAGGCGGTTCACGTTCATAGCCGTGCTGTGTACCGTCTTGCGACCAGTCACCTCTTCGCCGGGGAGGAGCAGGAAGTCCTTGCGGATTTCACCCTTCAACTTGACCGTCTTCGGATCGATGAATTTGTTGTGCTCGCTAAGGATTGCGAAGTGGTATCCGTGGTCGTGGTACCATTGGGCGACTACGGCGGGAGGTGAGTCGGCATGGCCACATAAGGTGGTGTGAGCGTGGGTGTTGCCCTTGTACCAACGAGCGGTTTGCCCAAGGCAAGGAATTGCAAAGATAATGGCGAGCAAGATAATTTTCATGAGGCGTCTTCCGTGTGTTGCGCTATCTCTATTCTACGAGGAGTGTTTCCAAGCTTTTCGGCACAGTCAAGAGAGTACTCTTCATGTCGAGAATCACTGTTCGTATTTAGGGAATCAATTTTTCTTATCTGTAAATTGATTTGCTTGAACGTTACTCCTCAGGTGCGGTCTTTAGGTCGTCGCTTGCAGAAGATTACTCTGTTTTCTTGTATTCGATGAATTCCTATGAATCTGGATCACCGTAAAACTGCCAAAGAACTAGAGCTTTATACTCTTTGTCAAAATTCAGATAGCGAGTGTGCGTGCCATTTGCTATCGCCAGATCAATTTGAATCGTATTCTTCTTTTGATATCGGACCTACCTGTGGTGTCATGCTCCAGTTTCCACTTTCCTTTCACATCATGGTAATTCCCGCCCTGCACCTCATCGCCCACTGACCGAAATGTACAAGTACCGTTTTCGAGAAACTGGATATGATGCTGATGTGTCGGATTTGTTTTGAAAGCATCCCGTACTATCAAGGCAATGGATTCTGGTTGGAGATTCCATGTTCCAATGACATCCTGCTCCTATGCGTATTCCTTAAGATTCCGATCAGTTAGTGATCCGGGGCAACCCAAACAGAGAATCGCGAGCACGACCAGAATTAGACTGAGTTGCTTCACTTCTTTCATGGCAGAATGTCTAGGGTGAATTGACCCCACGCTTCAATTCGTGTGGTTTTGCACTTCGTGTGTTTGTGCATGTAAGAGAGTGGCATTACATTACGGAGAAATACCAACCGTAGAAGGCTATCCAGATTCCCGACAAAATGAGTGTCCTGCTTCGAACTTGCAGTTTCGCCAGTAGCTTGCTTGCCACCCACCAAGTGATCCAAGTAAGTAGTATGAAACGCAGGAGACGAGCGGGGATGCTAACGAGAAGGAAGCTCGGGAAACTAATGCCTTTGGCACCTGCGTAAACCGAGTAGATCTTGTAGGGTCGACCGGTGATCGGTCCGTAGAAGGTTGCTTTCACTCCGTCATTTTCGATCTGTCCCTCGACCTTTTTAAGTAGTTGTTTATCTATTGCGGGGATTTCAGTCAGGAATCCTTCAGCGCCTTTTAGATTGTAGTTGCCCCAGCAAAACATTGCGGTTCCACCGACCAATGCACCGACCAATGCCCAAAGACAGGCTTTCGTCGCACGCCTTGGATCCTTGAGGGCCAAGTAGGTCAAGAGGATGTCCGGAACGATGAAGAAGACGCTTGCCTCCATCAGTCCCCATGCGATTGCCAGAAGGTTCACTCCCAAGGAGAGAAATTTCCTTCCTCGGCGAGGGCTGTCATTTGATTGGTCATGTGCTCCATGAATTCGGTTTTGTTGCCTTCCCAAGGGATGGGTTCACCAATGAAAACATCAAGGAAAAAGGGTACCAATAGAGCTTCTCCTTTCGGCAGGACCTTGCCCAAGCCGTGCATGTAGATCGGGATCACGGGGGCTTTCGGGCTTTTCTTGGCGATATGGGCGATGCCTACCTTGAAGTCGCCCAACTGCTCGGGAGCGCCGCGTGAGCCCTCGGGAAACACGATCACGATTTCGCCCCGGTCAAGGGCTTCGTTGATTTCCGCCAGAGGGTGTTTTCGCTTTGATTTCACTTCCCGGTCCAAGGGGAGAATGCCCATGATGCGCAGGGCAAACCACTTGAGCCAGGGGTTACGGAAAAAATAGTCCTGAGCAGCTACCGGTCGTATTTTGGGAAGCATGCGGAGGGGGAAAAGGCTCATAAGGGTTACGGCGTCGAGATGGCTGTTGTGGTTGGCCACTAGCACGGCGGGACCTTTGGCGGGCAATCCTTCTCGGCGACGGACATTCAGTCCGAGGACGATCAGCATGATGGGTCGCACGAAGAGGGCGAAGAAAAGCAAGCGGCAGAGCTTGTTCATTTATTGACCTATGCTGGTCCCGAAAGTTTGGAAATCATACAGCCAATAAACATAGTGAAAGAAGAGCGGAGCGGCATAGGTGAGGCTGTCCACTCGATCGAGTATGCCACCGTGACCCGGAAGAAGACTGCCGCTGTCCTTAACCTGTAGGTCGCGTTTCAATGCCGAGAGGTTGACGTCACCTACGAATCCTCCGATCCCTATTATCAACCCGGCAACAGAGGATTGCCATCCATTGAGCATGGTGAGGAATGGGCCTGCTTGCCACGCTATGACTGTCGTGGTGGACACTCCTCCCAGAAAGCCGGCCCAAGTTTTTCCGGGACTGACTTTAGGAAGTATTTTCCTTCGCCCTAGTGATTTACCCCAAATGAACTGGCAGACGTCGTTTAGCTGGGTAAGCACGACCAGAAAGAGAACAAGACCAGGTCCTGGGAATGAATCAGGTGCCTTGGACTCTCGAAGAACTAGCATGAAGGCCGTGTGACTGAGGCAAAAAACCGTCAGCATGAGCCCCCAATGGATTGTACCTGCGGCACGGACATAGCCTTTTGTCTGGCCAATCGTGACCATCCGGAGAGGCAACAACAGAAACATGTAAACGGGGATAAAAATGATGAACATCCCGTACCATTCCAAATATACGAGGTAGAATTGCAGTGGAATCGCCAAGTAAGCCCAAAACAAAACCCGTCGATCCGCCCTTCTTGTCGGAATAAGGGATAGAAATTCCTTAAGGGCCAAGAAGCTCATGAATCCGAAAAAGACGATCGATACGTTTCGGCTAAGGGTCATGGCCAGCGAAAATACCGTGACCATCACCCACCAAGAGTTCACCCGTTGCCGGAGGTTGGAAAAATCTCCGGAAGGCTTCAGCCGAATAAGCGTTTGAACAATTATCGTTGAGAGGATAAGGGCTCCGAATATTGCCGCGAGGCTCCATCGAACGGATGAATCTAGCGTCATGAAATTCATACTTTCACCTCCTGCAAGGCATGTTTGGCTCTGTTGACGATCGTTAACAATAGCAGAATTAGAATTACGCCAAATGCAGCATCAAGCCAAGGTTCTACTTTTACGCCACAGCCAATTAAAAGGCAGATCAATCCGAAGGAGAAGGCACGATCGCTTTTTCCCATGGGGCCTTCGTAGCGACGACTCGCTCCGATTTGGACGGCCACGACTCCGGTCATTTCACTAATTACGGAAAGTAGCACGATGGCGACAATCAGTTCGAGGCGAAAGCCGGGCAGCAGGGCAAGTGGCAAATAAAGTGCGGTGTCCGATACCACGTCTCCGATTTCATTGAGCACTGCGCCCAGATCGGATTTCATGTCATGTTCGCGAGCCAGCATGCCGTCGATCGCGTTCAATGCCATACGAACGAACAACATGCCCGGGATAATGAGCAGGGGCCACTTCTCACCTGGCCAAATAGCAAGGCAAGCTCCCGCCCCGATGGATAAGACTGCAGCCAAAACAGTCACCTGATTTGCGGTGACGCCAAGGTTTACCAAACTTTTCGTGATCGGTCGCAACAGACCTTGAAACTTTGGCTTTAGGTCGTAAATACTCGGCATATTTGCCATGCTTTAGTACATTCGCATACATGGCAAGCGATATAATTGATTCCTTTATTTCTCGGATAAGCGACTCTTTTACTTCTTTTGCTTATCGCTGATTGAGGTACCGAATAATTGTTTTCTTAAAGCTTGGAGGCAGGAGCGAAAAAAGAGCATTAGGTGAAGGCAGGTGGGCAGAGTGGCCGATACGCCCATAATGATTCCAAAGTATATGTTCTTCGCGTTTTCTCGTCCCGTGGGATCCTGCAGGGCCTGAACGGCTCGAGTGGTGTATTTCTCGCTTCGAAGTGTCAGTTCTTCCGGTGCGGACTCAAACAGGCTTATGAACCATCCACCTGTAGTGAAGACGAAGAGCACCCAAAAAGTTGCGATCACTGCAATTACTAAGTCGAGCGAGAGGTGCATTACGTATTCGGTAGTGCTTTTTGCGGTGAGGGCTCGGCGAATGATCCAGATTGTGACGAAGAAGGATAGGCTATCAAAAAGGGCTCCGAGGATTCCCACTGGGAACTGCAGTTTTAGGTAGTGGTTTGCCTCTTGGGTAAGCATGTATTGCGGGAAGGCGGTGAATATTCCCCACCAGTAGCAACCTACGTTAAGGAAAACGAAGAACAGGAACAGGATCGGGAAGAATATTTTTAGTGGACCGCGACGTCGCTCGTAGACGTCGAGGATCGTGTGAAGTGAATCTCGCCAAATCGCTACGATGCGGACCATGATCGATTCGGAATTATTCGATACCGACGTGGCGTTCTTCCTCGACGGAGGTTTCGCAAGCTTCTATTATCTTCATACAGGTCACGGCATCTTCCAAAGTGGAAAGGGGCTCTTCACCAAGTCCGACTACTCTTTCTAAGAAATGCTTGCCTGTTGCCCGGATGGTATACGGATAAGCGGAATAGGTTTGAGAATGGACTACGGCGGGAGTGTTTTCCACCCAATCTCTGTAGCTGTAGCGAGTGGCGCCCTTTGTGCCGATCACCTTGATCATGAAGGTCCAGGGGTCACCCGCATGGTCGTCGGCGGCGAAACTGGCGCAAAGATGGGAGAGAGCTCCGTTCTTCATTTTCAAAGTGGCCATGGCAATGTTTTCTTGAGGTACCGAACCGTCGTTGACAGTGGCTTTCATGCAGGAAACCTTTTCCGGTTCTCCCACTGCATAGAGAGTACAGTAGGCATGGTGAGTGAGGATTTGTCGAATGACGCCCGGATATCGCGCAGCCACCTCTTCGGGATGGTGAATGTTGTAGAGAACGTAAACGGCGACCAAGTCGCCAAGCTTGCCACTTTGAATGAGATCCTTGGCCCGCATCACACTTGGCTCGTATATGTAATTGTGTACGGGAGCGACCTTTACTCCCTTGGCGGCGGCGGCTTCCTTCATCTCGAGGATTTCGTTAATGGTAATGGCAGTCGGCTTTTCAACGAGTACATGGCAACCACGTTCGATAGCCATGAGGGTATACTCGTAATGAGTCTCCATGTTCGTGAGAACATATACGACGTCCACGGCTTCCATAAGCGCTTCGGGAGAGTCAAATACTTGGCAGCCGAACAAGGCGGCCTTCTCTTCGGCCCGCGAACGAGTACGGTTCCAGATGCCGAGTAGCTCGGCTTCGCGCGTTTCCTTGAGGCCCTCGGCGTGTAACAGCGAGATATCTCCCGCTCCAATGAATCCTACCTTTGTCATAATTGGAAATTTAATTTTGTAAAATGTTAGCCATAACGGCTTTTCTAGTCAAAGGAAGTAAACTCTTTTGTCTTTCCTCTCTCCTTTCATCGCGCATCGTGCAAATGACATGAGCAAAAAGGAACTCAAAACTTTGCGGGTCAGGCGATTTTGCCTGCGGCTTTTTATCGGTATCATCGTATTGCTCGTATGCGGCTTGTCCATCCTTTGGTGGCGTTTACCGAGATTGCTAGAGTCTTTTGCAGTGAAAGAGGCTGCAGAAGTAGGTTTTCATGAGCCGACAGCTGTTATCGAGCAAGTCGAACTGTCCTCCAAGGGTTCCTCCATAACGGGGCTTCGCTTGTCGGACGATAAAACGGACCTGACTTTGGCCAGACTTGCTGTTACCTATGATTTGGATGAAGCTCTCGATGGAATGGTCGAAAAGCTGGAATTGTTCGGCCTTCGCCTTGTATTGGATATGCAAGCTTGGGTCGACGAGTTGACCGAGCCTTCTTCCTTAACCGACGAAACCATCGAGGAACAAATTCGTTTGTTTTTGGAACAACCCGTTTTCCGGCACATTCAACTTCATGACGCGAATCTCACCATGAATTACGGCGATTCTCAAGGTCGTGCTCTTGTCGATGCACGCTTGTCGGCAGGACCGAGTGGGATCAGGCTAGACCTCAATGCTTCTGTAGGAGAGGCACCCGTTTCCGTTCTGACCAGCTTTGCGGCAGATGAGAATGCAACTTTGTTGACTTCTTATTTCGGTTTTCCCGATCTAGTCGCCTTGAAAAAGGCAATAGGGGGCTGGCCATTGCAATTTGGGCTTGATGAATTTTTACTTTTAAGCGGTTTCGCCGAGATTGAAGGCAAGGCAGGCGTAAGCGGGGATTCTCTCGTTTCTCCGACCTTCGACCTAAGTGCCGGTGATCTTTCTCTCGCTGTTCTGGGGCAAACTATGGGAATCCCCCATGTTTTCATGTCTGCTTTGGAAACTGGTGATGGGTCTTGGAAAATAGACGCAAAAGGGACAACCGAGTTAAACGCCACGGGCATAGCCGACAACTGGGCTCTCGAGGCTTTCGTCGATTCCAATGCCTGTGAAGCTACTCTCACTGTGGATCAATTGCGTATCTTTGCCCCCTTGCCGATAATGACCTTGAGCCAATTGCGTCTGCCCACCTGGCGAATTCCATATGCCGACCCTGGCCGACTTCCTCTGGGCGAAAGTAAAACCATTCTGTTTGACGATTTCTCCCTCACCGACGGGAGCTTTATCTTCAATCTCTACGAGGGGGAGCTTACCGTTGCTTTTCCCGAGAAAGGGGAAGCCTTTGGCGTGCAACTCGCTCCTACCGATGCAGTACTTCCTGAGCAAGGCGTCGTGTTTCGTAACTTTTCCTACACTGGAGTGGTCGAACCTCTCCGTGAACCCTACATCTCCTTTCCGCAAAGCCTTTCTGGAGAAAGCATCATTCTTGGAGAGGAATCACTCGTCTCCAACGTCGCGTGTTCGTTCCACCTGCTTAACCTGAGCAAGGGAGTCGTTGACTCTTTGGCTTTCACTTTCGACGGTTCCGCCTATGAGGTGAATCCCGCCAAGATTACGATTGAGCAATTCGAGAATGGAAGTGTGTCCATCGACCTGAATGCCTCCACCTTCAATATGCCTGATTTTCCCGTAAAAGTAGAAGGTCTTAGTGGCCAAATTTCCCTCTTGGCAATTGACCCTCTTTCGACTTCAGGTTTTCAAGAATTGCGTTTCGACACTATTCATTACGGGGGTATGGATGGAGTTCTAGTCTCAGATGTTGAATTGTCGTTTCACCTGCTTAACCTGAGTAAGGGATTCGTTGACTCGTTGGCTTTCACTTTCGACGGTTCCGCCTACGAGGTGAATCCCGCCAAGATTACGATTGAGCAATTCGAGAATGGAAGTATGTCCATCGACCTTAACGCTTCCACCTTCAGCATTCCTGATCTCCCTCTAAGCATTGAAGGCATTAGGAGCGTAATGACAATGTCTTCCCTTGATCCTCTTGTTTCTGCGGGTTCTCAAGAATTGCGTTTAGACGCTATTCGCTATGGGGAGCTTGCCCTTCTCGACGTTCGCCTCTTGTTTTCTCTTGAAGCCAATGGAACTTTCGCACTCCATGAAGGGAATGCCAGCTTGCTTGGCGGTGAAGTCGTTTTCGAACCGACCCGCTTTAAGTTGGAGGACAAAGAAAAGAAATTGGCCATTCGCCTGCGTGACGTCGGAGGTAGTCGTGTTGTCGCTCTCCTCAACGAGTTCGACGGTGAAGTCGAAGGAAAGTTTTCGGGGCTTATCCCTCTGAGTAATCAAGGCGGAGCATGGGATTACGTCGGAGGCTATCTCGAACTTAACCCCGGGACTCCTGGGCGTATTCGCTACCGTTCGGATGGAATTCTTACTTCCGACGTGCCGCCGGGTTCAGCGGAATTCAAACGATTGCGGCAAGTGGAGTTGGCGCTAAAGGACTTGGATGTAAAACGTCTCCGGCTCGATTTTTTGCTGGAAGATGGCCAGAGGCGCATCATGGGCGACGTTCAAGGAAAATCACAGATAGATAAAAAAACATCCATAAGCCTCGATTACCGTCCCAAAATCCTTGCCGGATTCGATGAACTTCTCCAATTGAATTCCAATGCTCTCGGGCTGGATTGAACAACTTTCTATTTTTTTCCAAAATCCAGTTGCGCGGAAGCCTCTTACAAGAGTAAGTTTTATCCCATGCTTTCAATTACACGATTGTCTTTTATCTCTGCGGTCCTCGCTTTCGTGGGTTGCACGACCATTAAGACCGAACACCACATCACCCTAGATCACAACATCACGATCAAGATAGAAAAGGAAGTGAACAGCTTCCTGGATGATCTTTATGGGGATTTGGATACTGAGGAAAACAATGCCGAAAACGGCAAAAAACCGGAGTGAGACAATGAGACAAGTTTTAGGATTATTTTATTTTGCAGCATGCCTGTTCATGTTTGCCGGAAATAGTTTCGGCAAATCCGATCTCAAGGATCGAATGAAGGAACGGTTACCGGAAGTCATCGCGGCAAAAAAAGCTGGTACGGTAGGAGAGGGGAGTGACGGTTTACTCTACGTCCGTCCATCCGCAGGTGACGATGAGGTCAAATTAGCCAAAGCGGAGAATGCCGATCGCGCAACTTTCTTTATTCAAACCGCTAAGGCGCTAGATAATGTTTCCCCTTCGGACATAGCCAAGCAATGGGCTAAGGGAATGTGGGCCAAAGGCAGCGAAGGTCATTGGTATCGCAGTTCGAAAGGCATTTGGTCACAGAAGTGACAAAGAGAGCGGCAAAGCGAAAAGCTGCAGTTACGACGGCTTTTTTGCTTCTTTTCGGCTTCGGTTGCCGCAACTCTCCTCATGAGCATTTTGCCTTTGGCGAGCCCGTCGTATTGAGGGATGACGCAGTTTTGGTTCGTGAAAACCTAACTGATACTCAATCCATTCATCACGATTCTCGCCGCGAGGTGGATATTGCCCGTTTGCGGGTGGAATGGCTTGCCGCGGAAAAAAGCTTGGCCGATGCCCAACTGGTCGCAGCCGAGACTCGAGAGCGCCAAGACGGTTTAGCCGTTAAATATTCTCGATTCTTGGAATTGGATGCCCGTGTTCCTGGCGACAAAGGGCCCGTAGCTCCCGAAGTCATGTCAGTATGGGAGAATAATCTTCGACAATATGGGGCCCAAACGGCTCGTAGTAAAGCAAAGGTGCGTTTGTCCTTGCGTCGAGTCAAACCCCTGCGTCAAAAAGCTCTTGTTTTAGGTCTTCTTGCCGATAGACCGCAAACCGTTTCGCAAGAAGAAAACGAACCTTAGGGTTCATATGGGAGTTTAGGCGGGAGTTGTACGATGGACGAGGTGTGGGATATTATTAATCACATAGGGCAGGAGCCTCTCCTGCTCTGGACTGCCGCTGTGTTGTCTGTCTTTCTTCTCGTGGGTATTTTGAAGCGAGTGCTTTCCATTGTTGTTTCTTGTGCGATTTTGATCATTCTGTATTTGGTGTACCTTACTTATTTCGAGGAAGACTTCCCACTGCCGGAGGCAGATGTTGGCGAATGGATAAAGATCGGCGAGAATTGGTTCGACTCCAAACCCGATTCGATTCTCGATGGCAACCAGACTGCATCCGAGTAAGCAACTGCCGGATCAATAGCTTATCTTTACAGGCCAAATGAAGTTACCTTGGGCTTTTTACCTTTCTTGGAAGCAGCTTTTTCCTACAGGACGAGGAGTTTCCTTCTTTTCGATTCTTTCCGTTTTCGGAGTTGCCCTGGGTGTAAACGTAATGATCGTCGTGGTCGCCTTCATGAACGGGTTTCAGGATAAGTTCCGAACCGACATAATTGATTCCCAAGGACATGCACGGGCGGAAATGGCTTATGGTTCCTCCGGCGACTGGAAAGACGACATGAAGAAACTGGAGTCTCAACCCAAGGTGCAAGCCGTGGCCCCTTACCTAAATGGACACTTGCTCTTGGAGCATTTTGGCAATCGCTCTATTCCCTTTGCCATGGGTGTTGATCCGGTCCGTGGAGATACGGTGATACCCGTTTCTGAATTTCTAGCAGAGGGTTCCCCAAAAATTCTGGCTGTTGAAGCTTCCCGAATCACTCCTCTTCCCGTTGTCGACGACCTCCAAGACGATGTAGTATTTCTAAGCAGACAAGCTGCGGATAAATTGGGAGCCCATCCCGCAGCCGCCCTTTTGACTACTGATCACAATTCCAGTTCGAACAGGGTCGGTAATGGTATAATGGTTCTTCGGAAGCTAGACCCTTTTGTTGAATCAGGAACTTGGAAAGTTCGTTTTGAGGACGATGGCAGTTATCGCGTAACTGATCCGTATGATGAGGAATGGGAAGATCTTTTTTTTGTATCAGAGAAAATCGAGAACCTCGGAGAAGGCATTCCTCTATTCGAGATCACACCTGGTTCGACTCCGTTTGCCAAGGGCGACCTTTTCACCATTGAGATCTTCGGGGCATCCGTGATCGACGTATACTCGCCCTCAATGTTGGAGAAAGCCAAGGACGATGAATTGTTGCCGCCGCGTCAAGTGAGAGTCGGCGGCATCTTCGAGGTCCCGTGGCAAGGCTTTCACTTGGATGCCCTGTTCGGTACGCTTCGGTTCATGCAGGAAATGAACGGACAATCGGGCGTTGTTCACGGGTTTAATCTCAAGTTTGTTCCCGAGGTTGCATCCGATACGCAAGCGTTGGCCGATGCCTGCATGAACACCCGCTCCTCCTTGGGAGAGAATTGGAGTGTCGTACCATGGTTCGTAGAGAATGCTTGGTTTTTCGATCTTCTGAAATTCGAGGAGTACCTCATGGTTCTGATCATGGTTCCGATTGGCTTGGTTGCTGCATTCGCCATTGCGATAGCGTTGATGACTTCCGTCCTTCGCAAGACCCGTGAAATTGGTTTGCTTGTGGCCATGGGGGGCTCTCGTTTGTCGATAGGAACGGTCTTCACCATGCAGGGATTCGTCATCGGACTTTTGGGAGCTGTTTTAGGCTGGGGGATGGCCCTGCTCTTCATTTGTTACAGGGACTCTCTTATGAGCTTCATCGTACGCAACATTGCCGGTGAGGAAGGCGGCGCAGGTGTGGCTCAGTTCTATGACTTCTATAGTTTGAGAGTTCCCTACCCTTGGGATTCCGCTGATAGTTTGCAGAACTTCCTTACATTCGGAGCCTTTGCGGTGGGTGTCTCCACCTTGGCTGGGTTTTTACCTGCATGGAAAGCGGCTCGTCTCAATCCCTCGGAGGCTTTGCGAAGTGAGTGACGATAACAAACGATTCGCTTTGGAAGCTAAAGGTTTAGCCAAGACCTTCCCTTATGGCGAAGAGCGTTTAAAGGTTTTGGTCGATGCCGACATGAGGGTTGTTGCCGGTCGTTCCATCAGCATTCGAGGTGAGTCGGGTTGCGGAAAAACTACTCTTCTCAACCTGTTGGCGAGATTAGACTTTGCCGATACGGGGGAACTCTACTGGAATGGCGAATCCTATGACCCGAAGTTACCTCCTGGACCACGAGATGCCGCCCGACGAGCCTGTCTTATCGGTGTCGTGTACCAAGCGTATTACCTCATTCCCGAGATGAACGTTTTGGAAAATGTATTGTTGGCCGCCCGATTAGCGGGATCAATGGGCAAGGATGCGAAGCAACGAGCTCGCGAACTTTTGAATCGCGTTGGGGTAACCAACCGTGAACGACAACTCCCTCAGAAGCTCTCTGGTGGCGAACGTCAGCGCGTAGCCATAGCCCGAGCCTTGCTTAATCGCCCCAAGGTGATTCTAGCCGACGAACCCACGGGCAACCTGGACGAGCGTTCCGCCGGCGACGTCATGGAACTTCTCTTGGAAGCGTGTCGTGAAGAGGACGCCGGCCTAGTTCTCGTCACCCATAACCCGTCCTTCGCTAAGGCAACCGACGAGGCTCTTAACCTAGTCAAGGGCGAGCTGAGCCCCGCATGAAAATTCAATGACTGATCACGAAAACATTTCCAATCCCCTGCGTTGCGGTGTCGTCGGCGTGGGGTACCTCGGTAGGCATCACGCTCGCATCTATAACGATCTCGAAAGTTGCGAACTTGTTGGCATTCTCGACGTTAACGACGAGTCCGCAGCCGAAGCTTGCGAGAAGCACGGTTGCAAGCGATTCGAGAGTCTGGAAGAGATGGGCGCTGCTTGCGAAGCCGTCAGCGTAGTGGCTCCGACGGATCTCCATGCCGAGGTCGCTCTTCCCTTGCTTGAGGCGGGTTGCCATCTTTTGGTGGAAAAACCTCTTTGCGCTTCTACCGAGGAAGCCGAAGCGATCGTGAACAAGGCGAAGGAACATGACCGCATCGTACAAGTCGGGCACATCGAGCACTACAACCCCGTCATGACTTTTCTCGAGGATGCTGTTTGTGCCCCCCGGTATTTGACGGTCGAGCGTCTGGCTCCTTTTCAGCCTCGCGGAACCGAGGTCGGCGTGGTCCTTGATCTCATGATTCACGACGTGGGGATCGCAATGGCTCTAGTCGACTCACCCATCGATCGCGTCGACGCCATCGGCGTCAAGGTGCTTTCTCCGACAGAGGATATTGCGAATGCTCGTATCACTTTTGTCAATGGATGCGTGGCCAACCTGAATGCCAGTCGTGTAAGTGAAAAGAAGGCTCGCGAGATTCGCGTCTTTCAGGAAAGCGGATATCTCTCGCTCGATTTCATGAACCAGAAGGGGCATCTGATCGAAAAGACCGTTACTGGCCTTGAAAAAAAAGACGTTCCTGTGGAACAGGGAGAACCGCTCGAAATAGAACTCGCTGAATTCGTTCGCTGCGTTTACCTTGCCGATAAGCCTAAAACCGATGTTCACTTCGGTAAATCGGCCCTCGCGGTCGCTCTGAAAATCACGAAGCTGATCCGTGATGGTTGGGAAAAGTGAGGAGTGAGCCATGCTGTCGGTTCCGCCAGATGCTTCCTGCGACCTGTTGATTATTGCAGGTGAAGCTTCAGGCGACGAGCATGCCGCTCGGCTTCTGGAGGACCTTCGCAATAGTCGACCGGATCTAAAGGTCGCCGCCATCGGTGGCCCGAAACTTCGAGATGTTGGGGCAGACCTTCTTTTTGATCTTACGCGCCATGCGGTCGTCGGCATATTCGAAGTTCTCAAGAACTACGGGTTCTTTAAGAGACTAATGTCCGACACCTTGGACTGGATCGGGAAAGTGAAGCCCCAAGCCGTTCTTTTCGTTGATTACCCTGGCTTCAACTTACGTCTTGCCTCTTCCCTGCTTGACCAAGGGATTTCTAAAAAGGGTGGTGGAGAAGTAAAGCTCTTGCAGTACGTGAGCCCTCAACTCTGGGCATGGAAGCCGAAACGCAGATTCAAGATGGCTCGTACCTTGGATGCTCTCGGCGTCATCTTCCCCTTTGAGGTCGAAACCTATGCCGACGTCGATCTCCCCGTCCGTTTCGTTGGCCATCCCTTTGCTCGGGAAGATTATGTGCCCACCTTAAGTTACGATGCGGAGGCACCTGTTCTTCTCTTACCGGGTAGCCGTCGCCAACCTGTGGCCAGAATCCTGCCAACCTTGTTGGACGCCTTTGCTTCGGTTTCCCGCAAGCGACCCGATTTGTGTGCCCGGATCGTGAGCCCTGCCGGAGAGGTCGGTGAGCTGGCCTGGGGAATTCTGAAACGTTTTCCCGAGTTTAAGGGAAAAGTGGAAATCTTTTCGAACGAGAAGGTCGCGACAGGTTGCGCCGTCCTTACCAGTTCGGGAACCATGTCCCTCGCCTGTGCTCTGGCGGGTATTCCCGGAGCCATCGTATACCGTGCCCATCCCATGACCTATTTGCTGGCACGGTTTCTCGTAAAGGTTCCCTATCTCGGAATGGCCAACATTCTTTTACCCAAGTCTCCTCCCTATCCCGAGTTCATTCAGAGAGCGGCTCGGCCGGACGCTCTGTCAAAACGCCTGGAGTCCTGTCTTGACGGCAATGAAGAAGCGAAAAAGTGCATGGAAGCATCCACTTCCCTAGTAAAGGTACTCTCACAGCCTGCCGACGTCTCGGCGGCGGACTGGCTTATTCAGGCCGGCGGTTTCGAGGGAAAAAGTAGTTGATTCCAAATCTGCCCCGCTTTTTGCTCCAAGGCTTCTCGGCATTTAGCCACCTCGGCCTGTCGACTTTTTAAGTTTTCATTAGCGATGGAGGAGACGTCGTCTAAATTGTAGAGGTACACGCTTTCGAGATTGCTCACGCTTTGGTCTACGTCTCTAGGCATGGAGACATCGATCAGGAAGAGAGGACGAGCGGGGCGCTTGGCGATCGCTTTTCGAACGGTTTCGTAGGGCAGGATGGGGTCTGTTCCCGCAGTTGAGCATAATACCACGTCAAAAAGGTGCAGGGATTCTTTGAAACTATCGAAACCCAAAGTAAACCCTCCTACTTTTTCAGCAAGTTCACTTGGCTTGTTTCGGCTTAATGGGCACCAGTCGAAAGTGCGACCTGTAATGGTAATGGCTTGAGAACCTCTGGAGCTAAAGGCTTCTACTGTCATTTCGGCTACCTCACCTGAACCTACTGCAAGAAATCGGCAATCCTTCATCTCTCCGTATATGCGGCGAGCCAGTTCGCATATGACGTTACCGAGATTCACTTGGCCTCGGGAGATCCCCGTATGAGTGCGAGCCCACTTGGCGGCCTGAAAACTTTTTTGAAAGACACGGTTCAGAACCTTTCCTGTACTTTCCCGGTTTAGCGCGTCGTCATAGGCATCCTTTACCTGTCCGAGAATCTCTGTTTCGCCAACCATTTGCGAATCGATACCCGAGGTCACTTCGAGCGCATGCTTGACCACAGCCTCGCCCTGTCGCCGGTAGGTGTGCTTTTCCAGGAATGCATTGTCCAGTCCTCGAAAGTTCATTAGGTATTCCCTCACCGGATCAAGTGGTGGAGAACCGTTTCCGGACACGTATATTTCCGTACGGTTACAGGTGTTCAGCACCAAGCTTTCCTTTAAGCCGGGCAGTTCCTGCAGTCCTTTGTAGAAGTCGTCGATGGAGTCGGCGGGCAGGCTGATTTTTTCCCGCTCCTCGAGCGAGGCAACGCGATGGGAGCTTCCGAGCAGAAATAGGTTTGGCTCTTCAGCTGGCATCTTCGACGGATGGTTGAGGTGCAGTCTCTTGTCGTTCTGGAGCCGAGCGCACGAAGCCGAGGGAAAGTATGGCCAACACGAACAGAGCGACACAAGCCTTGGCAAATTTCTTACCGTATAATCTTTGACGAAAGTGAAGGTACCAGAGTCCGCAGTAGGCGATCCACAAACCGATCGTCACCCAGAGCTTGACGGAACTCACGGAATCGGGGGATCGAGTCCAGTGCATCGAACCGACGACGATGGAAGCCGTAAGAAAAATAACCCCTACGAGCAACAGGCGTTGGCTGGCCGTCTCCAGTTGATTAATGGAGGGCAGGTGGGCTCCGAGAGCTCCCGTCCGTTTGATTTGCAAGGACTTTTGTTGAACCATGTACATAACACTCACGACTGCCAGTAAGGCGAACAGTCCGTAGCTGAATATCGCCACCGAGGCGTGCAGTTCAATCCATGGTCCCGAAAAGAGTCGTCGGTAGCCGGGTTCAAGCCAGTAGCCGGAGTCCAGACCCGGGCTCAAAAGGGAAAGAGCACCGCCTACGCCGGCTAGTCCCGCGGCAAAAGACCCAAGCAAATTCAGTCGAAACAGGATTCGCATGATCAAGTATCCCGTGACTACGGACCAGAGGATGAACTGGATGCGCTCCATTCCGTTGCCTAGGGGGCATCCATGAACTTCCAATCCTCTAAGATAAAGACCTCGAGTGTGACTCGAATAAGCAAATAGAATGAGGCAAAACGAGACCAACGCTGGCAACTTTCTCTCCTTGGACGCCAGCGCCAGCCCGGCGAGCAAGGCTCCTCCGTATAGTGTGGAGGCAATCCATAGTAGGGTTCTGGCGTCGTTGAAATCCATTTAGTTTAAAGAATAATCAATACCTCATCGAGAAATAAAGTCAAAGAGGGAAGGGAACCTAAACGAAAACCGTTTTGGTGATTCTGGCGAAAAGGCTTGCCCACTCTCGATTGGGCTACAACCTCGGCGAACTTTACTTATTTCCTTTTCATGAACATACACGAATACCAATCGAAACAACTTTTTGACGCAGCAGGCGTAGCCGTTCCTGCCGGAGCAGTGGCCCAAAGTCCAGACGAGTTTGATGCCGCCATCGCCTCTTTCCCCGAGGGTTCCGCCGTAGTGGTTAAAGCCCAGATACACGCGGGCGGTCGCGGTAAGGGCACCTTTAAGGACGGTTTCCAAGGCGGCGTTCACGTAGTGGACTCCAATGAACTCGCCAAGGAAAAGGCCGCCGCCATGCTCGGCAACAGCCTCGTCACCAAGCAGACGGGAGAAGCCGGGCGCGAGGTGCGCACCGTGTACTTTACCGAGGCGGTCGACATCGCCAAGGAGTTCTACCTTGCCATCCTCATGGATCGGGCCACTTCCAAGCCGGTCGTCATCGCCTCCTTGGAAGGCGGGGTCGATATCGAGGAAGTGGCCGAGAGCTCACCCGAAAAGATCATCAAAGTGACCATCGAGCCGACCCTCGGGCTTCGCCCTTATCAAGCTCGCCAAATCGCCTTTGGTCTGCAATTGAAGGGTGACTCGTTTAAGCAATGCGTGAAGCTGCTCAACAAGCTCTACGCCTTTTTCTGGACCAAGGACTGCTCTCAAGTGGAGGTCAATCCCCTCATCACGACAACGGACGGCGACGTCGTGGCCCTCGACGCCAAGGTGAACTTCGATTCCAACGCTCTCTTTCGCCATCCCGACATAGTCGAGCTTCGAGACGAATCGGAAGAAGACCCAAGAGAGGTGGAGGCTTCCAAGTTCGACCTCAACTACATTGCCCTCGACGGTAACGTCGCCTGCATGGTGAACGGGGCAGGCCTCGCCATGGCCACCATGGACATCATAAAGCATTACGGGGGATCGCCCGCCAACTTTCTCGACGTCGGCGGAGGAGCCACCGAGGAACAGGTGGAGAACGCCTTCCGCATTCTCGTGTCGGATCCCGCGGTTAAGGCGATCCTCGTCAATATCTTCGGCGGCATCATGAAGTGCGATGTCATCGCCACGGGCATTGTGAATGCGGCCAAGAACCTCGAGCTATCTATTCCCCTCGTCGTGCGCCTCGAAGGCACCAACGTCGAGGCGGGCAAGCGTATCCTGAGCGAAAGCGGCCTTACCTTGGAGCCGGCCGACTCCCTCGCGGATGCCGCAGAAAAAGTCGTGAAATTGGCCGCAGAGGCGTAACCCCCAAGAAAGGAAATTTTCAGATGAGCGTTTTAGTAAACAAGGATACGCGCCTCGTGGTTCAGGGAATTACCGGGAGCGCAGGCAGTTTTCATACCGGGCAGTGCATCGAGTACGGCACCAAAGTAGTGGCCGGCGTAACTCCCGGCAAGGGTGGGCAGAAGTTTCAGGATAGCGTCCCCGTGTACGATACGGTGAAGGAAGCCGTAGACCAGCAGGGAGCGAACGTCGCCGCCATCTACGTCCCGCCTCCCTTCGCCGCCGATTCCATTCTGGAGGCGATCGATGCGGAGATTCCCCTCGTCATCGCCATCACCGAGGGCATCCCCGTTCGCGACATGGCAGAGGTCAATGCGCGCCTAGCCACTTCCAACACACGCTTGATCGGTCCGAATTGTCCCGGCATCATCACTCCCAACGAGTGCAAGATCGGCATAATGCCCGGCTACATCCATAAGCCCGGCAAGGTCGGCATCGTTTCCCGTTCGGGCACTCTCACCTACGAGGCCGTATGGCAGATCACCTGCGCAGGGCACGGGCAGTCCACCTGCATCGGCATCGGTGGAGATCCCATAAACGGTACCAACCATCTAGACACCATCAAGCTCTTTAACGAGGACCCCGACACCGAAGCCATCATCATGATCGGCGAGATCGGAGGTACCGCAGAGGAAGAGGCTGCCGCCTTCGTGAAGGAACACGTCGACAAGCCCGTGGCCGCCTTTATCGCCGGTATGACGGCTCCTCCGGGGCGCCGCATGGGCCACGCCGGAGCCATCGTATCTGGAGGCAAGGGAACAGCCGCCGCCAAGGTGGAAGCCATGCAGGATGCGGGAATCGCCGTTGCCGAGACGCCCTCGCATATCGCCGAAGCTCTCTTTCGAGTCTGGAAACCCTGATAAACGGTTGAAGCCCGCTTTAATCTGTCGTTTGTAGGTTCCGCTCAAGAAGTTTCCTGACCTTTAATTATCTCGGCGAGCTGAGGGTTTGTTTATTTGCCTAGATTTTGAAATGAACTAGATACTTTTCCTCGAGGCCGGCTTCGGGTAGATGTTCGGCGAGATCCCATACCCGGGCGGGACGGAGTCTGGATGTTTCCAGTTCCTTGGAGTAATCCCCGCCTTTCCAGTAGAGGATGCCGTTGGCGGGAGCGTGATGGGAGCCTTTTCGGATTTTGTTGCGAACCCAACGGTAGAATACGGATAGGTCCGTGACAGCGCGTCCGAGGACGAAATCGAAGTTTCTTTTGGCGGGGAGTTCCTCCGCCCGGCCTCGAATCACGGTTACGTTCTTTAGACCGATTCGGGTGACCATGTCGTCGACGGCGACGATTTTCTTTGCGATGGAGTCGATGAGGGTGAAGTTGGCAGCCGGGTAGCAGATTGCCAGAGGTATGCCGGGCATGCCCCCACCGGTACCAACGTCAAGGAGGCTGGCTTTGGGCATGAGTCGGAGAAACTTGGTTGCGATTAGGCTGTGAGCCAAGTGCTTGGTCTCTATGCGGTCGGCGTCTTTTCGGGAAACGAGGTTTATCTTGCGGTTCCACTCGCGGAGGAGCTCAGTGTAGGCTGCCAAACCTTCCCATGCCTCTTCGGGGAGCTCGGGAAACCACCTGCGTAGGGTGATCCATTGATCCTCTTCTTCGGGCACGATTTCGAAATTCGAATTAGGGTTTAAACAATCCGAGTTAGGTGATCTCGACGTCGGGCAGTCCCTTTACGAGGTCGTCGATTGCCTTAGCCTGCGCGAGAAAGGGCTCGAGCTTGTCGAGAGGGAGGGCGCATGGGCCGTCGCACTTGGCTTTGGCGGGATCGGGATGGGATTCGAGGAAGAGGCCAGCTATGCCTTGACTCATGCCGGCGAGCATGAGTTCGAACACGGCTTGTCGGCGTCCACCTGCGGAATCTGAACGTTCGCCGGGGATCTGCAGGGCATGAGTGACATCGAAGATGACGGGGCATCCCGTACGTTTCATGATGCCGAAGTTCAGAGGGTCGACCACTAGGTTGTTGTACCCGAAACTTGATCCGCGCTCGCAGAGTATCACCTGTTCGTTGCCCGCGTCCTCGAATTTACTTATTATGTGTCCCATCTCATGGGCGGCGAGGAACTGAGCTTTTTTTACGTTTATGGGCTTTCCGGTTTCGGCGAGCGCGATCACTAGGTCGGTCTGTCGACAAAGGAAGGCCGGTAACTGGAGGACGTCTATGACTTCCGCCGCAGGGGGCGCCTGGGCGGGTTCGTGAACGTCGGAAATGACGGGCACGCCGTGGATTTGCTTGATCTCCGCAAATATCTCAAGACCCTTTTCCAATCCAGGTCCGCGAAAGGAGGTGATGGAGGAACGATTCGCCTTGTCGAAGGAGGCCTTGAATACATAGGGGATGCCAAGCTTGGCGGCGACTTCCTTGTAGGCGGCGGCGATTTCCAGCGCCAAGTCTCTCGATTCGAGTACGTTCATGCCTCCGAAAAGAACGAAGGGGTGATCGTTGGCAACGGGGATGCCGGCTACGTCGATGATCGTTTGTTCCTTCATCCTTCAGAAATTTCGGGTGATGAACCATGCTCGGCTCGTACGTTTATGGCGATGCCGCCTCTAGCATTGAAACGTGTCTCGACCTCGCACCAACGGGGGGAAAGAGCCGCTACTAGATCGTTTAGAAGGAGGTTGGTGAAATGCTCGTGGAAGACGCCCTCGTCCCGAAAGGTCCAAAGGTAGAGCTTGAGCGATTTGGATTCGACGATACGTTCTTCGGGCACGTAGCGAATGCGAATCTCGGCGAAGTCCGGCTGGCCGGTAGCCGGGCATAGGCAGGTGAACTCGTTTGTTTCGAGCTCTACTACGTAATCGCGTTCGGGATTGCGGTTCGGAAAGGTTTCCAGCTCACGCTTGGGGGCGGTTGCGCCTTGACCGAGCCGGGTCAATTCGTTGTGTTCTTTGTTTTCGCTCACTGGGAGACGGATTTTTCACGAGTATGGCAAAACGGCAACGTCGAAGATGTGTCACGTCATTGTTGCCCAAGATCCTTTGATTCCCCGTTAGTTGAGGCTTTTGCCCAAAAGGTCGAGAAATTCAGTTCGCGGCACTTCGCGGGCTCCCAAGTTACGAAGGTGATCGGTGGGCACTTGGCAGTCGATGAACAGGAATCCCTGTTGCTTGGCGAATTCCACGAGGTGAGCCAACGCCACCTTGGAGGCTTCACTTTCGTGATGAAACATGGATTCCCCGAAAAAGGCTTTGCCCAGAGATATTCCGTAGAGTCCTCCCACCAGTTTGTCGTGGCGCCAACTCTCGAACGAATGAGCAAAGCCTTCCTTGTGCAGAGTTGAATAAGCTTTAACCATGTCGGGAGCGATCCAAGTGCCGGGTTGATCTTTTCTTGGCACTCTGGAGCAGGATTGGATGACCTCATCGAATGCGGTGTCGACTCTGATTTCGAAAGTTTCCTTCTTTAGGGCGAAACGCAAGCTACGGGATATTTTGAATTCTTCGGGAAAAAGCAGAAAACGAGGGTCCGGGGAAAACCAGTGCCATAGGGGCGGATTTCCCCAGGATTCCCACGGGAAGATGCCGTTGGAGTAGGCTAGTAGTAATCTTTCGGTTGTCAGGGAACCACCCACGGCAAGGAGTCCGTCGGGAGGAGGGGTGTCGGGATGAGGGAACCAAGGTGGTTCCGAGTCGTCGAGGAGGACGACGGGCATCTTTCTAGGATGCCTTTGCGTCTAGAACGTTGACTTGTGGACGACAATTGAAGCGAAGTCCGTGGAGATTCCCTACGCCACGGCTCACATGGATTAGTCGTCCTTGCCAATTGTGCAAGCCGTCTACCATAGAGTGGTCCTTGACGGGAGCAAAAGGAGTGTAACCGACAAATGGAAATTTACACTCGCCTCCGTGGGTGTGACCGCAGAGCATAAGCTGCCAATCGTGATCGGCGAGGAAGGTTTTGGAGTCAGGGTTGTGGCTCAATACGATGACGGGAGGTTCTTGCGGGGAACGGGTCGTACTGATTTTAGCGAGGCACTTGTCGGGGAAGCAGCGTTGGGCCCAGATGTCGCCTAGGCCAACTAAGGCCAGAGGTTGTCCCTTGACGTAGATGACTTGTCTGCGATTTTGAAGGAGAGCTATTTTGGACTCTTTCAACATAGCCTCCACTTTTTCTGAAGTGGGGTAGCCGTAGTTGGAGCCCGCCCATTTTCCGCCATCGTGGTTACCAAGGCAGGCGAAGGAGGGAACGACCTCGGACAATTTGGACAATACTTCCCTGTAGCGATCAAACTCAAAGTCGGTGAGCTTGTTGGTAATAAAGTCGCCCGTGATGAAGCAAACGTCGGATCTCTCCTTTAGCCCGAGCTCAATTGCTTCCTCGACCAGAGAAAAGGGCACCTTGTCAGATACGTGAAAGTCAGATAAGTGCAGGATACGAAAAGACCTTCGAACTGGGAATTGCGCAGAGGGCAAGGTTTCCCGATGGACCTCCAACCAGGCGGCTTCGAATTTCATGTAACCCCAACCCCCAAGCCCCACTCCTCCCAAGCCCAAGAACGACTTCAGGAATCTTCTGCGAGGACTGGGTGGTGTTATGCGCTGTCGATTTGCTTCTGCTAAGCTCTTTGCAAAGTCGGGAATGTTTTCGTCTGTCATCTAGTGCGCTTATCTTTAAATATCTATTTGTCGTGGCTTAAATCTACATATTCATGTATTTAAATCACAAATATCCCAAATTTAAGCACGCCTCAATCCATACGATTTTTTATAATAATTACGAGTGATTTTCATCCGTTGGCTTCTATGCCACCTGATTCCTCTAGTGAACGCAAGTTGGGAAGTAGATCTGATGAACTAATAGATATTTCGCCGCCGCTGGAAAGATCTTTAATTTTCACTCTGCTTTCAAGTACCTCTTGTTCGCCGAAAACGATGGCGAATTTAGCTCCACTTCGGCCCGCTTCCTTGAATTGCTTTCCGAACGCTTGTTGCTTGAGGGGATAGGCAGTGGAGTAGCCCGCTTGACGAAGGAGTGCTACTACTCGAAGGGCTGTAGGTCTTTGGTTCTCACCTGCCACTATAAAAATTTCGGGGGCGTCGATGTAGTCGGGCAGGAGTTTCTTGCTGTTCAAGCAATCAGTGAGGGTGACGTCTCCTATGGCGAAGCCGGCTGCCGGCAAGTCCACGCTGCCGGAAAGCTTTTTGACGAGGTGGTCGTATCGTCCACCACCCGCCAGCGCTCTTGACTCACCGGACGTCTCGAAGGCTTCATAGACGAATCCCGTGTAATAGGCTAGTCCTCGAACAATTGATAGATCGATCCCCACGGAATCGGCCGCGTCATGGGATTCGATGAGTTGAAGAAGTTCAGCCCATTCGCCGGCGCGTTTTTTACCTTCTTCGCCAAAAGAAACGAGACGATCGTTCAAAGCATCAAAAGTTGAAATGGCCTTCATCTCCTCGATGCCCGAAAGAATTTCTTCGCTTCTGCCGGGCATCGCTCCCTCAATACTTGCGAGAGTTTGCTCTGGCTTGCGTCTTTCGCTTTTGTCGATGGCGTCGAGTAGAAGGGGGCGTTGTTCATTGTTTGCGCCGAGTGATGAAAGAAACAAAGCCCAAGTCACTCGGTCGCTGAGGCGGACTCGAAAGTCGTTGGCCCCTAGTCCACAAGCCTTAAGCATGGCTACCAGCAGCGAGATGAGTTCGGCATCTGCCGCGACGTGTTCCTCGCCCATGATATCGGCGTTGAATTGATAGAAGGCGCGCAACCGTCCCTTTTGTGGTCGCTCATAGCGAAAGTGTTCGCCGACGTTGAACCACTTTATCGGTCTCCTAAGCGAGTTTGCCCGGGCTGCAACCATACGCGCCAAGCTAGGAGTCAATTCCGGGCGCAAAGCGACTTGACGGTTACCCTTGTCCGTGAAGTGAAAAAGCTGACCGACTATTTCTTCGCCAGATTTCTCGACGTAAAGATCAAGGGGTTCAAGCACGGGAGCGTCGTATTCCCTAAAAGAGAAGGTACGGGCTACGTTTCGAAAGATTCGAAACAAGTGGTTACGGCGGGAGCAATCCTCAGGATAGAATTCCCGAAAGCCTGGTAGGCTTTCAAACATTGTCGGCGCGGTGCGGTGAGCGAAACGAGTCAGGAAGGATCTATCGCTTCCAAATCCAAATTGACCAACCCTTCCTTCAATTCTTTGCCCGCCTTGAACTTGACTACTGCGCGACGTGGAATGACGACGTCCGTTTCCGGACGGTTTGGGTTGCGCCCTACGCGGGCTTTGCGCACTTGAATTTCAAATACGCCGAATTTTCGTAACTCGATGTTGCGACCGGCAACGAGAGCATCACGAACAATATCCAAGGTCTGTTGGACGATCTGCCGAACGTCCTCCTGCTTGTAATTATTATTTTCGTAGATGCTTTGGACGATCTGCCGCTTGGTGAGGTTTTTGGACATGTCGGTAAAACAGTTTGTAAATGGATGAAGAGGAGTTTAGGTATAAGGTAAATGCCATAGATTTTTCTAAATCAACGACCTGTCAAACCCAATCTGTTTTTTTTCCATGTCTAAAAAAGATGACGAAAACCCTCTCGAAGACCTTCAGAAGCAACTTAAGGACCTGCTCAAAAATAAAAACGTGCAGGTTGCCTTTGCTCCTTTCATGAATGCCGGAGCCTCAGCGGAAGATGCCGACCAAGGTGAAGGTGCCGGAAATTCGGGAGAAGTCGATGAGGTCGACGAGGGCAAGTCGCGAGATGAGCGGCTTGCTGGAATAAGGAACTTCGATCGCAAGCCGAAGGAGATTCGCGATTACCTTGACCGCTTTGTCATCAAGCAGGAACAAGCGAAGCGCGTTCTCTCAGTTGCTGTTTGCGATCACTTTAATCACGTCCGTCGTTGCATTGAGGAACCAAACCTCGCGAATCGTGAGTACATGAAGCCGAATTTGCTACTCCTCGGACCAACTGGCGTCGGAAAAACATACCTTATGCGAAATGTCGCCAAGCTTATCGGTGTTCCCTTCGTTAAGGCCGACGCCACGAAGTTTTCCGAGACTGGTTATGTCGGCAACGATGTCGACGACCTCGTGAGGGATCTCGTCAAAGCTGCCGACGGGGATGTCGAATTGGCCGAGTACGGCATTATTTACGTCGATGAAATCGACAAGATCGCCTCTGAGTCTTCGAAAGGTGGTCGAGATGTTTCAGGTCGCGGAGTGCAGATCAACCTCCTCAAGTTGATGGAGGAGACGGATGTCAATCTTCACTCTCCTCAGGACATGATGGGGCAGATGAAGGCGTTTATGGAAATGCAAAAGGGCGGGGGTAAGCCAGGCAAGAGTTCCATCAGTACTCGAAACATTCTCTTTATTGTGAGTGGAGCTTTCGACAAGCTGGCGGAAAACGTGAAACGACGCTTGTCCCTTTCCCGCATCGGTTTCGGTTCATCGGAAGAGCAATCGGCCGATGCTCGCCCTGTTTCCGAATTCCTCCATCAGTCCGAAACCAGAGATTTCATCGACTATGGTTTTGAACCTGAGTTTGTTGGTAGACTTCCGGTTCGGGTAGCTTGTGATGAACTTACCGGGGAAGATCTGGCAAGTATTCTTCTTAGTTCCGAGGGTAATGTATTGGAGCAGTACCGGAGCGATTTTGCAGGTTACGACGTAACCTTCGAAATATCGGAAGACGCAATTCGAAAGATTGCCGAAAAGGCCGCCCTTGAGCAAACCGGGGCACGTGGTTTGGTGACCGTTCTCGAACGTACATTTCGTGACTTTAAGTTCGAACTGCCTTCTTCGGCGATTAAAAGTTTCGAAGTCGGCACCGAGACCATCGAAGATCCCAAGGATGCCCTTAAAGAACTTCTTGTAAGCAACAAGGACTTGCTTGACGAAGCCCTCTTGGGCGATGTGGATCGTTTTGCCTCCGATTTTTTGTCCAAGCATGGCTACAACCTGAAATTCCGCAAACCAGCCAAGGTCGCCTTGGCCAAACTCGCCACGAAGGAAAATCGTTCGATCTTAGCTATTTGTGACCGCAAGTTTAACGATTTTGAGCACGGTTTGGGAATTATTTCCAAACGTACGGGCAAGTTTGAATTCGTGATCGACAAGAAAGTAGTCGACGACCCCGATAAGGAACTCTCCGAATGGGTCGTTAAAAGTTTCGGCTCCTCCGAGCCTCCAAGTGACGAATCCTGATCCCGATGCCGTTAGGGCTACCTTTGAAGGCATCGCCCCACGTTACGATCTCGCCAACCATCTGCTGTCGGGTGGCTTGGACTTCCTTTGGCGACGACGTTTAATTCGGGAAGCTAAGGCAAGCCGACCCAGCGAAGTTCTCGACTTGGCGACGGGGAGTGGCGACGTTGCCCTTGCTCTCCGCGAGGCTTTGCCGGCTGAGGTCAAGGTGACGGGGCTTGATTTCTGCCCGCCTATGCTCGCTGAGGCCGAGCGTAAAAGAATATCGGTGGGTTGTTCTCGTGATAGCCTTAGGTTTGTTCATGGCGATTGCCTGTCGCTGGATTTTCCCGATAGCAGTTTCGACCTCGTCACGATTGCCTTCGGATTGCGCAACCTGTCTAACCGAGTGCTTGGTCTATCCGAGATGCATCGTTTGCTTCGTCCCGGTGGCAGGTTGTTGATTCTTGAATTCAGCCAGCCTTTCTTTATTCTTCGCCCCTTTTACTATCTCTACCTACGAGGTTTTCTTCCGCTTTTCGCTCGATTGGTGACTGGTGATCGCAAAGCATATGAGTACTTGGGTTCCTCTATCTCTGGTTTTCCGGATCGATTTGGCCTTGCCGAGGAGTTACGCCAAGCAAATTTCGGCAAGGTGAACTTTTTCTCGCTAACCGGAGCCGTCGTCGCCTTGCACTTGGGTGAGAAAAAGTAGCCTACTTTTCCTTTCCCAGAGCTTTTGCCAAAGTCTTCTCAAGCTGCACCACTGTGGTGACTGGAAGTTCGCAAGCCTGGTTACGGCAAACGTAAACGGCGGACTTACCATTAACCATTCCTTGGTTTTGGACGAATGGGGCAAGGTTGGCTATCTCGGGTTTCTCATCGTCGGTAGGGCGGAAGAGGAGGACCTTGTTGGGAAGGAAGGACGAATGTATTGCCCCGAGCAGTTGTTCGGTGGCATCCTCACCGCGCTTGCCTGCAACCACGATCTCTAGGCTTGGCCCGACAGAAAAGTCCAAGGCAGTCATGAGGACATCGCATCCGCTCGGACTTTTGGCGGCAAAGCCCGAGAATGCGGCAAAGAGCTTGTTGGCGGTTTCCTCGTATCTCTTGCTCCCCGTGATACGGGCGATGCGAAGAAGATTAAGAGCCATTACGGAATTGCCCGACGGGATGGCCCCATCGTAGATCTCCTTGGCCCGAACGAGTAGTTTTTCTCCATCGTCGGCGGTGAGAAATAGACCGCCGTTTTCGGCATCGGCGAAATGTTTTAAGGTGATGTCGGTCAATTCCGCGGCCGCCTTTAAGTGACGATGCTGAAAGGCCGATTCGTGAAGATCGAGCAGGCCTTGAATAAGGAAGGCGTAATCTTCCAAGTGGGCAGGTAGTCCTGCTACGCCCAACCTCGATCGCTTCAGGAGTCGACCATCCTTGCGGCGAAGGGTGGTTAGGCAATAGTCGGCTGCCTTGGTGGCGGCCTCGAGGTAATGCTTATCATTCAGAATGCGACCACCCTTGGCGAATGCCGAGATCATAAGCCCGTTCCAGTCGGTCAGGATCTTATCGTCCTTCTGTGGATGGATTCGTTTCTTTCGGGCCACAAAGAGTTTTTCCCGAATACCTTCCAGCTTCGATTTCAAAGGATCGATTTCTTGTTTTAGTTCGTGGGCGATGTCCTTGAGGCGTTGTTTAAGGTGAGGGATGTTTCCACCGGTTTTTCTGTTGGCGGCTTCTTCAAAGAAATTTCCATCGGGTTCGAAGTTGTATATGCGGGCATAGAGGGTGGCGTCTTCCTTTCCTAGAGTTTTCTCGAGTTCGGCTGTCGTCCAGACGTAGAACTTGCCTTCCTCGCCCTCGCTATCGGCGTCCTCGGCCGAATAGAACCCACCTTCCGGGTCGGTCATGTCGCGAAGTACGTAAGTGAAGATTTCTCTTGCCGCCTTGGCATACGCTTCTTTCTTCGTGATCTGGTGACACTCTAGGTTAGCGATAGCGAAGAGGGCTTGGTCGTAGAGCATTTTTTCAAAGTGGGGCAGAAACCATCGTTCGTCCGTGGAGTAGCGGTGAATGCCGAGGCCAACGTGATCGTAGACCCCGCCTTGCCTGATCTTCTCCAAGCTTTTCTCAACCATTCGCAAAGCCTTGACCTCACCTGTTCGGTCATAATAACGGAGTAGAAAGGAAAGGTTGTGGGCAGTGGGAAACTTCGGTCGACGGCCAAAGCCTCCATTAACGCCGTCGTAAGAAGAGGCGAGAGAACGATAGCAGGCATCGAGATGCGTTGCGTTTAGATCGCCTCCTGGTTGTCCTCCCGAGAGTTTCGCCAAGTCGGTGGTGATCGCTTCTCCCAACTTGAAGACTTGTTCTCGTTCGTTTGCCCAAATGCCGGAAAAGTGAGGAAGCAGTTGCATCATCGATTGCTTCGGGAAGTAAGTCCCTGAGAAAAAAGGCACCTTTTCCGGTGTCATGATCACGGTCATTGGCCATCCACCCCTTCCGGTCATCATCTGGGTCACGGACATATAGACGTTGTCGATGTCCGGACGTTCCTCTCGATCCACCTTCACACACACGTAGTGCTTGTTCATTAGCGCGGCAACTTCATCGTCTTCGAACGACTCGTGCTCCATCACATGGCACCAGTGGCAAGTAGTGTATCCGACGGAAAGAAAGACCGGCTTGTTTTCTTTCCTTGCCTTCGCGAAGGCTTCCTCTCCCCAAGGATACCAGTTGATTGGGTTGCCCGCATGCTGAAGCAGATATGGGCTTTGTTCAAAAACGAGACGATTGAAATCGGAACCTCCGTCCGCCGGAAGTTTTTTGAGTGCTTCGGATGAAGGTATTACTTTTCGAACGTGATTGTGCCCAGTTTGCTCGCCCGCATCCCTATGATTTTTTATTTCATGCGGTACGCTTGAAAATTCGGAGGCATTTTGTTCATTCTCGGTTGAGGGACTTTCGACCTTGGCTTCATTGCATGAGGCAAGGCACAAGGAAAGTGTTGTTGCGAGTATAGCGGAACTTGGCAGTTTGAATCCTTTGGGGATGTACATTCAGTCGAGCATGCCGGTCTCTCTGGCAATACGGCAAGCCCGTTTGCTTTACTCCACTGACATCAGTTTCCGTAATTGATCAACCCGCTCGCTGATCACGGTGGCCCCTGCTGATTCGAGTCGGTCGCAACCGAATGCCTCTACCGTAAGGCTTGCGGTGGCAGTGGCGTAGAGCATTGATTCCTTGATAGCGGTAAAGTCGTTCCGATTACGAGAGGCTAGCCGACCGAGCAAGGCTCCCGCAAAGGAATCACCGGCTCCCGTGGGGTCTCGAAGTTCGGTTACGGGGAAAGCGGGTAGAGCAAAGAGACCTTCTTCATGAAAGAGAAGCGCCCCATGCTCACCCTTCTTGATGATCACGCTTTCGGGTCCCATTTCGCGAAGTTTGTGACCGGCCAGAATTATGTTTTTTTCGCCCGTGAGTTCTTCGGCTTCGGAATCGTTGATCACGAAAAGGTTCACTCTCTTTATCAGGTTGAGAAGGTTTTCTCGTTCGATCTCAATCCAGAGGTCGATGGTGTCGGCTAAGACGAAGGATTCACCACTAAGTTGATCGAGGACATGAGCCTGCAAAGCCGGATGAATGTTTCCGAGCAGGACGAAGGGGGAGGCTCGATATGATTCGGGAAGGTCGGGACGGAATTTCTCAAAAACGTTTAATTGTAGGTCTAGTGTGTCCCGACGATTGAAATTTTCGTGGTACTTTCCTTTCCAGAAGAAGGTCGGTCCACTTTCGTCTCTCTGCAGGCCTTCCAAGTCGATTCCACGTGAGCGGAGCCTGTTCATGAACTCTTCACCGAAGTCGTTGCCGACGACGCCGACCATGCGGGTCTCGGCAAAATAGCTAGAGGCGAAGGAGCAGTAGGAGGCGGCCCCCCCGAGAATGTGCTCTTTCTCGCCGTAGGGCGTGATGACGTTGTCGAAGGCCACGGAACCCACTACTAACAAGTGTGCGGGCGAAGTGGCGTCAGTTGCTATGCGTTCGCTCATTATTGGGAGGTATACTAGCAGGCAAAGGGAAATGCTCAAGCTTTCCCTGCCGGAGAATGCTTTATCTATTGTTTGCTCGAACGGAGAACGAAATCCACAATGGGCTTGGGGTCCTTCAGGCTATGTGGGTGATGTCCGATGCCCGGTTTGCGAATGACCTCGATAGATCCACCCAGTTTTTTGTAGCGTTTTTCAATGATGTCTGAATTTTCGGCCACCGGCACGACGGTGTCGGCCTCACCGATTACATGAAAGAGGGGAACCTTGGCTTTGGCGAGGACTTCTAGTCCGTCGATGGGATTGCCCTTGAAGTCCATTGCTTCCGTTTCCGTCAAGCCGTAAGCCTTAAGGCAATTTTTCCAAGTGCCGGTGCTCCCTTTTCCCTTTCCCTTTCCTCCAGGCCAACTTTTGAAGTCGCACACGGGGGCATCGCCGTAGATGCAGGAAACCTTCTCAGGGTTGGCCTTGGCCCAGTTGTAGATGATTAGCCCGCCTCTGCTCATTCCCTCTAACGTCGCTTTTTTTGCAAAGCCATGTTCCTTGACCAAGTAGGCGTAGAAAGCGTCCCAGCGCGCGACTGCCTTTGGAGAACCAAAGAGGTTGCCCACTTCGCAATAGACGACGTGCCAACCCTTTTCGAGCAAGGCGACGTCTGTTCCCGGTTGGTGACCCCAGAATCGAGCTCGCCAAATCCATGGCTTGCCTAGGGCAACCTCTACGGGGCTTACTACTTTGCATGCCACTCCTTCCAACTTGAACTGGTTCAAGCCATAACCTTTCCATTGGGATTCCTTGCCGGGGAAATCCCCAGCTGAAAGCATTCCGGTGGCCCAGAAAAGCAAAAAGAGGGAGGGTTTGAGCAAAGAATTCATGGAAGTTTTCGTTTTGGCTTTATATTTTACCCCAAATCTTTTGCATGAGTGCGTAGGTGCTGGGGTCGTGTTCCTTTAACTCGGCTCTAACGAACGGATAGAAGTCGTTTACTCCAAGGTAGGACTCGGTCATCTCTGCGAAGAATTCCTTGTGATTCGTTCGGGCGTAATGCTTCACCTTTCGACCGGAGAACAGAAGGACTCGCTCGTAAAGACCCTTTTTCTCCGATGCTTGATATGCTTGGATGATCTCCTTGTTGTCGAAACTCAGAATCTGATCGTGGTAGGCATGAGCTAATTCGTGAAGAATTACGTAGGGGTGCTTGGCCCAAGTGCCACGGCTGAGCAGGGAATGAGCACGTGGTATGTGAACTCTTTTTTCAAGTCGTGGGTCGTAGCCGTTATTAATCAGCCACCTTTTACCCGGATGGTACTGCATGTTGCCAAGTTCGTGCTGGAGATCTATTCGGATCGGTAATTTCTGAAGTACCACGACCTTTTCCTTCGAGAGGATATACTTGATACGCTGAAGGTGATTGGCCAGTGCCTTGGTAGCCTCTTCACCCAACGCCTTATTCTCCTTGGAAAGCAGTTTCGGGTCGTATTCTATCGTCCAACCTTCGACTGTCTTGATGACTGGATCATAGAACCTCTTTTCGCCTTTCTTCTCTTCGGCAGAAGATAGGCAGAGATAGGCGACGTTAAGCGAAAGGAATAGAGCTAAAGCTTTCAGTTTCATAGTCACAGACTAGTGATGAGAATTGTACGGGCAAGACCAGACACCTGCATCCTGACAATTATCGGGAGGGGGGACTAGCTATTCTAGCTCTGCAATGATCTTCTTGATTCGCGCGGCAATCTTTGGGTTGTCGGAGGCGATGTCGGTTTCCTCTCCGATATCTTTGCTCAGGTCATAGAGAGCTAAAGTTTTGTCGGTTTGGACTCCTTTCCAGTCATTCATCCGCACAGCTCGAAAACG
>PCBO01000060.1 GCA_002730975.1 Opitutia bacterium
CTGTGGTGATGAACACCATCATGACCATAAAGGACATGACCATAAAGGGCATGACCATGGTGCGCACGCTCATGTAGCCCCACATGACGGAACATTGGTTTTATTGGGTGAGCATGGAACCGGTTTCCATCTCGAAATAATTCTGAGCAAAGAAGGAATGCTCGACCTGTACGTTCTGGATGGTGAAGTGGAACATTTTGTAAGAATTGCACAAGAAGAATTAGCTCTGCAGGTATCGATCAAGGATTCGGAAAGCCAAAGTATTAGTATGACGGCAGTGGAAGACGCGACGACGGGCGAATCCACGGGTAACACTTCTCACTTTCAAGCTCGGACGGAAATGAAAGACGTCGAGAGCTTCGATGCCGTCCTGTCATCTATAAAAATCAAAGGTAAGGTCTTTGAAAAAGTTTCCATTACTTACCCCCAAGGAAACGAATGATTTAGCTGAAACTCTTATCGGGAACTAACTCTTCACAACACAAAGTGTTTATGAGCATAGAAGGGAAGCGAGAACAACTGGTTGAAGAATTGATGCCGTTTGAGGATCACTTCGAGAGGTTCGCCTATGTTATCGATCGCGCTAAGTCTCATCCACCCTTGGCGGTAGAATATAAAATCGATACTTTTTTGATTAAAGGATGCATATCACAATTGTGGGTGTTTCCTAAATTCAACGAAGGCAAATGCTACTTTCAAGCTGATTCCGATGCAGCGATTACAAAAGGGACTGCGACCATGCTCTGTGAGCTTTATAGTGACGAAGTTCCTGAGGAAATCATTTCCTTGGAACCGGATTTCCTCTCCGAGGTAGGTATAACTCAGCATTTGTCCCCCAATCGCAGAAACGGCCTGACCAGCGTAAGAGCCAAAATAAAAGCGTATGCAGAACTGTGTCTCGACAAACAATAATTTCTACAGCTCGTTCTTGCCGTTCGTGCATTTCTTATCATTGAGTTCCAGATGAAAACTCATGTCGGTTTTCTTGCTTTTCTTGCTTGTTCTGCTTTTGGTCAAGAACCTCTAGAGGTTAACAAGACTTTCGCAGAAGAACCATCGCTACCTAGAATCGATTGGGGAGTACAAGACATAGTAGTTATCGGGGAAGTTAAAAAAGTCCGGACTAAGGCTATTGGAGTTCAACCGACGATTTTCAGTTACAACCTGGAGGTGAAGGTCGAGGAACTTCTTAGAGGAGATTTATCCATTAAAAAAGCTCTTCCAGCTCAGCACAAAGATTTAATCAAAATCGGTGCTTTTGCTAAACTTAAAGATGAGAAAAAAGAAGCTGGAAAGCTCATACAAATTCGACATAGCGTAAGACAGGAAAAGGAACCTGTTTTCCCCGAGGATCTCAATCAAACTCGGAGTTTTGTTGCGTTAGCTAAGGCTGGTACAGTGTATCGGTTTATCGGCTGGGAATCATTGAATGAAAGAAGAGAGGAGCAAGTAAGGTTCGAGTGCGCTCTTCCCATCGGATGGAAAGGGAGGGAGGAAAGAATTCTTTCTCCTTGGAGTGATTTGAAAGCAGAATGGCCGCTGGAAGATAAAAGAAAAAAAGACGCTCTTTTCTGCATTAAAACTGGTCGTCCCTTCTTGGATTGGAACGACAAAGCAACAATGGCAGTAACCAAAGTGCCTTCGGTATACGTAACCAACCTGAACCGAGACGGGGATGGTGAAATGAGAGTAACCATCTCTAATTTCACTGAAAAACAATTAACTATTCCTGCTCTCAGGCGAGTAGGGACGCGGATACTTTGGAAAGAGAGTCTTGTACTTGTAATAAAGGGCAAGGCATTCAGGTTGCCGGGATCCAAAGGCATTTCCTATCCTACGGATGCCGTTGATTTAGATCCCAACGAGGAAATCTCCGTAGTAATCAACCCACTGGCCGTTCGAGATGCCGTCTGGCCAACTGCTACGGCGGAAAGAATTTACTTTAAGTTCTGCCTAGGGCAGCACCAGCTCAAGTCCCCCTTTTACTATTACAAGCAACATCACGACGGCATTCGTCGAAAATTGATGGCAGGGCAACCATTGAGGCCTTTATTTCTAGGGGATTGACGATCCCAGCCGTCAAGTCGAGCGGTTGTTTCGCCAGAACCTCAACTAACTCAGAACCTCATTCGATTTGGTAATGAGCATAGACATTTCCAATCTCACTATCGTCAGCCTTTGGGGATTTCGTTAAGGGTGTAATAGGCTACGTCATGAAGGAGGGTTTGCTCCGAGCCTTTTAGACGAATGCCGGGCATTTTCAATTCGTGGACGTTACCCTTGACGAGACCCTCGACATGAATCCGTACGCTTTTGCCGTCTTTGGCGGGCACTACCTTTTTAATTGAAGGTGTGGTCTTGTCGACCACAGGGCTTCCGTAACCACTCTTGTAAATATAGGTATAAGCTTCCATTGTGTAGGAAGATGTCTTCTCGAGAGAGAATGGGTCTGCAGCTTGTGTAAAAGTTAATTCAAAGCCATCTGGCTTAGCACGCATTTCGTGTACTTCGAAAGGAACTTTACCCGTCCAATTCACACGCTGAAAAGAAAAAGGATTCTTGCCATGCGAACCCCATCCACGATTGGTTCCACCAGTAAACATACTACCGTCAGCAGCGAATCTGGCGACGATATTACCCGATCCAAATCCTTTGAGAAAGGGGAATGCCGCACCTTGATAGAAGCCATTGACCTTCTCAAGGAACACCCGGTGTACCTTTGAGTGAGTCTGTTCGGAAACGAAGAGTTGGTTAGCGAAGGGACCGAACTTGCCACCCGTCTCATCGCACTCGATCCCAGCTGGAGAATTTCCCATCTTGCCGTGGGGAAGAACTATGGGAGGAGGCACAAGATCGGGCACTTTTGATCGTTCGATCTCAATCCGGCTTCCGTTCTTAGGGTCGGGTGGCTTGGGTCCAAGAACATCGGTAAGGGCAAAGTACTTGTTGCCTGTCGGATTACCTTGAAATCCTCCGGGGCGAAGATGCTTGAGAGAACTGGAACCGTTCCAGAGACCTTGGTTATCACAATAGAATACATCCCCCAAGTGATTGAAGCCTATGCCACCGGGAGAACGGATGCCATATCCCGTTGGAATCGTCTTTCCATCTGGGGTTACCCGCATGCACCAACCGCGAAAGGGGCTCTTGTCATCGGCGCCTCCGGAACCGGTCAGGCAAAGAACCACCCAGATATCGCCGTTCTTGTCGTGACGCGTGCCAAAAGCGTATTCGTGATAGTCGCCATTGATGCCCCACCCGTCTCCAAGGGTTTCGAATACGTCGGCTCGGCCATCCCCGTCACTGTCCTTGATTCTAGACACTTCGGGCCGTTGTGTCAGATAAAGCCAACCGTCCTTCCAGGCGATGCCGAGAACTTCGTGCAACCCTCGGGCGAAAAGACTCCATTTTGGGTTGGGATCTTCACCGAAAACATCCTCGCCGACGAAGATGTCACCTCGGCGTGAAGCGATGGCAACCTTATTGCCGGGCAATACGTCGATACCGCTTACCTCGATCACCTCCCCTTCAGGCAACGGAATTGTGGTAATCGGATAATAGTCAGATTCCACTGGCTGAGAGAAAGAAACAGAGACAAAAAGCATCGAGGCTAGAGCAACCGAAAACACAGGTAAATTCTTCATGGTAATCACTTTTGTTAAAAATTAAAAGTTGGAGTCAATCAGTTGGCCCAAGCGTAGGTGACTTCGAATTCTGCGGTTCCCCCTTTGAAAGTAACGGGAACTCGGAGATCGCCGGATTGAACAGAGGGGTTTGCTCCCTTAACGGTTACTGAAAGTTCGCTGCTTTGAAAAGTATCGCCCTTTTTCTCAAAACCACCTTGCGCGATACGGAAGTAGAGATTGGCCGGTGCATCCTTGGCTTTAAGTTTGATTACGCGCTTGATTTGCCCGAACTCACCTTCAGCGGTGGCAACGGGCAGAGGAGTATCTTCAATGGCAACTCCTCCGCGTTCGTACTTGAAGGTCGGACGCTGACTCTTGTCCAAGACGTATCCGCGAAAGCGGAAATCCTTTGTTCGATATTCGGCTTGTGGCCAAGCAGAGTCAGAGCTTCCCAAAGTAGCGAAGGCCACACCGTCCGGGAACTTGATCACAGCCTCTCCAGCAGGAGGTTGATAACCTTGCCCGCGACCCTTCCAGTGCCGAGCTCCGTCGATAAAGTCACCTTGCCAGATCATAGCTAAGCGTAAGTTGTTTGCATCAAAAGCAAGGTTCAAGCCTTCATGATAGCCCACACCAATCGCTCTGGGACCTGCGCCATTTATAAAATTGCGGTACACGGAGGCTTCGCCTTCGGGGGGTTCGATAAGTAGACCTATTGCCCCACCGCCTCCACCGCCACCCGGGGAACTCTTTGAGAGAGCTTGATTCTTGATGCCGGGACCGGACCATGCCACGCTCAAGCCTTCCTGCCCGCTCGCTTCAAAATATCTCACTTCGATGTCATGCTGTCCTTTCTTAAGGGTAATGGAACCAGACTTGGCGGAATTAGCATGTATGCCATCATTGTTTACCACAATCTTGTTGTCGATCAAGAGAAGCGAACCGTCATCGGAAGAGATGGTAAAGGAATATTTGCCATCCTTCGGGCAGTCAATCTTCCCGCTAAAGACAAAACCGAACCCATCGTTCTTATCCTTGGCCGAGATATCGAACAATCCACTAGCCAGTACTCCCGTCTTCTTCGCTTCCAGTTTGGTGAAATCAGGTGCTTTGTTCCACTTTCCGTGATAAAGTTTGTAAGTCAGGTTGGTGATCGGGTTGGCCAAGCGAGAGACACCCATGACGCCGTTCATCAGCTGAAAATGACCGGGAAAAGTACAGATGTAGGGGTAATCGCCCTCCTTCTTCGGAGACTTGAAGTAGAGAGTCGTTTCCTTTTTGGGCTGTACCATCCCCGAACTAACGAGGATACGAGGATGCCCCTTCGGTTCCCAGTTCTGCTCAACTCCCTTGTCGCCTAGCTTCATGACGGCGTCCACGACCTCCTGGCCCCTATCGCCGCCTTTTTTTTTGCCCGGGGTACAAATGATTAGGTTGTGAGGAAGTGCATCCGGATTCTTGAAAACAAGCTTAATCTTGGCGTTCGGCTTAACGCTAAAACTGCGAACGTCGTATTTCATTTGAGCTTCCATAGTGCTTATGACGATCTCTTGATCGATCTTTTCAAAACCTTTGGGAGGCTTCTGGGCGTGAACTTGCAGACCAATTACAGCAAGCAGAGCGGAGGAACAGAGGAATGATGATAGGTTCATAGCGAAAAATCAGATACCGAAGAGAATTAATTAAACATGCAATAGAGAATACAAAGGTTTTTAATAAAAATAAGGGAGGACGATAAGTCTATTCGGAAGAAGCCAATGTAAACTTTCCGATAAATAAGTCTCGCAGAAAAGGAACAATCTTTGCATGTGAGGTAATATGAAAACTAAAAGTAGTTCGACATTCCTCGCCCTTGTCGCGGTTGCGCTCCATCTAGTCGCATCATCCGCCGAAAAGAGGCCGAATATTTTATTCGTGTTTAGCGATGACCATGCGCCTCACGCAATAGGTGCTTACGAAGGTTGGTTGAAGTCAGTAAACCCGACACCGAACATAGACAAACTCGCCGCTCAGGGGATGCTCTTTGAGAACAGTTTCTGCACGAACTCGATCTGCGGTCCAAGTCGCGCCGTTATACAAACCGGCAAGCACAGTCACAAGAACGGATTCATGAACAACGGAAATACCTTCGACTGGAACCAGCAGACGTTTCCAAAGCTTCTTCAGAAAGTTGGCTATCAGACCGCTATTTACGGTAAAAGCCACCTCCGAGGCAACCCCAAGGGTTTCGACGACTGGGCAGTCCTTCCGGGACAAGGTCTTTACTATAACCCCGACATGATTTTTCCTGACGGCAAGAGACGTGTCGAAGGTTACTGCACTGATGTCGTGACAGACTTCGCCGTCGACTGGCTCAAGAACAAGCGTAAGACAAATAAACCCTTTATGCTCATGGTTCAGCACAAGGCGCCCCACCGCAATTGGATGCCTGCGCTTCGCCATCTCGATCTATATGCGAACAAAGATTTGCCAGAGCCTCCCACCCTCTTCGACAAATGGGAAGACAACGCCCCACCGGCTCGCAACCAGGAGTTGGAGATCGATCGCCACATGGACCTTAACTACGACCTTTTCGTTGACCTCACTCCAGGCTACAACCAACCCGCGTCCCAAAAGCGACAAGATCGCTCTGCCTGGCATAACATGAAGCGTATGACAGAGGAGCAGCTCAAGGCATGGCGAGCAGCCTATGGGCCTCGAGATGCCGCCTTTCATAAATCAAAACTTAAAGGAAAGGATCTTGTCCGCTGGAAATTTCAGCGATATGCAAAAAATTACCTTCGTTGCGTAAAGGGAGTGGATGAAAGCCTAGGGCGTCTTCAGAAAACGCTTGAGGAACTTAAGTTGGACGACAACACCGTTGTCATTTACTGCTCGGACCAAGGTTTCTACATCGGAGACCACGGGTGGTACGACAAACGATGGATGTATGATGAATCTCTTAAGATGCCCTTCGTCATTAAATGGCCAGGCGTTACTAAATCAGGTACACGCGACAAGCATCTTGTCCAGAACCTCGATTACGCTGAGACGTTCCTGGAAATGGCAGGAGCCCCCATCCCGGAAGACATGCAGGGAAAGTCACTTGTTCCCTTGCTGAAGGGAGAATCGCCCAAAGACTGGCGCAAGGGCATTTACTATCATTACTACGAGTACCCCAGCGTTCATATGGTACCCAGACATTACGGCATCCGAACTTCTCGCTACAAGCTTATGAAATTCTACCAATTCGACGAGTGGGAATTCTACGACCTAAAGAAAGATCCCGATGAACTGAAAAATCTTTACGGCGACGCGACCCAAGCGACAAAAATAAAGAGAACCAAAGCCCAGCTCGAGAAACTCCGTAAGGACTACGACGACGACTCCGACGTCAAGGTCATGCCCAAGGAGTGGCAAAACAGAGTCCGTCCGTCGAAGGGATGATTTGGTCTGCCAAGCATTTTGATTTTTTGGCCCCTAGTAAATTTGGCTTTCAATCCATTCGGCGAATAATATGATATTGGAAAAAATTTTGATCAGGAAATTGTTTTGTTCAAAAAGCCAATTTAAAATTAAACCTTAAAACCCCGGAGTAACCATGACAAATGAAAGCAAATGCCCTGTATTGGGTGGATCTCGTAGGCACACGGCTGTTGGAGCCACCGCAAATCAGCACTGGTGGCCAAATCAGTTAAACCTGAAGCTTCTACATCAGAATTCTCCCCTCAGTGATCCCATGGGCAAAGAGTTCAACTACCCGGAAGCGTTCAAGAATCTAGACCTAGATGCGCTTAAGGTCGATATCGACGCCTTGATGACTAACTCACAAGACTGGTGGCCTGCAGACTATGGCCATTACGGACCTTTCTTCATTCGAATGGCGTGGCACAGCGCGGGCACTTATCGCATTGGCGATGGTCGTGGCGGTGCAACCTCAGGTACGTTGCGCTTTGCTCCACTCAACAGTTGGCCCGACAACGGAAACCTAGACAAGGCACGCCGATTGCTTTGGCCGATCAAACAAAAATACGGTTCCAAGTTATCTTGGGCCGACCTGATGGTCTTCACAGGGAACTGCGCACTAGAATCAATGGGATTCGAAACATATGGTTTTGCCGGTGGGCGCGAGGATGTCTGGGAACCAGAAGAAGACATTTACTGGGGGTCCGAAACGGAATGGCTCGGAGACGAACGCTACAGCGGAGACAGAGAACTCGAAGAGCCTCTGGGAGCCGTGCAAATGGGGCTAATATACGTTAACCCTCAGGGGCCTAATGGAAATCCCGACCCAATCGCCTCGGCACGAGACATTAGGGAAACTTTTGGCCGTATGGCAATGAACGACGAGGAAACTGTTGCCTTAATCGCAGGAGGACATACGTTCGGAAAGGCCCATGGAGCAGCCGATCCGGATCAATACGTAGGTCCCGAACCCGAGGGTGCCACAATCGAAGAGCAAGGGCTAGGTTGGAAAAACTCATTTGGCAGCGGCAAAGGAGGAGATACCATAACCAGCGGACTTGAGGGCGCATGGACCACCGAACCAGCTAAATGGGACAACAATTATTTCGACAACCTATTTGGCTACGAGTGGGAACTTGGGCAAAGTCCTGCAGGAGCTGCGCAATGGTCACCAAAGGAATCTTCGGCCAAGGATACAGTTCCAGATGCTCACGACCCATCCAAGAAGCATGCCCCCATGATGTTCACTACGGATCTCGCTCTGAAGGAAGATCCGATCTACGGACCGATCTCGAAACGTTTCCACGAAAACCCCGAGCAATTCGCAGACGCCTTCGCAAAGGCATGGTACAAACTCACGCATCGCGACATGGGCCCTGTCTCCAGATGCCTCGGTCCCTTGGTTCCGGCCGAGCCTCAACTTTGGCAAGACCCAGTCCCCGATGCCACTCATGAACTTGTTGGTGAACAAGACGTCGCAGGCATAAAGGGTAAGATTCTAGCATCAGGATTGTCTGTATCGCAATTGATTTCGACCGCGTGGGCATCGGCAGCAACGTTCCGCGGCACAGACAAACGTGGAGGGGCCAACGGAGCGCGCATTCGTCTCGCCCCGCAGAAAGACTGGGAAGTAAACCAGCCACCCGAACTGGACAAAGTTCTTAAGGCTCTGGAGGAAGTTCAAAAGGATTTCAACGACTTGCAGTCAAACGGTAAGAAAGTATCGCTCGCAGACATTATCGTTCTCGGAGGGTGCGCAGCCGTCGAAGACGCTGCTAAAAAAGCTGGGCACGACGTACAGGTTCCCTTTTCACCAGGCCGAACGGACGCATCTCAAGACCAAACCGACATAGACTCGTTTGCCGTACTCGAACCTAAAGTAGACGGGTTTCGCAACCACCACGGAAAAGAACAGGCGAGATCCGCGGAGGAACTGTTGGTGGATCGGGCGCACATGCTAACTCTGACCGCACCTGAATTGACGGTGCTCATCGGCGGCTTACGGGTCTTGAATGCAAATGTGGGACAGTCAGAACTGGGCGTGTTCACCAACCGACCCGAAACTTTGACGAACGATTTCTTCGTAAACTTATTAGCGATGAATACGGATTGGAAAAAGTCCTCCCGATGCGAGCACTTTTTCGAGGGAAGAGATCAGGAAACAGGCGAGATAAAGTGGACAGGGAGTGCCGTCGATCTAGTATTCGGGTCGAACTCTCAACTCCGAGCCATCGCCGAGGTCTATGCATGTGACGATTCGCAGCAGGCCTTTGTGAATGACTTTGTTGCCGCTTGGGACAAGGTTATGAATCTTGATCGATTTGACCTTGATGGATCATAGGGAACTCGAAATCCCCAAATCGTCCGGCGATTTCAATAGATGCTAGCCTGCGTTGAAATTATGAATGTAGGACTGTTGGTTCGATGAGTTTCTGAATTCATGCCTTCGAAAAGTTCTTAATCTCAGTGTTACCTGGAATCAAGCAATTCGATCTGACTGGTAAAGTCGCCTTAATTACAGGAGGGTCCAAAGGCTTGGGCCAAGCTATGGCCGCAGGGCTTGCGTCAGCAGGTGCCGACCTCTTTTTAGTCAGCCGCAACCTCGAGGAGGTTTGCTCGAGAGCTGAAGAGATCGCCGCAGATCATAAGGTCAAGGTCATCGGTTTCCAAGCAGACGTGACAAAGGAAGACGAAGTTGAAGGAATGGTCGCGCATGCTCTCGAACAATTCGGACGCATCGACGTACTGGTGAGTAATGCCGGCGTTAACGTACGCGGTCCCATCGACGAATTGTCCTTCGAAGACTTCAAGCACGTACAGGACGTAAACGTAAATGGCGTCTGGTTGTGCTCGCGGGCCGTGCTTCCTCACATGAAGGAAAGAGGCAGTGGCCGAATCATTAACCTATGCAGTACGCTAGGTCTAGTCGGGCTAGCCAACCGCACTCCCTACACCAGCAGCAAAGGAGCAGTAGCTCAAATGACTAGAGCCCTCGCCCTTGAAGTAGCCAAACAAGGCATAACCGTGAACGCAATCTGCCCGGGTCCCTTTTTAACTCCCATGAACGAGCCGATTGCCGATACCGAGGAAGGAAAGAAATTCATCGTGGGCGCCACGGCATTGGAGAGATGGGGAGAAATGCGAGAAATTCAAGGAGCTGCAATATTCTTGGCATCGCCTGCCTCAAGTTACGTCACGGGAAGTATGCTGGTGGTCGATGGGGGTTGGACCGCGCATTAAATTCCATCCAGGTGGGAAACGGGAATCGGTACCACTAAAAAGATCACAGAAATCAAAAAGCTGATACGGAAGTTACCGGATACCGTAGTGCTCGTGGCAAGATAAACGCCACGGATTCCTTGTATAAACGCACGGCTATGCCGGCTGGTGAAGCAAATCGGTTGTCGTTTAAGCTAGGCTCACTTCCTTGCCACCGTTCTCGGCGGATTCCACACAGGCCATCATCACTCGTTGCGTTTGCAAAGTAATCTCAGGCCAATGCGAATCGGGAGTTCCTCCAAGGGCAAGATCGGAAAAGTTGCGGAAAAGCTTGGTCTCTTGTGAGGTGGGGTGACTGTCGCTATACTCGTCGACAGACTCTCGGCTTTCATGACGCTCCATGTTGAAGTCGCACACGGTTTGATCGAAAACCGGCCGGGATACCGTGTAGGCAATGTCGTTGCCGTAATAAGGCAGAACAAAATCATCGATCCGAATGCTTCCCTTGGTTCCGCTGACATGAGCCCATTGCTGATGCTCGGTAAGAAACGAGCAGTAAAAACTTGCGGAGACGTCTCCATCAAAAAGCATTTCGCCGGAAAACTCGGTCGGCACTTGGCGTGGACTGTCCGAACGTCCGGAGGCGTTCAATAACCTGCCCGTCACCACCTTGGGCATTTGATAGTTCATCACCCACAGGTTGAACCGGATGTTGTACCAACCAAGATCGCCCAAGCAACCCAGGGGCTCAAGATCGCTATGCATACGAATGTTGCCCGTCAAGAAATCTTCAGGCGCCCAAAAACTGAACTGGGTGGCGATACGCCTAAGCTTTCCGATGGTCTCGCCGTCGTCGAGGCTCTCCCGAATCTTCGCGAGACGATCACTGTGCATGAACATTACTCCGTCCATGAACTGGACGCCCGCCTTGTCGCAGGCCGCGATGATCTCCTGCACTTCCGCAGCGTCCACGCCGCAAGGTTTCTCGCACATCAAGTGCTTGCCAGCTTCGGCCGCCTTGATCGCCCATTCCTTGCGGGGTCCGGTAGGCAATGGAACGTAGACGGCATCGATATCCTCGCTCGCAAGCATTTCCTCATAGCTTCCGATAGCCCGAGGGGCAGGATCAAAGGAAACGTGAGCCTGACATTCGTCGATGTAAGCTTGAGCTCTGGCCAGATCTCGGCTCGCCACTCCGACGAGGCGCGCGTTCCCTGCGTTCTTGATTGACTGCCAGTTCTTCTTGGCGATTCCCGCAGTTCCGAGAATGCCCCAACGACAAATATTTTCGCTCATGGTGTAAAATGTAATTTGGTGTGGGATAAAACTGCACGAATGTCGCAAAAGGACACCGGCGTCTAGCTAGAATATTTCAGCTTTTCAGAAGTTTGCCATCCGAAATGGACTTTAGGGTCTTGTCATCCAACCACTCTTTCAATGCCCAGCGAAAGGTGATTACCCGATAATTATCGGCATCCTCGCCGAGGCTTGCATCGAAATCGGAATAAGCTGCCGTGAGAAGAGTCCCTTCATCGTCCAGCATCACGGTAGAGGGGTAACCGCAGTCAGTGGCCTCGTCGCCGAACTGATGAATAACCCAAGGAGGTCGCCAAGTTTTGCCGTCGTCCTTGCTCAATCTAGCACCGATTCCCATCAAGCCGCGATTTCTGATCCCATAAGTCATAAGTAGCAGACCACCTCCAATACGAATGAGATCGGCCGGATGCTGCATAGGCAGAGTGAGCGGACCGACGTCGTTCCAAGTTTCACCCCCATCCTTGCTTTCGCAAAGCTTCACGTGATGGTCGACGTGCGTGCGAACTGCCGCCAACAACCGGGCGGGTTCGACCTCAAGAATAGTGGGCTCGTTGGAGTCGTCCTCCCCAAAAGTCGAAAAGCTCGGCCAACTTTTCCCGTCGTCCTCGGAAAAGCCTATCCAAGTTTCACTCGGATTCCCCGAGCCTTGGGAGCGATAGCAGGTGTAGGCCAACCGACCATCGGAAAGTTGAATCACACGCCCGAAAGGTATGGCCCCGACACAGGGTTCGGGTATGGAAGGTTTTTCATCCACGTCCCAAGTCCGTCCGCCATCCGAAGAACGCGAGAGCCACTGTCCCGCAAAACCGGTGAACTCCTCGTCCTCGACGAAGAACCCACTGGAAAAGGCAAGCAGGTCGCCGTTGCCCGCCAAGCCCACCGCAAGGTGCATCCTATTGCCGCCCTCGGGGTGCCGAGCGACTACGCCGCGAGCCTTCCAATTCAGACCACCGTCATCACTCACTGCGCACACCAAGTCACCTTCCTCCAACCCGTGACTGGGAGCGTTGAAATAAACGCATATCACCTCACCGTTAGGCAACCTCGTCAAGTTCGGCCACCCGCAAGCCTTCTCGGCTACGACACTCATTTCCTTCATCTTTGCCATGAAGCGAGGAATGACTTTACCAAAAGAACGTCAAACGATTTGGGCCCATCTCTACCTTGACGCCCCTATGCAAAGTCCTCCAAATTCATTCCCATGAACCTTCATCGTCGCCAATTTCTCAAGACTTCTGCCACGGGAGCCCTTGCCGCGGGTTTCGCTCCCGGCCTCTCCGCCAAGGCTGGCCGCAAATACAGGACCGCCCTCATCGGATCGGGTTGGTGGGGCATGAACGTACTCAAGGAAGCCATGGCCGCCGGCAGCGCCAAGGTCGTCGGTCTTTGCGACGTGGACGAGGAAGCCATCGACGTCTCCGCCGAAAAGGTGGAGCGCCTCTCGGGGGATTCCCCAAAGGGATACAAGGACTACCGCGAGCTACTGGCCAAGGAAAAGCCCGAAGTCGTCATCATCGCCACTCCCGATCACTGGCATGCCCTACCCTTCATAGCAGCCTGCGAAGCCGGCGCCCACGTCTTCGTGGAAAAACCCACTGGACACACCATCGCCGAAAGCCAAGCCATGGTAAAGGCCGCTCAAGCCGCGGGGATCACCGCCCAGGTAGGGCTTCATCGACGCATCGGCCCACACCACGTCTCGGGCATGAAATTTCTAAAGAGCGGCGCCGTTGGCGACATAGGCATGATCCGCCTCTTCGTGGCCGGAGGAGGCGGCAAGGAAACCCCGGCTCGCAATCAGGACCCCTCCGACGGTCTCGACTGGGACCTCTACTGCGGTCCCGCCCCCCTGCGTCCATTCAACACTCGCATTCATCCCGGAGGCTGGCGCAACTTCCTCGACTTCGCAAACGGCACACTCGGCGACTGGGGCGTACACTGGCTCGATCAAGTCCTCTGGTGGACCGATGAAAAAGCCCCCAAGTACGTACACTCCACGGGCGGCAGGCCCGTACGAGGCGAAGCCGTACTCAACGACAAGTTCCAAACCTCCGACGCTCCCGACACTCAAGTCGCCACCTACCAATTCGAGTCCTTCACCGCCACTTGGGAACACCGAAAATACGCCAGGAACAACTCCGAGAAGCACGCCATCGGGGCCTACTTCTACGGCACCAAGGGTGTATTCCACATGGGCTGGCGGGATGGTTGGACCTTTCATCCCACCGACTCCAAGAAAAAGACCATCCACGAGGATCATCAACTGCAGGAACCCGACGGCCATAACCTCACCCTCCTGTGGGCGGACTTCCTCCGGGCCATCGAGACCAAGGCCGAACCCGTCTGCGGGATCGAACCCTCCCACCGCTCGTCCGTCCTCCCCATGCTCGGCATGCTTTCCTATAAGCTAGGAAGAGGAGTGGCTTGGGACGGCGACAAGGAAACCATCCCCAACGATCCCGAAGCGCAAAAACTCCTGCGCCGCGAATATAGAGAACCTTGGAAGTACCCGGACTGAAAGAGGACCATACGACAAACATTAGGTGATTCAATCCTTTGCGGGTAAGAAAACTGAAAAC